>JAZRRF010000018.1:0-16895 GCA_045650465.1 Alistipes sp.
TAAAGTGAAAAGTAGGGTGTGCTTCGTGCAGTCTTGAGGTAGAGTGGGTAGAGTGGGTAGAGTGGGTAGAGTGGGTAGAGTGGGTAGAGTGGGTAGAGTGGGTAGAGTGGGTAGAGTGGGTAGAGTGGGTAGAGTGGGTAGGCGCGAGGATATGAAATAAATTAGTAATTAGTAATTAGTAAAAGTTAAAAGTCTGTGACTTTTTATTAGGGAGGTTAGGGAGATTAGGGAATTTAGTGAGTTTAGTGTTTTGGTTAACTATACAACTCCTTATATTCCTTATATTCCCTACCCATATTACCCACTCTCCCCACTGTCCAACACTCTCTCGCAAGATATAACAAGTACGCCCGAACATCAATAGATACCTTCTTAGAAGCCTCCCTTTTACTTTTATCGCGTCAAAACTTTGTTATTACAATAATTTATTGTATCTTCGCGGGTTGAATTGTATAACCGCATATTTTGCTATGCGATTGAGTGTGAAAAAGAATAGAGAATAATAATTTAATACTTAAACTAATTATGGCAAACAAAGTTCAGATTCCTGAGAATGACCTAATGGTCGAGACTAAGGGTAAGTTGGAGTTGTTCTTCGACAAGTATGGTAACAAACTCCTTTATGGTGTTATTGGCATCGCAGTTGTTGCGGTGGTCATTTTCCTTGCTTTGAGCATCGTGAAGAACAGCGCACAGAAGTCAGAGCATGCTGCACAGGCTGCTCTTACAGTAGCTCTAACTACAGAGGCTGGTGTTGAGGCTTACGAGGCTATCGTAGCAGAGTATGAGGGTACTGCTGCTGCAAATACTGCTGCTTATGTTGCAGGTGCAAATCTTCTTGAGGCTGGCGATATTGAGGCTGCCAAGGCTATGTTGGCAAACTATAAGGATGCTGAGGGTGTAGCTGCTGAGGTTATCAATGGCTTGGTTTATACTCTTCGTGGTGATATCGCTGTTGAGGAGAACGACCTTCAGGCTGCAGCAGAGCTTTTCGGTAAGGCTATTGCTGCAAGTGCAGATATCCACACTTATGAGAATAACGCTGCTAAGCTTGCTTTGGTTTACACAGCTATGGGTGATGCTCAGAAGGCTCAGCAGACATACAAGGAGCTTGTAGCTCGCTTCCCAGAGCTTAAGCAGAAGTATGTAAAGTACATCGCTGAGTAGTTTGGCGCGAAAACTGATAGGATATTGTTGAAACGAAAGGGTAGTAATTGCATTATGGAGAGCTCAACAAATATGAAGTTTGGAGTTATTGCCGTTGATGAGTTTTCGGAGTTTGTATCCGAGAACTTAGCAACCTTGTCGGTGGTGCTCCAGAGACTTGGTTGTAGCATCGAGAATATTGTGATTAAGCATGTACCCACGCTACATGACTCGGTTGTGGCTACGCAGTTTATGGCGCAGTACACCGATGTTGATGGCGTTATCATCGTTGCTCCTAAGAAGCAACTCATCGATACATTGCCACTGATGAATGGTATCGTACAGATACAGTTACAGTGGACCATGGTCGTGGAGATTGGAGGTTATGAGTGTGCCGAAAATATCGTTTCGATGATAGCAATGCAGAATGAGATGGAGTTAGGAGCACCAGATAATGTGCGAGGTTTCCGCTCAGACCTCTGCTAAGCAATAAGCTAATTCGCAAATAGGCATTTCCGTTAGAGAATTGTCCTTCATGGAGAGTGAATAAAAAGTGTATTTTGTCGTTACGCTTGCCCTCAAAATGCTCATTTACGCAAAGTAAACTCCGCTTTTTCGGGCTTCGCAAGCCTAAAACTACATCTTTTTATTCACTCTCTTAGGTTATGGGGGGGCTGACTAAGTTACTTCTTAGTCAGCCCCCTTTTTTTGTTTATACCGCATGGTCTTATCGCGAAAGCATATAGCTCCGCGTATTCACCCCACAGGAATTTACAACTGAGTCACAAAAAAATCTCAATTTGCGATATTTTGTGTTAGATTTTTATTATTTTTGCACATCAATTAGAGTAATCGGGGTGATGAATAATCGTTTTGTGACATACCATAGCGAGCGTAACTTCTCAATGAATTGGGAGGTTTTGCCATTCACCCCCCCCCTATAAACTCATTGGTAATCAGATAGTTAACAATATAATTGTAGATTATAATTGGCATTACTGCTTTTCGTAAGCGGTAGTGCTTTTTTTTGTTTTAACGAAAAGCAAGAGATAGGGAATTTTAGGAGATTAGGGAATATAGTGAGTTTAGCGATTGCGTCAATCACTAAATTCATTAAACTCCCTAAAACAAGCAAAAACTTTTACTTTATTATAAACAATTAAACATTAAACATTTATGAAGAAGTTATTACTTATGTTTGCAGCGGTTGGAGTGCTCTTTACCGCTTGTAACAAAGAGTGTGATCACAATGATGTCAAGCACGACCACAGTGCAGACATCGTTGGCACTTGGACTTGCCTTACAGAGAATTATGCTGAGGCTTTGATTATCAATGCAGATGGCAGTGTTGTTGTTACTGGATATATGGCAGATGTTGATGACTTTTTAACAAATGCCACAGGTGCTACATATAAGGTAATTGGCGATTTGATGTTTCATTTAACACCAAAACACGCTATTGAAGAGGGTTATGCTTCGTGCATAGCAATGCGCATAGCATATGCTCCTAATGCTCTCGCTTATGGCGATGTTATGAATCTTACACTTTATGTACCTGTTGCTGATAAGGTAATAGAATCTACAACATCATTCCTCCGCATCAAGCAGTACCTCGACCTTGCAAACAAGAGTTACGATTACAACAATATCTATGTAACTAATGTCAAGGCCAAGGATGCAGAGTTTGAGTTTGCTGGTCAGACATTGAATCTCGCTAATATGGATGGTCGCATCTTGGATAAGATGATGAAGACTCTCTTGTTCAATGTGTCGTTCCCTTCAGCAGACGAGATTGTCTATAACTACCACTACAATGGCGAGAATGTGCCTATGCCAGCACCTATCGTAGTAGATGGCAACAAGATGACCATCAAGAAGAGTGCGAACAACCCTGCTTGCAAGGATATTGATGTCTGGACTTTCCAGGATCAGGACAACACACAGATGCACATGTATATGCCAACATACGCATTCGAGAACTTCCTTGCAAACACCATTGTTGAGATGATGGCAAGTGAGGGTAAGTTGGATTTGAACAATACAGAAAAAGTCGCTGAAATCTACGATGCTGTTACAGATGCAATCGAAACTATCAATGTAAGTTTCATCTTCAAGGCAGCGAAGTAAGAGAGCAAATCACACAGCCACTCTCTTATGTTATTGGGGCTGACTAAGTTACTTCTTAGTCAGCCCCCTTAAATTTCATTAATTTCACTAACCTTCCTACTCCTTCAGAAATAGCAAAGCTATTTACCCACTACTAATTTCTCTCTACTAATTGCTAATTACTCGTCTCTCCACTCCCGATGCTCTGTTCTTATGTCGAGGTGTTCCACGGCACGGGTGGAGATAGTCAGACATAGCTCCTCGATAGTCGTGGGATTGAAGTAGAAGGATGGTGATGCGGGGATGATGATAGCACCCGCCTCTGTGAGGGCGGTCATATTGCGTAGGTGGATAAGCGAGTAGGGTGCTTCGCGTGCTACGATGACCAACTTTCTGCGCTCCTTAAGCATGACATCTGCGCTTCGCTCAATAAGACTTTGTGATATGCCTGAGGCTATGCGTGCTATTGTGCCCATGGTTGCAGGAACGATAATCATCGAGTCCCAGCGTGCCGAGCCACTTGCAGGTGATGCCCAGATATTATCATTCTCATATACCTCAATGCGGTTATCCTCGGGTATGGTAACACCCTCGCTCTCGGCTACGGCTTTGGCGTGTGTGCTGAAGATGAGTGCTATACGCTCAACCTCGGGGCTTCTAAGAAGTAGCTCTAAGCATTGACGCGCGTATATTGCACCGCTCGCAGCAGTTATAGCAACGATGATTTTCATGGCTAAAGTTCGATGATTTTACACTTCAAACCCATAGACTGTGCCTTGCGTAGCAGAGCAGGGAGAATGTAACTTGTGTTCTTGAACGACTTTGCGCTATCATGCATGGATATGATATCGCCACCACGCAACCCCTTGAGAGTCTCTCTAAGGCACATCTTTGGGGTGAGGTGGATGTTGTAGTCGCGTGAGAGCACATTCCACATTACGATGCGGTAGCGTTGTGCTATGACCTTAAGTTGCTTGCGTGTAACGCGTGCATATGGAGGACGAAATAGCTCTGTATGGAGCATATCGCCAGCAAGATCCACATCCTCGATATATCTATCTAAGGGTAGCTCCCAACCCTTTTGGTGGGAGTAGGTGTGGTTACCAATCTTATGACCACGGTCGAGAATCATCTGGTAAAGGTCGGGGTAGAGCTCTACATTCTTGCCAAGTACGAAGAATGTTGCCTTAGCATCGTAACGGTCTAAGGTTTGGAGTATCCACTCCGTTACACCTGGTGTGGGACCATCGTCAAAGGTGAGGTATATACCATCCCTGTCCTCGATGTTCCAGATAACATTCGGAAACATCCATCTTAGTAATTTACCCGGCTTAATCCTCATACAATATTCATTTTAGCTCACAAAAGTAGCTTTTTTTTCTTAATTAGAAAAATATCGCTACCTTTGTATATATTTTGTTAACTCGATATAGCTATGAAACGAATAATTCTAAACTCTATTGTTTGTGCCTTGGTGCTTCTATTGGGAGGATGCCGCACCAAAACAACTTTGCCCGAGAGTAACACCATGGGTAAGGCGTATGATGTTGTGGTTTTGTGTAATGATGATGTGTGGCGTGGCGATTTGAGCTATGCCGTATGTGATATGTTGGAGGAGCGCGCGCCCGGACTTACCCGCCCTGAGGGTTACTTCAATATCGTCAAGCAGACTGCTCCAGCCTCGGCAACGGAGCTTGATAAGAAGTATGCTAACCTCTTGGTGATAAGTGTGAATAGTGCAGCTACGGAGGCTACATACTCCATATCGAAGAATGTGTATGCTCGTCCTCAGACCATTATCACTATCACATCACCATCAGTCGAAGCTGCAACAGCGTTCGTTGAGGCAGCAACAGAGAGTATTCGTGCCGAGTTTGAGAAGGCCGAGCGTAATAAGAGTAATAGGGCGAATGCTGCGCGCCCTGCAGAGCAACTTGTGGAGGATTTCAAGGCACATACAGGCATGGAGATGGTTATACCTGCATACTTCTATAAAGCTAATACACGCGATAAGGAGTTGTTGTGGTATATACGCGACTTCCCAAAGCGTGCCGACTACATCTTCGCCTTTACAACGCCTGTGGATACCACCATGCCAAAGGATATGCAGGCGCTCTCGGTGATGTCCGCCATAGATAATAAGCTCGCTACAATATCGAGCAAGGGCGCTAATCACTCATATATGCGCCTTAGCAATGAGCCATCCTCTATGAGTTTTACGCCCGATGTGCTTATTGCTGGCAAAGAGTGGCTTGAGATACGCTGCTGGTGGGAGGTGGCCAACGACTTTATGGGTGGTCCTATGGTTGCTTATGTGAATGTCGATGCCGCTACGGCCAAGGCTACGGTGATAATGTTTGCTCTCTATGCTCCTGAGGATCCACAGCGAAATCTATTGAGGGAGTTGGAACACCTTATATACACAATTAGTAAAGAGTAATTAGAAATTAGTAATTAGTAAAAGTTAAAAGGCTTTGCCTTTTATATAAAGAATTTAGGGAGGTTAAGGAGTTTAGTGAATGGCATCAACCAAAAACATTAAACTCTCTAATCTCCCTAAACTCCCTAATAAAAGTCGCAGACTTATAAGATTACTCTTTACTAATTACTAATTACTAATTGTTGATGTTATCTATCAAACGCCTGAGCCTTAAGCGCTATGCCCTCGCCATCTGGGGTTACAAGCACCACGCCAGCCTCCTCGCGTGTGATATGACCTATGATATCCACCAAGCCGAGTTTCATAACCTGCTCCTGCTTGTCGAGAGGTACGGTAAATAGTAACTCGTGATCCTCGCCGCCATTTAAAGCTGCTATAACAGGGTCTATGTGCATCTCCTCGGCCAGCTCCGTAGTTTGGCGGGCAATAGGTATGCGCTCCAAGTAGATGCGTGCGCCACACTTCGATGAGCGACAGATCTGTCTAAGGTCAGATGCAAGACCGTCCGAGAGGTCAATCATCGCTGTTGGGGTGATGCCCTCCTCGCGGAGGGCAGCAAGAACATTGCTCTTGGCGCGAGGTTTGAGATAACGCTCCAAGAGATACTCATATCCCTGGAACTTTGGCTCAGGGTTCTCCACATCCTTCAATACGCGCTTCTCTCGCTCCAAGAGGTGTAGGCCCATGTATGCAGCACCAAGGTTTGATGTGATACATATTAGGTCGTGCTCCTTGGCTCCTGAGCGATATACAACATCGCTCTTCTTGGCTCTACCCGTAGCCGTTACGGTTATGCTTAGACCATTCATCGAAGCTGTAGTGTCGCCACCAACGATATCGACCTTGTACTCCTCAGCAGCACGCTCCATACCCTCGTATAGGGCATCCAATGCCTCGACAGATATTTTTGCAGAGATGCCGAGTGCGATTACGACCTGCTCAGGCTTGCCGTTCATTGCAAGTATGTCGTTTATGCCGCGTACAATAGCCTTGTAGCCAAGATGCTGTAATGGGAAATAGCTGAGATCAAAGTCTATACCCTCGGTCATCATGTCGGTTGTAAGGAGCAAGACCTCCTCGCCGAGGTCTATAACTGCAGCGTCATCGCCCGCAGATGTGAGTGTTGTAGCATTACGCTTTTTAAGGCGTGATGTGAGGCGATCTATAAGACCAAATTCGCCCAATGTTGCTATTTCTGTTCCCTTAGTATTCATTACCTTGAATTTTTTTGCAAAAGTATTGCTTTGATTGGAATATTGCAAAAAAAAGTATATCTTTGCATCAAATTTTTTTGAACGAAAAGAAACTATATAGGCTATGCTTAATATTATTTTGTTTGGAGCGCCAGGGTGCGGTAAGGGTACTCAGGCAGTGCGTTTGGCAGAGAAATATGATTTGTATCACATCTCAACAGGCGAGGTTATCCGCTCGGAGATAAAGCGTGGTACAGAGTTGGGTAAGAGTATGGAGGGTTATATCTCTCGTGGCGAGCTTGCTCCTGACTCTATAGTAGTGGAGATGGTGCGTGACTATATGCGTTCACACAATGATAAGGGTTGTATCTTCGATGGTTTCCCTCGCACAACGGCTCAGGCAGAGATTTTCGATACTCTCCTTGAGGAGATTGGCTCTAAGGTGGATGCAATGATATATATGGATGTACCTGAGGAGGAGCTTGTGAAGCGTATCTTGTTGCGCGGTAAGGATTCGGGTCGTGCTGATGATGCTTCGGAGGATGTTATTCGTAACCGCATCGAGGTATATCGCGCGCAGACAGCCATTGTCGCTGACCACTACACCAAGCAGGGTAAGTATTACGAGATTAACGGCTTGGGTACAATGGATGAGGTGTTCGATCGCCTATCAGAGGTTATTGATTCCAAGAAGTAGTTATTTGTGGTGTAAATGGGAAAATAGGCGACTTTGATACAATAAATCGGGGTCGCCTATGTTTATATATGTGTATGAAGCGTGCTAGATTAAAACATCTTTTTTTACTTCTTCTAGCCTTGTGTTCAGTTGTTGGCACTGAGGCTACGAGCTATCGTGTGCGCGATGTGGAGAATGTGCAGCGTGTGGATGCAAGGCGCTTTGTCACTAATCCCGATGGTATTCTTTCGCGTGATGCTGTTGTAACACTTGACTCTATATGCTATGCACTCAAGATGCGTGGTATCGCTGAGGTAGCTATTGTGGTCGTGGATGATATACGCCCACGCGATATGGTGGACTTCTCGCAGGAGTTGTTCGAGGGATGGGGTGTTGGCGATGATAAGCTCGACAATGGCCTTGGTATCCTGCTTGTTGGCGATATGCGAGAGATACGCTTTCACACTGGCTATGGCCTGGAGGGTGCATTGCCTGATGCTCTATGCTATCGTATTCAGCAGGAGTATATGGTGCCACACTTCCGTGGTGGCGACTACTCTGAGGGTATGGTCGCGGGTATGCGCGCCGTGGATAAGGTGTTGTCTGGTGAGGAGCTGCCTCGTGCAGAGCAGGAGGATGATATGTCGGCGATACTCTTTGCACTGATATTTATGGCTTTTATAATAGTATTGCCGATGACACTATTTCTTATACATGCTCATGGGCAGACCAAGTGCCCTGAGTGTGGTAAGCATACACTGCGTGTGGTTAGCAAGCAGAGCGTAAGACTCTCATCATCGGTAACGCGCGTTACGACAATCCTCCATTGTGATAATTGCCATTCGGAGCATACACGCACAGAGAACCATGATAACCACAATGGCGGTGGTGGTGTCTTTATGATGCCTATGGGAGGCTTTGGTGGTGGTCGTGGCGGCTTCGGTGGAGGAGGCTTCGGCGGCGGTTTTGGCGGCGGCTCGTTTGGTGGTGGCGGCTCAGGTTCAAGTTGGTAAAAATGTTAATATATAAATGTGTAAAACTATGAAAAACAAATCGTTATGGATTATCCTCGGCATCGTTGCCGTGGTTCTGGTCTGGGGTGTAAGTGGCTACAATGGCTTGGTAACAAAGCAGGAGCGCGTATCTGAGGCGTGGGCAAATGTTGAGACTGTATATCAGCGTCGTGCCGACCTCATCCCTAATCTTGTGAGCACAGTTAAGGGCTATGCTGCACACGAGCAGGAGACTTTGGCTCAGGTGACTGAGGCGCGTGCTAAATCAACATCTATGAGTATCGACCCATCAACAGCAACACCAGCTCAGATGGAGGCGTGGATGAAGGCGCAAGGCGAGGTGGGTTCAGCTCTTGGTCGTCTTATTGCTATCTCGGAGAGCTATCCAGACCTTAAGGCGAACCAGAACTTTATGGAGCTCCAGAAGCAGCTTGAGGGTACAGAGAACCGCATCTCTACAGAGCGTAGAAAGTACAACGAGGAGGTGCGTGGTTACAATGCCAAGATTCGCCGCTTCCCAACAAACATTTTAGCAGGTATGTTTGGCTTCGAGAAGATGGTAATGTTCGAGGCCGAGGAGGGTGCTGAGAATGCTCCTGTTGTGGAGTTTTAGTAATTAGTAATTAGTAGAGAGTAATTAGTAATGGCTGTTAAGGGTTATTAAGGGTTTTTAATGGCTATTAAGGGAAATTAGTGAAATTAGGGAGTTTGGGGTATTGCTCTAAGCTCCCTAATTTCTTTATATTCGATGACTATGTAAACCACCCTTAATCTCCCTTAATCACCCTTAAAAACCCTTAAAAACCCTTTCTGCCCCCTCCCTCTGTTAACTTTATTTTTTATTTTCAAGAAAAAATTGTATATTTGCCCATAATATATAGGTAAGTATGCTTTTTAGAGTTTTTATAATATTTCTCGCATCGCTCTTCTCTATAGTGTCTGTTAGAGCGCAAGTTGCTGAGCCCGATGTTGATAAGGCGTTGGAGCCTGTGGCTGAGTGGGTAAAGCTAACCCCTGAGGAGTATATCTATCGCTGGCGTGCTACGGCGGTGGATAACATGGAGGTGTATGGCATTCCAGCAAGTATCACCATGGCTCAGGCTATCCTTGAATCGGGATTTGGTAATGGCTACTTGGCGCGTGTGGCCAACAATCACTTTTGCATAAAGTGTAAGAAGTCGTGGACAGGACGCACTATAACACATGCCGATGACCGCCCAGATGACTGCTTTAGAGTATATGATAGTGTTGAGGAGTCGTTCGAAGATCATGCAAACTTTCTATGCAGTGGTCAGCGATATGAGTTTTTGTTTGCCTACGATACGGATGATTATAAGAGTTGGGCTAAGGGTCTTAAGCAGGCGGGATATGCCACAGCGCCCGACTATGCAGAGCGACTTATCGGTGTTGTAGAGCGATATAATCTACAGCTGCTTGACAAAAAGAATGGTATAGAGCTATACGATGCGTACTTGGCTAAGGAACTTGGTGTAGATGTAGATGACTTGGTTGGTGAAGCTGAAACTGCGACATCACAGGAGAGCATTAGCGAGCTAAATACCGAGGCTACACAGGCTGATGTGGAGTATCTCAACATTAAGACAGCCTACTCGGAACAGGGCGTTGATCCAAATAACTATCGTGTGACGATAAATTCACATCGCGGCTACAATGTCTATCGTGTTAATGGAACATTCTATATCATAGCCAACGAGGGTGATACATTTGAGCATCTTGCAGAACTCTTTGAGCTATCACCAAAGATGCTTCGTAGGTTTAATGACCTTAAGGGCGATGTGCAACCAAAGGAGAGTCAGATAATATACATCGAGCCAAAGATGGCGCGTTGGGCAGGAGAGGAGATGTTCCATACTGTAGCACAAAACCAGACTCTTAGAGATATATCACAGATGTATGGCATACGCCTTAAGGCACTTGTGCGACTAAACAGAGCGTATAAGGGTAAAGACCTTATCGAGGGTCAAACCATACGACTACGATAATTGTAAAGAACAGATAAACATATAAGTTATGAGTTCACTACGCGCAAAGATTTTGGAGACTATAGTTAAGAAGTCTTCACTCAAACAGCAGATTTTCGACAATACATTCTCGACATTCAACCTCCTAAAGGAGACGCTCTTCGAGATGGCATCGGAGATAGATGATGAACTTGATGGTAGGCTCGACCGTCGTGTGCGCATCGAGTACCGTGATAGAGGTAAGTTTGAGGCACAGTTGCAGGTGGCAAGCGATATTCTCCTCTTTCAGATGCATACCGATGTATTTGAGTTCGATTCAAACCATATCATCTGGCAGAATAACTATGTGCAGACAGACAGAGATAACTCCTACATAGGCGTTATCAATATCTATAACTTCCTATCTGACTCATTGAAGTATAATCGTAATGCCGATGAGGGCTATCTTATTGGTCGTATCTTCATCAATCGCGAGAAGTGCTTCTTCGTGGAGGGTAAGCGTCAGACACTTGTGCGTCCTATGGCTTTTGGTACGCGCACTATAGACCGTGATGCCCTGGTAGATGTCATTGAGACAGCGATAAACTACGCGCTTAACTTCGACCTTCTCATGCCACCATACGATGAGAATATCCGAGTTACCGTTGATCAGTTTAACTCAAAGCTAGATAACTCGAAGTTTACTACAGGTAAACGCTTAAGCTACGACTTTTCGATAGATGATATTTAGAGTGCATCGCTAATTAACCTAAAACTAATAACTAAAAACTAATATTATGAAAAGACTACTTTGTACAATAGCAATGCTTGCTGTGGCGCTATCAGCCTCGGCACAGGTGAGCTATCTACAGATGGTTGAGGAGCGCAACCAGAATAGCCCTGACTATATCTCTCCAGCATCGTTGACTCCTGCACTCGGCACTGACCAGTATATGGAGTTGCATGGCAACAGCGTGAAACTATATGACTATCACAAAAAGTCGGATGGTGTGACCGTGTTTTCTACCGACCAGCTTATTATGTCGTATGTGAAATCTCCAGATGGTACTATGGCATTGTATGAGAAATGGGAGGGTGCGTCGCCACGCAGTGAGATATACCGTCACTCGTTCTTCTCGGACTACTATGTAGCTTGTCCTGATGGCTCGACAATCAAGATCGATGATGTGCGCGATATCAGCTTCTCGCCTGACTCTAAGTTCCTTGCCATGTCGTATAACAACGACCTCTTCCTCTACGACCTTACAACAAACGATATCTACAATATCACAGATGATGGTCAGTGGAATCATATCATCAACGGTACTCCCGACTGGGTGTATGAGGAGGAGTATGGCTTCACTAAGGCGTATGAGTTCTCGCCAAATAGCACTGAGATAGCATACCTTAAGTTCGATGAGAGCCGCGTTAAGGAGTTTGAGATGATGCGCTACGATAATGAACTCTATAATAAGGCTTACCGCTTCAAGTATCCTAAGGCTGGTGATGAGAACTCTATAGTTACACTCCATGTATATAACCTTGAGACTCGTCAGACACGCAAGATTGATACAGGTGCTGAGATTGACCAGTATATCCCACGCATCGGCTATACACCTGCGGGTGACCTATTCTACTACCGCGTCAACCGCCTTCAGAACCACTTCGAGGTAGTCTTGGTGGCTGCGGATGGCTCGCAGCGCGTTATCTACGACGAGCAGGATGAGCGTTATGTGGAGCGCCCAAATGCTGAGACAGTGACCTTTATTGATGGCGATAAGTTTATCGTTCGTGAGGAGACCTCGGCAGGTTGGTTCCACCTATACCTACACTCTGTGGCTGAGGGTCGCCTGAATGCTATCACTTCAGGAGAGTGGGAGGTTACCGATATTGTCGGTATCGCACCTAATAATAAGACCATATACTATATGGCTACCGAGAAGTCGCCTTTGGAGCGTCACCTATACTCTGTGAATATCGACGGCACTAAGAAGACATGTATTCTATCAAAACCTGGCTATTGGAGAGTATATCCATCAGCAAATATGAAGTACTTCGCAGCAGAGCACTCAGCTACTGATTGCTATCCTACAGCTGCGGTATATAATGCTAAGGGTAAGATGCTTCGCTCGCTTATGCTCGAAGAGCCTGCAACTGAGGCGCCTAAGTATCAGCGTCAGTATGCTACATTCACCACTGAGCGTGGCGATGAACTTCAGTACTACCTAATCCTCCCTGAGAACTTCGATGCTAATAAGCAGTACCCTGTGCTCCTTACTCAATACTCAGGTCCTGGATCTCAGGAAATTGAGAACCGCTACACTACAGATTGGGAGGAGACCTTGGCACGCAACGGATATATCGTAGCTTGCTGCGATGCGCGTGGTACAGGTTACCGTGGTGAGGAGTTCAAGAAGGTGACATACGGCAACCTTGGTTTCTGCGAGGTTGAGGATCAGCTATCCTTTGCTAAGCACCTTGCTGCGCAGAGCTTTGTAGATGCTGGTCGTCTAGGTATCTATGGTTGGTCTTATGGTGGCTTCATGGCGTTGGGTTGCGCACTTAAGGGTGATGGTCTCTTCAAGATGGCTATCGCTGTGGCTCCTGTGACCTCATGGCGCTACTACGACTCTATCTATACCGAGATCTATAACGGCCTACCTCAGGATAACCCAGCGGGTTATGACAATAACTCACCTATCAACTTTGCTGACCGCCTAAGCCTTAATACACGACTCCTTATCATCCACGGTACTGCCGATGATAATGTACACTTCCAGAATGCTATGGAGATGTGTCGTGCGCTAAACAATGCGGGCAAGCAGTACGATATGATGGTCTATCCAGATCAGAACCACTCAATGCGTCCGTCGGGTATGATTCATATTCGTCAGAAGATGGTGGATTACTGTCTCGAAAACCTTTAATTCCTTTAATTTCTTGTGATAAGGGGCAACATCTTTGTCCCATCCCAAAAAGTAAGACCCCACGGGCTGTACTTCTTGTACTATCCCGTGGGGATCTTCTTTTGCGATAGAACAAATCTGACCCCTTCTGACAAGAAATTAGGTCGTGCTACCCTGAGAGTAATCTTGGGGTAGTTTTTTTCTTGTGATAAGGGGGGCTTTTGGGGTAGAATGGGTAATAGGCAGTGCGGTAGTCCGAGTTGACGCGCCTTGCGCTCCGCACTGCCATGCAGTTAAATGATGCTCGCGCTTACCCATGCAACCCATGCTACCCAAAACTACCCACTCTACCCAAAACTACCCACTCTACCCATACTACCCACTCTACCCATACTACCCACCGACTGCGCAAATATTCACATCCTTTTAACCATTCCTAATAACTCATAACACAGCCCTCCGACTATAAAAATTTTTGTAGTTCAGAATAATTTTGTATCTTTGCGAGGTTATAGTATGAGCTATAACATCAGTTATGAACATATAAATTAACTAAATAACTATATTGCTATGACAATTACAGCATCAGACATTAAGATCGGTATGTGCGTTGAGATGGACGGCAAGACATTCATTGTTGTTGATTTCCAGCACTGTAAGCCAGGTAAGGGCCCAGCTTTCGTTCGTTCAAAGCTCAAGAACCTTGAGAATGGTAATGTTCTCGATAAGACCTTCTCTTCAGTATCTCAGAAGATCGAGCAGGTACGCGTAGAGCGTCGTCCATATCAGTTCACTTATGAGGATGACCTCGGTGCACATTTCATGCACACAGAGACTTTCGAGGAGATTAACATCCACAAGAACCTTATCAACAACGCGGACCTTATGGCTGATGGTCAGATCGTTGAGGTTATGTTCCACACTGAGAAGGAGACTGTTCTCTCAGCTGAGCTTCCTCCAATTGTTGATATGGAGGTTACTTACACCGAGCCAGGTGTTCGTGGCGATACCGCTTCAACAAACTCTCTTAAGGCTGCTACTGTAAACACTGGTGCTACTATCAAGGTACCTTTGTTCATCAACACAGGCGATAAGATTCGCGTTGATACTCGTACTCGTGAGTATTACGAGCGTATCATGTAAAATTTCTTGTGATAAGGGGTCATCTTTGACTCTTCAGTCAAACTGGCGAATGGGAAATACGCTTAGTATGTCCCATCCGCCAGTTTTCGTGTCAGAGCCAAATCTAACCCCTTCTGACAAGAAATTAGGTCGTGGGCTAATTAATGTTAGATGCGCCCTTCTGACAAGAAATTGGGTCGTGCAGGTGGGAAGGTCTATTCGGTTAAAAGTCTATGTCCTTTTAGTGTGTTTAGTGTGTTTAGTGAGTTTAGTGAGTCGCTATCCCTAAATTGCCTACCAACCCATAACCACCCTTAAAAGTCCTTAATAACCTTCAATAACTTTTAATCACCTTTAATCACCACTTTTCACTTTATATGAAGGCGAAGCCTTTTAACTTTTACTAATTACTAATTTCTAATTACTAATTTTTTTATTACCTTTGTACCGTACTATGTAAATAACCCAAATAAATATTAAAAATAATGAGTTTAGATTGGCTTAAAACTGTCGTGATGGGTAGTGGTGATCCCCTGCATCCATCAGTGGCACATACGGTCTTTTTGCTTGCTGCCGTGATTGCGTCAGGTATAGCGCTTAGCCGTATTAAGATTAAGGGCGTGTCGCTCGGTATGACATGGATACTCTTCACGGGTATCGCATTTGGTCACTTCCTACCATCTGGAACTGTTGACCACGACACTCTTCACTTTATCAAGGAGTTCGGCTTGATACTCTTTGTGTTCTTTATTGGTCTTCAGGTGGGTCCAGGTTTCTTCTCGTCACTCAAGAGTGGTGGTTTGAAGCTCATCGGTCTTGCATCGTTGGTTATCTTCCTCGGTGTTGGTACTGCCTATGCTATTCACCTTATCACAGGTGAGCCATTGCCTACAATGGTGGGTGTGCTCTCGGGTGCGGTGACAAATACCCCAGGTCTTGGTGCTGCACAGCAGGCCTATGCCGACTCAGGCATGGCTGACCCAGAGATTGCGGACTCCATCTCGTTGGGTTATGCTGTTGCCTATCCTTTGGGTGTTATAGGTATCATCTTCACCATGATTATCATGCGCTATGTGCTACGCGTGGACTTCAAGAAGGAGGATGAGGGTCTTGCAGCTATGAGTAATGAGACAAACCTTCCACATCGCTACTCTGTGGAGTTTACCAACGAGATGCTTGCGGGTAAGACCATCGCTATTGCACACATGCTTATCAACCGTCAGTTTGTTGTATCGCGCATCATGCATAAGTCGGGTGAGATTGTTATGGCGGATGGTAACTCACAGCTCGTTATTGGTGACCGCTTGCGTATCATATGTACTGAGGAGGATAGAGATGCTATCCTCGCATTCTTCGGTAAGCCTGTGGAGATGACAGCCGATGAGTGGGGTGCTACAGCTATGCAGTCAACACCTTTGGTATCGCGCCGTATTCTCATCACTCGCGAGGATATCAACGGTAAGAAGTTCTCAGACTTGCGCCTACGCACACGCTACGGTATCAACATTACACGCGTACATCGTGCTGGTGTGGATCTTATTCCATATCAGGGTATGGAGCTACAGGTGGGTGATAAGGTTATGGTTGTTGGTCCTGAGGCTGCTGTTGCTCAGGCGGAGAAGGTCTTGGGTAACTCACTCAAGAAACTCGACCATCCAAACCTTCTACCGGTATTTATCGGTATTGCTCTCGGTGTGTTGCTCGGCTCGTTGCCATTGATGAATGTGCCTCAGCCTGTGAAGCTCGGCTTGGCAGGTGGTCCACTTATTATCGCTATCTTGCTTGGTCGCTTTGGTCCACACTTCGGACTTGTAACCTATACAACCATGAGTGCTAACCTTATGCTTCGCGAGATAGGTCTTGCGATGTTCCTCGCAGCGGTAGGTATCGGTGCAGGTGACGGCTTTGTGGATGCTATCGTTGGTGGTGGTTATAAGTGGGTTGGCTATGGAGTTATCATCACCGTGCTTCCTCTTGTTATCGTAGCTCTTATCGCACGCCTCAAGGGTAAGCTCAACTACTACACTATGATGGGTCTCATGGCGGGTGCTATGACCGATCCTCCAGCACTCGGTTTCGCAAGTACATCATCAGGTAATGATATGCCAGCAGTAAGCTACGCAACCGTATATCCTGTGGTTATGTTCCTCAGAGTGTTGACGGCGCAGCTGCTTATGCTTATGGCAGTGTAATTTCTTGAATTTCTTGTGATAAGGGGCAACATCTTTGTCCCATCCCAAAAAGAAAGACCCCTCGGGCTGTACTTCGTGTACTATCCCGAGGGGATCTTCTTTTGCGATAGAACAAATCTGACCCCTTCTGACAAGAAATT
>JAZRRF010000019.1:0-4142 GCA_045650465.1 Alistipes sp.
AAGATATAAAAAAAACCGATAAGCAACAACTTATCGGTTAATTATCGCCCTAAAAGGCTTGTGGTTGAGCTACCGAGATTCGAACTCAGAATAACAGAACCAAAATCTGCTGTGTTACCATTACACCATAGCTCAATCGTTGCTCGTAAGCGGGTGCAAATATAGCATAAAGTTTTGAATTGGCAAAATTTTGGTTATGCAAAATTGTTCTACATTCCCGTCACACTACTCCTTAAAGTTTGCTCAGAAATTTCTCACGGTTTACAACAAAGCGTACATGCTCGCCCTCACCAATAAGAGTCTCGCCGTCATATGCTTCAATCTTGAAGGTTAGCTTTCTGCCCTCGATTGCTGTAAGCTCGGCAACCGCACTAACCATATTACCCACCTTAGATGGTTTAAGGTGCGTTGTTGAAATCATCGAGCCAACTGTTGTCTCGCCATCCTCGAGCTTTAGCGCAACAGCCAACATTGCAGCATTCTCCATAAGTGCAACCATCGCTGGTGTTGCAAGAACAGCCATATCTCCCGAACCAATAAACTCTGCGGTGTTACCCTCCATAACACGCATAACGCTTTGATGCTTTAATCCAATCTCCAACATATCTATTAAATATTAAATTCCTTGCGCAAAGGTACAAAAATGTATTTACATTTCCTCACTTTAGGCGTTATATATTTCACAAAGGTTCCTGCAGAAGAAGTGTTATTACGACACCAAAGTAAAAAATAATTTGTTTCATGCAACTTATTATTGTAATTATCGTTACCTTTGTAGTATGAAACGACTATTATCCTTACTACTCCTGTTTGCCTTTCTACTTACAGGGATAGATACTGCCGATGCACAACGCTGGCGACCTTTGAGGGGCGTGCGTAGTGTTTATTGGGAGGTGAATAGTCGTGGCGACTCCACAATGTGTGTACATCTCACGGAAGTTAGGGTCTTTAAGCGAGGTCGCGACCTAAAGAGTTACCAGCGTATGGTGCGTGCAGTGAAGAAGGTCTATCCTCTTGCCGAAGAGGCTGCACGCCGCATGGAAAACCTCGATGAAGAGCTTGCTCGCATGGGCAAGAAAAAGGATAAAAAAGCCTACACCGAAGCTATCGAGGAGGCACTTAAGGAGGAGATTACACCTATGCTCTGGAAGATGACCCGCTACGAGGGAAAGATACTTTTAAAGCTCATAGACCGCGAAACACACCATACAGCATTCAACATCATCAAGGAGTTTCGCTCGGGGGTCACAGCAACATTCTATCAAGTGTTAGCGCAAATGTTTGGCAATAATCTTAAACTTCACTACGACCCAGAAGGTGAGGATGAGATGTTGGAATATATTGTAAAACAATATCGCGCTGGCACGCTATAAACATCGCCTACATATATAACTGAGGGAATATTTTATAAAAAATGTAATATTCCCCACCTCCTTTTTCCAATTACTAATTATTTTTATTATCTTTGTGCGATTATAGCCAAATCAACGAGCGAATAGTCAAAGAAGCAAATAATTAAAACTATATACTATGAATATTTCTTATAACTGGCTTAAGCGCTATCTCGATGCCGACCTTTCGGCTGAGCGCATGGCAGAGATACTAACCGAGCTCGGTCTTGAGGTCGAGGAGTTTGAGAAGATTGAGACCATCAAGGGTGGTTTAAAGGGCGTCGTTGTGGGCGAAGTACTCACATGCGAGGATCACCCAGACTCTGACCACCTACACATCACAACTGTAGATGTCGGCGCTGAGGCACCACTTCAAATTGTTTGTGGCGCAGCTAACTGTCGCAAGGGTCTTAAGGTTATGTGTGCAACCGTAGGTGCTGTGTTGTACCCTATCGACTCTGAGGAGGAGTTCAAGATTAAGCGAAGCAAGATTCGTGGTGTTGAGTCACTTGGTATGCTCTGCGCTGAGGATGAGCTTGGCATTGGACGCAACCATGAGGGTATCATGGAGCTCCCTGCTGAGGCTGTTGTGGGCACACCAGCTAAGGAGTATCTCCACATTGCTGACGACTACCTTATCGGTATAGGTTTGACCCCTAACCGCGTAGATGCAGCATCACATATCGGCGTTGCACGCGACTTGGCGGCATATCTTAAGAGCCGTGGCGAGCGTGTAGAGTTCAAGCTTCCATCTGTTGATGGTTTCAAGGTTGACGACACTTCACGCACCATCGAGGTGGAGGTTGTAAACTCTGAGGCAGCACCACGCTACGCAGGCATCACAGTAAGTGGATGTAAGATTGCGCCATCGCCAGAGTGGATGCAGAACGAATTGCGTGCTGCGGGCATCAACCCAAAGAACAACCTTGTGGATATCACAAATTATGTTCTCTTTGAGCTTGGTCAACCACTCCACGCCTTCGATGCAGATAAGATTGAGGGAGGTAAAGTGGTAGTTCGCTCGGCTGTTGAGGGTGAGAAGTTCGTGACCTTGGATGGTGTGGAGCGCACACTCACATCTAACGACCTTATGATCTGCTCAGCGGAGCGTCCTATGTGTATCGCAGGTGTATATGGCGGACAGGACTCAGGTATCTCAGACGAGACAGTGAATGTATTTATCGAGAGTGCATACTTCCACCCTGTATGGGTGCGCAAGACTGCAAAGCGCTTTGGTCTAAACACCGATGCTTCGTTCCGTTTCGAGCGTGGTATCGACCCAAATATTCAGGTTTACGCCCTTAAGCGCGCTGCTATGCTTATGCAGGAGTTGGCTGGTGGTCGCATAACCTCGGAGATTATCGATATCAACCCTACCCCAGCTAAGGACTTCGAGTTTGAGTTCTCTTTGGAGCGTGCTCGTAAGCTTATCGGCAAGAACATCCCTGAAGAGACCTTTATGACTATCCTCGATGCGTTGGATGTTAAGGTAGTAAGCCGTGAGGGCGAGGTATTGCAGGTTGCGGTGCCACCATACCGCGTAGATGTTCAGCGCGAGGCCGACCTTGTCGAGGATGTACTCCGCGTATATGGCTACAACAACATCGAGATTTCAGACCATGTGAACTCAACATTGTCATACGCGCCAAAGCCTGATAAGGCTCGCCTTCAAAATGTCGCTTCGGACTACCTCTCGGCTAATGGCTACACAGAGATTATGTCTAACTCGCTCACTAAGGCATCGTACTACGAAGGTTCAACATCGCACCCTGTGGAGCGTTGCGTAAAGATTCTAAATCCACTATCGCAGGATTTGAATGTTATGCGTCAGACACTTATGTTCAACGCTTTGGAGGCTGTAGAGCTTAATGTTAATCGCCGCAACGGTAACCTCAAGATGTATGAGGTGGGTAACTGCTACGCCTTTGCTGCTGAGAAGGCATCGGAGGAGAGTGTTCTTGCTAAGTACGAGGAGAGCTACCGCATAGGTATCACCGTTACAGGTCTTGCAACACAGCTATCATGGAACTCTAAGGCCGAGGGCTCATCATTCTTCACCCTTCGCGCTATGGTCGAGAAGTTGCTTAAGCGCTTCGGTATCGACCTTTACGCTTTGCAGTGCGAGAGCTTGGAGTGTGACTTATATGCAGATGCTATAGTATTCAAGCAGGGTCCTAAGGAGGTACTTCGCATGGGTGTTGTATCGCCTATCCTCCGCAAGAAGTTCGATATTAAGCAGGAGGTTTACTTTGCCGAGATAGACTTCGACCAGCTTATCAAGATGACCAAGAAGTCTAAAGTGCAGTTCAATGAGCTCTCTAAGTTCCCTGAGGTTAAGCGCGACTTGGCTCTTCTAGTAAACAAGAGTGTTACCTTCTCACAGCTCCGCTCTATTGCCTTTGCTACCGAGAAGAAGTTGCTTAAGTCAGTATCGTTGTTCGATGTTTACGAGGGCGACAAGCTCCCTGAGGGCAAGAAGTCATACGCCTTGAGCTTCATCCTTGAGGATAAGAACCAAACGCTCAACGACAAGCAGATTGAGCGTACAATGGCAAACATCCAAACACAGCTCGAGCAGAAGACAGGCGCAGAGATTAGAAAGTAATACGCAAAGTTACATACAGACAAGAGAGTGAATAAAAAGTGTATTTTGTCGTTACACTTGCCCTCAAAATGCTCATTTACGCAAAGTAAACTCCGCTTTTTCGGGCTTCGCAAGCCTAAAACTACATCTTTTTATTCACTCTCTTA
>JAZRRF010000020.1:0-4260 GCA_045650465.1 Alistipes sp.
CTATTGCTATTATTTTTGCTTCGTGTGAGGATAGTAATCCTCACGAGCCAGAGCAACCGGGGGGCAATAATTCAATAGATAATACTCAAATTATTGAGTTCCAGGATCCAATTGCCAAAGCAATATGCACTCTCTATTGGGATCTAAATAAAGATGGTGAATTATCGTATAGCGAAGCCAGTGTAGTTACTGATATTCTAACGGTATTTAAAGACTCTTCAATTATTACATTTAATGAGTTGAAATATTTTACAGGATTAACTACAATTGGAAAATCAGCATTCTATGAGTGCGATAACCTAATAAGTATAACTATTCCTGATAGCGTAACGGAGATTGGAGAGAGGACATTCGCTTTGTGCAGCAGCCTTGAAAGTGTAACTATTCCTGATAGCGTAATTTCGATTGGAAATTATGCATTTAGTTATTGCAGTAGCCTAACAAGTGTAACAATTCCAGATGGTGTAACTACGATTGGGGATTATACATTCTATTATTGCAGCAGCCTTACAAGTGTTAGTATTCCTGATAGTGTAATGATGATTGGAGTGGGTGCATTCAACCACTGCAGCAGCCTTACAAGTATAATTATTCCTGATAGCGTAACAACAATTGAAAATGGTGCATTCGGTGGTTGTAGTAGCCTAACGAGTGTAACGATTCCTGATAGTGTAATAACACTTGGATATAGAACATTTCAACATTGCAGTAACCTAACAACTGTATATTGTAAGCCGACAACACCGCCAGATGGCGAGGAGATGTTCTACGATTGCCCTGATACTATGATTATTTATGTGCCTATGGAGTCAGAAACGGTCTATAAATCTGAGTGGCCTTGGAGTTGGTATACTGATGCTATTGTCGGCTACGACTTTTAATTTCCGATTTATATAAGGCATCCTTGCCCTATCCTATGCAAAATATCGCGGGCTGTACGCTTTGGTACTATCCCGCGATATTTTATTTATACGATATTATTTGCGTTGTCATCCTGAGCATAGCGAAGGATCTCAAGGTTTATACGGGGGTTGAAGGTCTGCACTCACCGCGAGATTCTTCACTGCGTTCAGAATGACGCTGATAATTTCACTTTTCAGTTTATAAACACTGCGCGAAGCGCACCACACTTTTGAGGCAAAACTTCGTAATGCCTCTACTTTGCTACGGCTCGGCAAAACAAGTAAACTTGCTCTGCTCTCGCCTTAATCGCAAAGTTCACTTTTTAGTTTTCACTTTACGCAAATACCACCTCGTCAACCTTAATATCGTGTGGGACGTGGGGTAGTGTGTCGAAGATTTGACAGGCGTAGGCAATGCCGATTTTGTAGGCTCTGAAATCGCTGAGTGACATATACTTATCGTAGAAGCCACCACCACGACCAAGGCGGATGCCCGATAGGGTGAAGGCGCGTGCAGGAACGATGATAAGGTCTATATTTTCAGCTGTAACCTCATCGTTGGAGGTAGGCTCCATAATGCCAAATGCGCCCTCCTGCATAGTGTCGGGAGAGTAGTCGTAGAAGCGCATAATATCGCCCTCGACACGGGGTACAACGATGCGCTTACCCATGGCGCTCCACGCCTCAAGAGCGTAGTCGGTAGCCACCTCGTCCTTCATAGATGAGAATAGGGCAATACAAGAGGCGCTCTTGAACTGCTCGTGCTGCTCGATTTGGGTGAATATCTCCTTAGCTGCGGCTGCTCTTAGCTCCATGCTCAGCTCCTTTATGCGGCGGCGCACTTCGCGCCTAATCTCCAATTTATCCTCCATAATAGCGATTGTTATGGCTACAAATGTACCAAATATTTACATTTTATCAACATTTGGAGTATAATTTATGCGTTTATGTATTGTTATTATGCAAACAATTCTTATCTTTGCACTAATGTTTATCACTATGTGATGGGCGTTGTATATAATTTGCAAACTTATTTATTTTTCAATATTCTAAAATTTTTACACTATGAGCTGTTTTTTAACTAATTCATCAGTGGGAAAGAAACTTGTGATGAGTATCACAGGATGTTTCCTTGTACTCTTCCTCCTTTTCCACATGTCTATGAACATGGCAATGCTTTTCAGCTATGAGGCTTATGATGCAATTTGTGCATTCCTTGGTGCAAACTGGTATGCGCTTGTAGCAACTGTTATCCTTGCAGCAGGTGTTGCAATTCACTTCATCTATGCATTTATCCTTACAATCAACAACTACCGCGCTCGTGGTGAGAAGCGTTATGCTGTTACTGTTCAGGAGAAGGGTGTTGCATGGGCATCTAAGAATATGCTTGTTCTTGGTATCATCGTAATCCTTGGTCTTGGTCTTCACCTTGTACACTTCTGGTCAAAGATGCAGCTTGTTGAGATTATGGGTCACCACGCCTCTGTAGTAGGTGGTTTGGAGGTTGGCGCTACAAGCGGTGCTGCTCTTATGATGATCACCTTCTCTAAGTGGTACAATGTAGTTCTTTACATCGTATGGTTCGCAGCTTTGTGGTTCCACCTTACACACGGTGTATGGTCAATGTTCCAGACTGTAGGTTGGGCTAACGATACTTGGTATCCACGCCTTAAGTGCCTTGCTAACATCGTAGCATCACTCATCTTCCTCGGCTTTGCTGCTGTGGCTGTATATTGCTTCTGTGTAACATCTCCAGAGCTTATCCAGACTTTGATCTAATACCACTTTATATAGATAACAATAAAAACTAAAAATATTATGGCTTATAAATTAGATGCAAAAACACCTGCTGGTGAATTGGCACAGAAGTGGAGCAACCACAAGGCTGCCATCAAGGTAGTGAGCCCAGCTAATAAGCGTAAGTTGGATATCATCGTTGTAGGTACCGGTCTTGGCGGTGCATCTGCAGCTGCTTCACTTGGTGAGCTTGGCTACAATGTAAAGATCTTCTGCATCTCTGACTCTCCACGCCGTGCGCACTCTATCGCTGCACAGGGTGGTATCAACGCTGCTAAGAACTATCAGAACGATAACGACTCTGTATATCGTCTATTCTACGATACAATCAAGGGTGGTGACTATCGTGCTCGTGAGGCCAATGTATATCGTTTGGCTGAGGTATCTAACCTTATCATCGACCAGTGCGTAGCTCAGGGTGTACCTTTCGCTCGTGAGTACGGCGGTTTGTTGGCTAACCGTTCATTCGGTGGTGCTCAGGTATCTCGTACTTTCTATGCTCGTGGTCAGACCGGTCAGCAGCTTTTGCTCGGTGCTTACGCAGCTTTGAACAAGGAGATCGCTGCAGGTTCTGTTAAGTCATATCCTCGTCACGAGATGTTGGATGTTGTTATTGAGAATGGTGAGGCATGTGGTATCATCGCTCGTAACCTTGTAACAGGTGAGATTGAGCGTCATGGTGCACACGCAGTTGTTATCGCTACAGGTGGTTACGGTAATGTATTCTTCCTCTCTACCAACGCGATGGCATCTAACGGTTCAGCTGCATTCCAGTGCTACCGTAAGGGTGCTGGTTTCGCTAACCCATGTTTCACTCAGATCCACCCAACATGTATCCCAGTACACGGTACTCAGCAGTCTAAGCTAACTTTGATGTCTGAGTCATTGCGTAACGATGGTCGTATCTGGGTTCCTAAGAAGATGGAGGATGTTAAGGCTATCCGCTCAGGTGCTAAGGAGCCATCTGATATCGCTGTGGCAGATCGTGACTACTACTTGGAGCGTCGTTACCCAGCGTTCGGTAACCTTGTACCTCGTGATGTTGCATCTCGTGCTGCTAAGGAGCGTTGCGATGCAGGTTTCGGTGTGAACGAGACAGGTTTGGCAGTATTCCTCGATTTCAAGACAGCTATCGAGCGTCTTGGTAAGGAGACTATCAAGCAGCGTTATGGTAACCTATTCGATATGTATGAGGAGATTACCGATGTTAACCCATACGAGCAGCCAATGCAGATCTTCCCTGCAGTACACTATACAATGGGTGGTATCTGGGTTGACTACAACCTTATGACAACAATCCCTGGTTTGTACGCAATTGGTGAGGCTAACTTCTCAGATCACGGTGCTAACCGTCTTGGTGCTTCTGCACTTATGCAGGGTCTTGCAGATGGTTACTTCGTATTGCCTTACACTATTGGTGACTACCTCGCTAAGAAGATTCAGGCACCTAAGGTTAAGACCGACACTCGTGCGTTCGACGAGGCAGAGAAGGGCGTTCGCGCTCGTATCGAGCGTTTGTTCGCTATCAAGGGTAACCAGTCTGTTGACGATATCCACAAGC
>JAZRRF010000021.1:0-5855 GCA_045650465.1 Alistipes sp.
TAATAATCCTGTGGCTGTTGAGTGTTATTGTTCAGATGTATTTGGTGTTGATGATGATGGTACTGTTTACTTCTTAATCGAAGATTTCCCTGCAGTGTACCGTACAGGTGATATGACTTGGACTAAGACTAATGCTACCCCATCTACATTGTCTAAGAGTATTTCAAAATCGCGTGGACTATCTATACTTCCATCATCAATGGTAGTGGCTATGTAATTTCTAACCACTTTCCAATAATTGAGGTTGCGTCCCGCGGGGCGCAACCTCTTTTGTTGTGGGGTAGATAGATGCTGTTTTGGTGTTTAACCAATATGGTCGCTTATGGGTAGGTGCAAGTGTTATACTCACCTACAACTTTATTCTAAACTTCTTCAATCGCTCGTTGAGCATCGCATCGGGGAGGATGCTTTTGAGGGCATCGGCAAGGATGTTTATCATGCGCTCCTTGACGAAGTCTTTGCGTACTACGAAGGCTATCTCGCGGCCTGGGGTGGGGTCAACAATCTCTCGGATATGTGCCTTGCGCTCGGGACTTATTAGTGGTAGTTGCATCTCGGGGATGATGGTGTAGCCGCCGTTATCATCCACAATGCGCATCAGGGTATCGATGCTACCTGCAACATATATCGAGGCGTTGGACATATCGCTAATGCAGAAGGGGAATTGTCCCGTATTGGGGCAGTAGCTCTCCCCGAGCATCCATATATTCTCCGCTGTAAGCTCGCTGGTGCGGAGGCTCTCTTTATTATATAAGGTATCCTCAGGTGAAACATAGGCGTAGTAGCGCTCATGGTATATAGGTATCTCCAGCAGTGTCTCATCTGCTACGGGCATGGCGAGTATGGCGATATCCAGCTCGGCGCGCTTGAGTTTCTGCTTGATGGTCTCGACCCTCGCCTCCTCGACATGGAGGTTTATATCGCCGTGGTGGGCGCTCATATAGCGAAATAGTTGTGGCAGGATGAAGGGTGCTATCGTAGATACCGTGCCTAAGCGTATATCGCCCACGGCGCTACCCTTATATGATGCCACAAGCTCGCCCATCTGTGAGGCGTTATAGAGTATCACACGCGCCTGGGCGATAATCTCCTCGCCAAGTGGCGTGGGGGCTACGGGGTGTTGCGTGCGGTCGAATATTGTGGCGTCAAGCTCCGTCTCGAGTTTCTGTATGAGGGATGATAGGGTAGATTGAGTAACGCCACACGACTCTGCTGCCCTGACAAAATGGCGATACTTATCCACCGCCACAATATACTCCAACTGTTGTAGTGTCATAGTTTATCGTTTTTCTCGATACAAAGATAGAAAATATCTGTTTGATAGAACCATCTATTTGTACTATTTTTGCATCAGAAAAGAAAAACAAAGTATAAACCTATAAAAACTGAATATTATGACAACAAAATTTTATAAGTGTGAGATGTGTGGCAATGTAGTGGTTAAGTTGGTGGACTCTAAGGTGCCTGTTGTATGCTGTGGCAAGCCAATGGTGGAGCTAAAGCCAAATACCGTGGATGCAAGCAACGAGAAGCATGTGCCTGTGGTTACACGCCTCGACAACAACACTATCAAGGTTGAGGTGGGCAGCGTGGCACACCCTATGGAGCCAGAGCATCACATCGCCTTTATCTATGTCGAGACCGACAAGGGTGGTATCAAGGTTGACCTTACAGACAAGCCTGAGGCTGTGATTGCCCTCGGTGATGCTAAGGCGGTGGCTGTATATGAGTACTGCAACTTGCACGGCTTGTGGAAGACTGAGCTATAAGGCTTCCGTGATGGTGACACCATCCGACTATTATAGATGGGCGTGTCCGAAAATATATCGGATACGCCTTGATTTTTATACTAAATGTTTGCTTTAAAAATATGTTAATGCGCTGATTAGTAGAGCTATAACGATTTCACTAAAAAAAAAGAGATACGAGAGATTTGTATCTTTGTAAAAATGTGTATCTTTGCAAGCCCGAAATAGCGTTTTCGGGTATTGGATTACAATAAATTAAGTATTAACTAAACTTTTAACAAAGTGGATTCAAAGAGTTACAAGACTATCTCGGTCAAGGCAGAGGACGCTCAGAAGGAGTGGTTCGTGATTGACGCTACGAACGAGATTTTGGGACGCCTTGCTTCACAGGTGGCTAAGATCCTCCGTGGCAAGAACAAGCCAAGCTACACCCCACACACAAATTGCGGTGACTATGTTATCGTAATCAATGCTGATAAGGTGAAGCTTACTGGCGCAAAGATGACTGATAAGGTTTACACACGCTACACAGGTTTCCCTGGTGGTCAGCGTTTCGCTACTCCAGCTGACTTCTTGACAACTGACAAGAAGCCTGAGTTCGTAGTAGAGCACGCAGTACGCGGTATGTTGCCTAAGACTCGCTTGGGTGAGGCAATCATGAAGAATTTGAAGGTTTATGCAGGTGCTGAGCATCCTCACGCTGCACAGAACCCTAAGGAGATTAAGTTAAACGAGATTAAGTAAGAATTATGGAAGTTGTAAACACCGTAGGTCGCCGTAAGGCAGCTGTTGCTCGCGTATTCGTGAAGCCAGGTACAGGTAAGATTACAATCAACCACAAGGAGCTTGAGGTTTACTTCCCATTGCATATTCTTCAGTATGAGGTTAAGCAGCCTTTGTTGGTTACTAACACATTGGAGAACTATGATGTTACTATCAACCTTGTAGGTGGTGGTATCAAGGGTCAGGCTGAGGCAGCTCGTATGGGTATCGCTCGCGCACTTTGCCAGATCGATGCTGAGATGCGTCCAGTATTGAAGAAGAACGGCTTCCTTATGCGTGATTCACGCGAGGTTGAGCGTAAGAAGCCAGGTCAGCCAGGCGCACGCCGTAAGTTCCAGTTCTCTAAGCGTTAATCCGCTTACACGACCTACTTTCGGCAAAGCACAATCGAGGTTCAAAACCGCATGGACCGCACCTATATACTATATATGTCGCATAGGCGATGGTGGTATATGGTTGCTTGCTAAAAGCCATAGCCACAGGGTGCGCTGCTATCGTGGTTGCCCGATTGCGATTAAACCTATGAGAACTGAAACTATGCTACTCGTAGGTTGATTAAAGAGTTAAAAACAAAAAAAAGAAAAAGAAAATGGCACGTACAGATTTTAATACACTTTTGGAGGCTGGTGTACACTTTGGTCACTTGAAGCGCAAGTGGTGTCCAAAGATGGCTCCATATATCTTCATGGAGAAGAACGGCATCCATATCATCGATCTTCACAAGACTGTAATCAAGCTTGATGAGGCTGCAGCTGCACTTAAGCAGATCGTTAAGAGCGGTCGCCGCGTATTGTTCGTTGCAACTAAGAAGCAGGCTAAGGAGATCGTTGCCGAGAAGGTAGCAGCCGTAGGTATGCCTTACGTTACTGAGCGTTGGGCAGGCGGTATGCTTACAAACTTCCCTACTATACGAAAGGCTGTTAAGAAGATGGCTACCATCGACAAGATGACTAACGACGGTACTTTCGATAACTTCTCAAAGCGTGAGAAGCTTCAGATTGCACGCCAGCGTGCAAAGCTCGAGAAGAACCTTGGTTCTATCGCTGACCTTAACCGTCTTCCAGCTGCATTGTTCGTTATCGATGTGCAGAAGGAGCAGAACGCTGTTAAGGAGGCTAAGCGTTTGAGCATTCCAGTATTTGCTATGGTTGATACTTGTTGTGATCCTACCGATATCGATTATGTAATTCCAGCAAATGACGATGCTCAGAAGTCTATCGCTACTATCCTTGATGTAGTATGCGGTGCTATCGCTGAGGGTGCTGAGGAGCGTAAGCTCGAGAAGGAGAAGGAGGCTCAGGAGGCTGAGGCAGCTGAGGGCGCAAAGCAGGCTAAGCCACGCATCAAGAAGGCAGTTAAGGCTGCTGTAGATGCTGAGGAGGCAGCTGTTGCTGAGGTTGTTGCTGCAACTGAGGAGGCTTAATTCTCTCGCTATAGGAAGCACAATTTATACCGAGTGCGGGTAGGCATTAGCCCGCTCGCCTCGGTTTTTTTCAAAGAATTATCTAACGACTAAAATTATTATCAATATGGAAATCAAAGCAGCTGATGTAATGAAGCTCCGTAAGATGACCGGTGCTGGTATGATGGACTGCAAGAAGGCACTTCAGGAGGCTGAGGGCGATTTTGAGCGTGCAAAGGATATTATCCGTGAGAAGGGTAAGCTTGTTGTTGCTAAGCGTTCAGATCGTACTGCAACTGAGGGTGTTGTTGTAACTAAGATCGTTGACCAGAAGGCATACATCCTTTGCCTTGCTTGCGAGACTGACTTCGTAGCTCAGAACGAGGAGTTCGGTGCTTCTGCTAACGCTATGTTGGAGATCGCTGTTGCTGCAGATGCAGCTGACCGTGATGCTCTTATGGGTGTTAAGAACGCTGAGGGTCACACTGTAGAGGAGATGGTAACAGAGAAGTCTGGTCAGACCGGTGAGAAGGTTGAGATCGCTTTCTACGCTCGTATTGAGGCTCCTTACTGCGTAGCTTATGTTCACTTCAACAAGAAGCTTGGTACTGTTCTTGGCTTCAACAAGGTTGTTGACGAGGAGGTTGCTCGCAAGGTTGCTATGCAGGCTACAGCTATGGCTCCTATCTCTATCGACGAGAACGACTGCCCAGCAGAGATCGTTGAGAAGGAGAAGGCTATCCAGCTTGAGATGATGAAGCAGGATCCTAAGAACGCTAACAAGCCAGAGGCTATCCTTGAGCAGATTGCTGCAGGTAAGATGCGTAAGTTCTACGAGGAGAACACTCTTCTTAACCAGGCTGTTGTAGGCGAGAAGGAGTCTATCCGTGAGTTCATCCAGAAGGCTGACAAGGAGGCTACTGTTGTTGCTTACAAGCGTTTTGCTCTTGAGGCATAATCAGATCAATATATCAAACGATATATATAAAAGCAGTCGCTACCGTGTGTAGCGACTCTTTTTTTTCGTATATTTGCGCCCGTGAAAGTGATTGTGAAGATACTCTTTGTGGTGATGTTGGCCGCCGTGCCGACATTTGCATCGGCGCAGGCATACGTCAAGCTCAATGCTCTGTATGCTCCCGTTGGTGTGCTCAACCCATCGGTGGAGTTTGCAGTGTCGAAACATTCGTCGGTAGCCTTCGATGGAACACTCTCGCCGTGGCGTAGCTGGAACGGCAAGCGTTCGCTGTTCGGAATAGTGCTGGGTGAGTATCGTTACTACTTCAAGGAGGCAACGTCGGGTTGGTATGTGAGTGCCAATGCAGGTATGGCCTTCTTCAATATCCACCGTTTCCAAATCTTTGAGGGAGGAAAGCTTATCAGTCGCCAGAATGATTATGGCAAGGGCTTCAGCGTGGCTGCAGGTTTTGGAGCAGGCTGGGAGCGACACTTGGGTGAGAGATGGCTCGTGGATATTTTCTTGTCACTTGACAATATGTGGTCGTGGTATAATCGCTACGATGGCGAGGGAAATATCAATATGCATCCCAATGGTCACGAGGGTTACCTCAAGCCCGATCCCTTCAATGGCTCGGTGGAGACGATGCCCATCAAGTTTGGAGTATCGTTCGGATATCGCATTATGAAGCCACGCGAGAAGTAGTAAATATAAAATTAAAGGGTGTCCCGAGTGGACACCCTTCTTTATTTATCGGGATAATTCCCTATCGCTTCATCACCAGCTTCTCGCCCCAAACGGGAAGATAAACACCCTCGCGCTGGAGTTTCTCGCACTCGTTGATCCCGTACTCATACGACCAGCGCCATTTTGTGATGGCGTGACCAAGCTCCAGAATGTGCGACATCAGCACTGTCGTAGGATTGATCTTCTTCACCGCCTCTGCCATATTAAGACCTACGGC
>JAZRRF010000022.1:0-12425 GCA_045650465.1 Alistipes sp.
TTAAGAGCGAAAAGCGAGTGCAAAGATAAATCATATTTTTGAAACTACCAAATTTTTGATAACTTTTTTTCAAAAATATTTCTAAGAACCTTCGCTATCAACTTCCCTCGTTAAGAGGGGAAAGCGGGTGCAAAAATAATGCATATTTCCTAACTATCCAAATATTTCTGCAACTTTTTTAATAACTTTTTGAAAATAATTTTAAACCTACCTGTGTTTCAGGTACTTATATAAATACATTCAAAATACAACTATCTCTAACATCTATATATATAAATATAGGTATAGCCGATGGTTATAAAACACAGCGTTTTTCGAGTTCGACAAAGCGAGGGAAAAGAATATTATTTTCTATATGGATATGCTCAAAAAGCGCGTCCATAAATCGTTCCAAATCCTCCAACATAAGCCTATAACTTGGGCACGCATCCTCGGGAGCGACAAAATCTTTCATCAAAACACGAATGAATTTATAGCGCGTACCCTCGTCACTATGCTCACTATGCATCACACGAATTGGATTGAGCACCGTACCGCAATGCATCTTTTCAAACTTATCGCCGCGCATATCGGCATCGAACAACTTTAGGCTATAAGGGAAAAGCACCTGCTCCTCCTTACTCAGATGCAACTCCAATTCATCGAGCGACTGAGTAAAAAGCACGACAAGTTGATTAAGTTCTGGATGAGCATCTGAGTGAACATCGGCAACATGCTTAATATCGCGCAAAAGTTGGGGTCCCTTTGCCCTGATACCACGATGGTGTATCTTAAGCACATAATCAATAAGCAAATCCGTAGGCCAAGTATCGAACGGTATCGCAGAGAAATCCTCTTTACACTCAACATTGAGTCTCTCCACAACCCTATCAACATCAACACCCGCTGTACGACAAGCATCAACAAGAGCAATGCCTCCGCCACAACAATAGTCTATACCGAAATTCTTAAAGATGCGAGCTGCCGAAAAGTTATTCTTAACTATATCACCGACCGTACGAGTTCTAATATCCATAATTCAAATCTTTTTATTCTTTGTTTTTAACTTTTTCGCCTGCAAAGATAATGGATAAATAACAAAATACAAATTGGAAAAACCTATATACCAATAATTTCAAGTTATAATAACAGTGGGATATCACAGTATATAGAGCAAGAAAAGTGAAATAACCGCCTCACAATTTGTATTTTTCAAATAAAAACCATAACTTTGTATTAGAATTTTCATGTTTTTACACTATAATCAAAAAAAACTTAGAGTATGAGTAAACTAAACAGACCTGCTATTTTGGTCGTTGACATGCTCAACGACTTTGTTTATGGAGCATTGACATGTGACCGAGGCAAGGCGATTGTACCTGCCACTGCACAGCTTTTGGATGCGGCACGCGCAAAGGGTGTTCCTGTGATTTTTTGTAATGATGCCCACCTTAAGGGTATTGACCGCGAGCTTAAGCTCTGGGGTGACCACGCTATTGTTGGCACCGAGGGAGCAAAGGTTATTCCTGAATTAAAAGTTGGCGAGAGTGATTATGTTGTACCTAAGCGTCGCTACAGCGGATTTTTCCAGACAGACCTCGATATTACACTTAAGGAGCTCGGTGTTGAGACCGTAGTTATGACAGGTCTTCATACCCACATGTGTGTACGCCACACCTCTGCTGATGCCTACTCGTTGGGCTACGATGTGGTGGTTGCTAAGGAGGCTACCGACTCTTTCACTGAGGAGGACTATCTCGGCGGTTTGGCATATCTTAAGACCTGCTACGGTGCAGATGCCTATACTAACGAAGAACTAATCGAGATGCTATAACTATGCTACGACTACTTTACACGCTAACAATCACTGCGGCACTATGGCTAACATCGTGCCTTGACACCATCTACTATGATGCGACACCTGGAGAGGTTGCCTCTATGACTATACCTGCTGAGGGAGGTAGAGCTTGTGGAGTATGAGATTTTGAGAGACACCCGTTTCCAGCCAGGAGAGTGGTTTAAGTACTACCGCTATAGGGTTGTCGAAGATGGTGTTGCAGGTGAGGAGTCCGAGAATGTTGTAGATAATCCGGATGTATGGATTGACTTCGCACCAAACGATAGCGACCATACGAAGGAGTACACCATCGATGTCAAGGTCGCCAAAGATTTCTACCGCTACGACGAGGAGCATCACTTTGGCGAGTGGCAGACTGTTTGGCATATCACGCAGCCGAGTATGGTTGACGAGTAGTTGATGTAAAGAGTATTTATAGATCCGTTGCGGTATATGCTGCAACGGATTTTTTGTATTATAGGCAACAATTCATTTTGTGGATTGATATAATTTTTGTATATTTGTATTATCAAAGTTATACTTTGATACACATATTTTGATGAAAGTGTATTAGCTTTTATCCTTGAATGGAAATCTGGAAAATTTTCAAATGACCAAGGAAAGCAACACACTCGTCACTCCGTATTGTTATGTCTGGGGTGTTCTATACCCTATGCTCAATACGAGTGTGGGGTATTGTTTATTTGGTCATAGGTATTCCAGAACCTCCATTCAGATAGACTATCGACTCCACACTTTCTTTTTGTATTTACCCACCGTATAGGAGTCAAGACGGAGTAATACTATTTATTATGAAAAAGGCATTTTCAGTTCTTGGAGCATTCTGCTTAGGAGCATTTATCACTATCGGTGTAATGGCGTGTGCAGATGACTATTCGGATGGAAAAACACCTGCCGAAAATGAGTTTGGTGGTGCAGGAGGATCTTTAGGGTCTGACTCCTCTACTGATGGAGAATTAGAAGCTACGGTGGTTGAGATAAAGTGTATGTATGATGGTAGTTCGTATTTCGATTACGAATTTATTTATGATGAAAATAGCAGAATCGTGCAAGTTAAATATGAGGATTATTACGAGGATGATGGGCCTCACAAGTATAATGACAGTTTCGATGTAACATATAATAATAATGTTGTTAATATTTCAGCTGATGGAAATATTACTATTAAATTTTCTAAAGATATAGAATCATATCCAGTAGGAGTGATCAATGATTATATTATAAATGTTGTTCATTCTATGGGTGACTTGTAACAGGGCTTTTATAACAAATAAAGAATAGAATTATCGTAAGATTGCTCTACTCATTTTATAAAATTAGGCATTTTATAATTGGCAAGAATTAAAAGGTGCTACTTTTATATTATGAGAATTAGGGAAGTTAAGGAAATTAAAGAAATTAAAAAAAAAAAGGGGGGGGCGGGAGTTAATGTCAATAAAACACTAAGCTCACTATATTCCCTAAATTCTCTAAATTACTTATAAAAAAGTCACAGACTTTTAACGATACCGGTACTACAGATTGCAAGACCGAATTTTTTGATTAGAAGGGTTGCAGATGTGGCCTATCGTAAATGAAGATCCCCACGGGATAGTACAAGAAGTACAGCCCGTGGGGTCTTACTTTTAGGATAGTTCAACGATAAGGCTAATCAGCACCACGACCAAATTTGTTGTCAGAAACCGTGAGATGTGGTGCATCGCAAAATAAAACACTCTGGGATAGTACATGAAGTACAGCCCAGAGTGTTGTTTTTGGGATGTGCCGCAGATTGCGGTTTATCACAACAAATTATAATTTTTGATTAGAAGGCTGCAGATACAACGCTCGGCAAAAATCCCGACGATGGGCTGTACTTGGCGTACTGCTCATTGTCGGGACTTTTTGTTAGCGGCAGTAGATGTCTGCCTTATAATCGAAAATTATCGGCGAGGTTTGATATCAAGCTTCACAGGCTTAATCAAATTCTCTGGTGAGAGAACGATATCAAGCTCCTCCTTAGTAAGGATGCCATGCTCGAGAACGAGGTCATAAACACGGCGACCTGTAGCCATAGCCTCCTTAGCGATCTTTGTAGAGTTCTTATAACCGATGATTGGGTTAAGAGCTGTTACGATACCGAAGCTATCCTGAACATACTTGAGGCACTGCTCCTCGTTAGCCTTGATGCCGTCAACGCAGTTAACGCGGAGGGTATCGAAGCCGTTCATCATAATCTCTGCAGACTCGAAGCAGCACTGTGCCATTGTAGGCTCCATAGCGTTAAGCTCCATCTGAGCCTCCTGAGCGCACATTGCAACACAAGCATCGTTACCGATAACCTTGTAGCAGATCTGGTTCATAACCTCAGGGATAACAGGGTTTACCTTACCTGGCATGATTGAAGAGCCTGGCTGGCGTGCTGGAAGGTCGAACTCGTGAAGACCGCAACGAGGACCAGAGCCAAGAAGACGAAGGTCGTTACAGATCTTGTTAAGCTTAACAGCTACGCGGCGCAAAGCTGATGAGTAACCCACCATGCAAGTGGTATCAGATGTTGCAGCTACGAGATCCTCAGCAAGCTTAATATCCCAGCCTGTGATCTCGCGCAATGCAGCGATACACTTATCAGAGTACTCAGGCTCAGAGCAGATACCTGTACCGATAGCTGTAGCACCCATATTTACTGTTAGGAACTCCTCAGCAGCGAACTCAAGGTTCTTCTTCTCCTCGCGAAGAATCTGAGCAAAAGCACCGAAAGTCTGACCAAGAGTCATAGGCACAGCATCCTCAAGCTGTGTACGACCCATCTTTAGGATATTTGCGAACTCCTTAGCCTTCTTAGCGAATGACTCGATAAGGGCATCGTAGTGCTTCATGAATACCTGATGTGTAGCGTAAAGACCGAGGTGGATACCGCAAGGGTAAGCATCGTTTGTTGACTGTGAGCAGTTTACATGGTCGTTAGGAGAGCAGTACTGATACTCACCAGCCTCATGACCCATAATCTGCAATGCACGGTTAGCGATAACCTCGTTAGCGTTCATATTTGTTGTAGTACCTGCACCACCCTGAATCATATCGCAAGGGAACTGGTCGTGGTGCTGACCCTCCATAATCTCACGGCAAGCCTGAGCAATAGCCTTATACTGCTCCTCAGTGAGAAGACCAAGCTGATAGTTAGCCTCAGCAGCACCCAACTTAGTGATTGCAAGGCCGTTGATAAACAAAGGATAGTCAGAAAGGTGGAAGCGGCTGATTGGGAAGTTCTCAATACCGCGCAATGTCTGCACACCATAGAGGGCCTCTACAGGAACCTCCAACTCACCAATAAGGTCACTCTCAACACGAGTTTTACCAGAATACTTAGTAGCCATAGTTTTGTTTTAGGTTTAGATTATTTAATTATTGTTTGCTTCTTATAACATAAATATTATGCTAAGGTAACGATTATTTTCCAAACTCCAAACTATTACCCCAATATTTTCACATTTTCACGCATTAACCTTATATTTATAAGGTAAGATTTTCGTTTTATCCTTTTTTTGTTTACCTTTGTGTGATATATGTATGCCTATGGAGAAGATTGGAATATTCCCTGGGTCGTTTGACCCATTCACACGCGGACACGAGGCCATAGTAAAGGAGGCACTACACCTCTTTGACAGGGTGGTTATTGCCATAGGATACAATCCCGCAAAGCGTGGTTTTCTACCCGTAGAGGCGCGCAAGGAGCTTATAGAGAGAGTCTTCAAAAGCGAGCCTCGCGTGGAGGTCACTACATACACCACACTTACGGGCGACGAGGCTAAGCGTGTGGGTGCGCAGACGATGATACGCAGCCTGAGAAATGGCACCGACTTCGAGTACGAGCGCACTTTGGAGCGCGCAAACAGGTATGTTTATCCCGAACTTAGAACTATACTCCTATTAGCTCCCGCAGAGGTCGAGCACATATCCTCATCGTTGGTAAGAGAGCTACACACCTTTGGTCACAGCACCAAGGGGCTACTCCCCGAAGGCGTTGAGCTTGAGGAGTACCTAACCCAAGAGAAGAGATAACTAAAACATGATATAATATGCAATTTACAGCAGAGATGATCGCTGCACTTCTTAGCGGCGAGATTGTTGGAGATAAGAGCGCTACGGTATCCACCGTATCATCTATCGACGGCGGTAAGGCTGGCTCACTTGCCTACCTTACAAACCCAAAGTATGAGCAGTATATCTACACCACCGAGGCAAGCATTGTGCTCGTAGATAAGAGCTTCGAGCCTAAGGGCGAGATTAAGGCTACGCTTATCAAGGTAGAGAATGTTGGCGAGTGCGTACTCAACCTCCTTGAGATGTACAATGCTGCACGCCCACGCAAGCAGGGCATTTCAAAGCTTGCATCCGTAAGTGAGAAGGCTACCATTGGCGAGGGTTGCTACATCGGCGACTTTGTAGTTGTGGAGGCTGGTGCTAAGATTGGTGACAATGTGCAGCTATACCCACAGTGCTACATTGGTGATAATGTGACTATTGGCGAGGGCACAAAGCTATATGCAGGCGTTAAGATTTACGAGGGTTGCGTTATTGGTAAGAACTGTATTCTCCACGCTGGTGCAGTTATCGGTGCTGACGGCTTCGGCTTCGCACCTAAGGCTGACGGCACATTTGCAAAGATTCCACAGCTCGGCAATGTTATCCTTGAGGATAATGTTGAGATTGGTGCAAACACATGTATCGACCGCGCCAAGACCGACTCTACGATTGTTCACTCAGGTGTTAAGCTCGACAACCTCATCCAGCTCGGTCACAATGTCGAGGTGGGTGCAAATACCGTGATGTCGGCACAGGTGGGCATCGCAGGTACTACAAAGGTGGGCTCTAACTGCTTCATCGCAGGTCAGGTGGGCATCGCCGACCATGTTGTCGTGGGCGACCGCGTGAAGATCGGCTCTAAGTCGGGTATCGACAAGAGTGTTGGCGATGACGAGATACGCTTCGGCTACCCTGCACTACCAGGAATGCAGTATCACCGCTCATTCGCTGTCTTCCGCCAGCTCCCAGATATGGCGCAGAAGCTACGCGAGATTGAGAAGCGCGTAAATAAACTCGAGGAGTAGCATGGCAGGCCCTGTGCGCATCATGGGCATCGACCCCGGAACAAACTTCATGGGCTATGGCATCATCGACATCATCGGTGGCAAGCCTCAGGCGGTTGTTATGGGCGAGATAGACCTTCACAAAATCGAGGATGCGCATCAGAAGCTACGCTATATCTTCGAGCGTGTGCGTAACCTCACGCTGGAGTATCGACCTACGGAGGTAGCCTTCGAGTCGCCTTTCTTTGGCACAAATGTGCAGTCGATGCTAAAGCTCGGCAGGGCACAGGGCGTGGCTATAGCCGCGGTACTTAGCACAACGGAGTCAACACCCATATCGGAGTACGCACCTTCGCGCATAAAGCAGGCTATTACGGGTCGAGGTCAAGCCTCTAAGGAGCAGGTGGCAACGATGATAAACGCCATACTTGGCACCGACTACAAACCGCGCAAACTCGACGCTACGGATGGTACAGCAGTAGCACTATGCCATTGGTTCACGCTATCCAACATCCTCACACAGGCAACTGCGGGCGACAGGCGCAAGGGTCTTGGTGGCGATAGCAAGGCACGCAAGGGAAGTAGCTCATGGGAGAGCTTCGTAAAATCAAACCCAGACAGAATAAAAAAATAGACAACAACTAAAACAACAACATTATGAAGAAGATTTTTTCAATATTGGCATGCTCACTTATGATGGTGGCTTGCGGCAATAAGAGTATCACCATCAATGGTGACTTCTCACAGTTCGAGATGGTAGCACCAGATAGCAAGGTGGAGCTATTTATCGATGGTTCTGACGAGGCGTTGGCAACAACAACTCTCGATGCAAATAAGAGCTTCACTGCCGACATCAAGGTCAAGGGCGAGCAGTTCCTTACATTGGTCATCAACGACAGTCCAATAATGGAACTTATTGCTGAAGGCAAGGATATAAACTTCAACTTTAACGCTGAGACTATGACTATCGACTACGCTGAGGAGTGCCTTAACAAGCATTTAAACAATATTAAGAATGGCATCAGCGAGAAGATGGAGCCTCTATACACAACCGAGGATGAGGCTACTGCCGAGCAGCTATTTGCTGAGTTTATAGCATATATCGACAATGCTATAGTTGAGAATAAGGACAACATCACCTCGCTTAAGATTTTGCAGTACTACATGTACTATGGCGAGGACGAGGCACGCTTTGCTGAGTTGTTCGAGATGATCAACCCAAAGTATAGCGAGTTGGCAATGTATAAGGAGTATAAGAAGCATATCGATAATATGAAGAATACAACCATTGGCGCAGACCTCGTAGATATCACCCTACCAGATGCTAATGGCACAATGATTAGCGTGTCAGAGCTTTGCAAGAGTGGCAAGTGGGTACTTGTTGATTTCTGGGCTACATGGTGTGGTCCTTGCCGTGGCGAGATTCCACACTTGGTTGAGGCATACGCCGAGTTCGCACCTAAGGGCTTGGAGATCTACGGTATCAGCTTTGACAGAAAGGGCGATACCGAGAAGTGGCAGAAGTTCATCGCAGAGAATAATATGACCTGGGTTAATGTTTGGGGCACAGGTGACGATGGCTCTTGGGCAGCAGGTGAGCTATACAATGTAAGCTCTATCCCAGCAAACTTCCTCTTCTCTCCAGAGGGCAAGCTCGTAGCTAAGAACCTTCGCGGTGACGATGTAAAGGTTATTCTTTCGGAGCATATTAAGTAAGATCGAATATAGAATCGTTTTGAGTAGGGCAATCCTCGCGGATTGCCCTACTCTATTTTTATATGGTAACATACCCATACTTATATATATAATGCCACACAGGGTGTTGTTTGTTTGGGAAAATAGTCATATCTTTGTAATAACGATGTGTGTTCAATATTACATTTTAATAACCTAAACAAAACCTATTATGAAAAAGTTACTTCTATCTATCATGTGTGTGGCATGCTCTTTTGGTTATAAGAGCGTCGCTTCTGAGCCTATAGTTGGAGCAGAAAATCCAGCACCTAACTGCGAAAATATCGTATTTGCAGACGCTGTTGTTAAGGCCACATGCGTTAGCGCATTCGACACCAATGGCGACGGCGAGCTATCCTACGAAGAGGCAGCAAAGGTCACCTCTATTCCATCAAATTTCTTTGGAGAGAATAAAAGGGGAGTTAACACATTCAATGAGTTGCAATACTTTACTAATCTACAGGTTATTAAGGATGAGGCTTTTGGTGGCTCTAATTTAAGCCAAATAATAATTCCTGAAGGTGTTACACATATTGGCTATCAGGCATTTTATCTCACCGCTATTGCAAGTATTGTAATTCCTGATAGCGTAAAAACTATGGGGTCAGGTACATTTACTTCTTGCGGGAACTTGCACGATGTTACACTCTCTAAAAATTTAACATCAATACCAAAATATGCTTTTGAATATACAAATCTACAATATATAATAATACCAGAGGGTGTAAAATCAATTAATGACGGAGCATTTGCCCACTGTAACATATTAATCGAGGCAACTATTCCAAGTAGCGTAACCGCTATAGGCACTGGAGCATTTTTCAGTTGCGAAAATCTTAAGGTTATCTATTGCAAATCAGTCACACCTCCTGCTTTGGAGAATGAATATGAATCTAATTATAATTGTACCATTAACAATGATACAGGAAGCTTAGGCCGTGCGAAAAAGTATTTTAAGATATATGTTCCTAAGGAGTCTGTTGAGACATACAAGAAGGATAGAAAATGGAAACACTACTCTAAAAATATCGAAGGCTACGACTTCAAATAGAAAACTATAACAACTAAAGATACAACCACTCAGACGATGGTGTTCGCGTGGTTGTATTTTATCTATATAATACCGAGTCTATAGATTTGACAATTACTCAGTTACTTACTTATAATCAACATATTACACCTGCAATAAACCCGCACATACAAATAAAAGTGATTTTTATTTAAAATTTTTCGATAAAAAATTTGCAGAATAAAAAAATTGTAGTACCTTTGCACTCGCAATCACAAAGCAATGGCTCCGTAGCTCAACTGAATAGAGTACTTGACTACGGATCAAGCGGTTCCAGGTTTGAATCCTGGCGGAGTCACAAAGCGGTAATCGAAAGGTTACCGCTTATTTTTTTATAATACAGCATCTGTAATTACCTTACATTGCAAAAATTGTATTATCTTTGTAAAAATGGTTAACTGTATCGACAATGAAACGCGATGTTAGAGATATAATCGAATATATTATCGCTGTGATAAATGGCTTTTCCAAGCGATATGGTTTGTCCGAGAAACAGGCATACCTCTATATTCGCGCCCATAAGGGAGTAGGTTTTATCGAGGAGAACTACAACATCATCCATACACTCGACTTTAACGAAGCGATAGAGAGCGTAGCACTATATTGTCGCAAAACAGGAGGTACAATATGATACTTTACCACGGCTCAAATGGCTATATCGAGGAAATAGACCTCAGTAAATCGAAACCAAACAAGGATTTCGGCAAGGGCTTCTATCTATCAGACGACAAAACACAAGCCGAACAGATGGCTAAATTCAAAGCATTAACGCTGGGTGGTGAGCCAATAGTTACTACATTTGAGGTTGACGACAACATACTCAGTAACACAAACCTTAGAGTAAAGTGCTTCAGCGAATACTCTCAAGATTGGGCAGACTTTGTCTTTGCTAATCGCGAGGGCAATAAGAGTGATACATACGACATAGTATATGGTCCTATAGCAAACGACAAGATTGGATTACAAATGCGCAAGCTCAAGGATGGCAATATTGACAAAGCCGAGTTTCTAAACAGATTGAAATATATGCAAGGCGCAACATACCAATACTACTTTGGAACAGAGAGTGCTATAAAGTATCTAAAACGATTATAAGATGAATGCTGATTTTGAGTATATGAAAGAGGCTTTGGCAACAGATTTATCAGAACTGTTGTCAAAAGATTATAATATGTCTATCTCAGAGGCAATAGATACGCTGTATAACTCCGAAACCTACGCCAAGCTATGCGACCCAGCAACAGGACTTTACTTTCAGAGTTCTCTATATGTATATTCCTTTCTAACAGAAGAACTTAAGAGGGGTAAAATGGGTTAAAATATATCATTTCACAATGAAACAGCCTACTACCATAGAAGAACTAATCTGCTGGTCATACGCCAATCTCGCAATGGCACACTCCGCTATAAGCCAGGGTGCGACGAAATATGGCAGAATAAATTTTATGATTCGCGCGAGGCTCTATAAGGGACTTATCAACAAGACAATGAATATGGCTTCGCTGATTGATGACGAAAAGGCGAAACTTAAGGCGGGATGTTGCTGCGCTTATTGTGGCGCTACAGAGCAACTATCAATAGACCACCTTATACCACAAATAAAGGGTGGCTCAAATAGTGCCGACAATAGCGTGTTTGCGTGCAGAAGGTGTAATAGTTCAAAAGGAGGCTCAGATCTTTTCGAGTGGTATAACAAACGACAATGCTTTCCACCACTACTCATTGTACGCCGCTATCTTAAAATAGTATATCTATATTGCGAGATAAACAACCTATTAGAACAAAAGTTGGAGGAAGTCGATTTAAGCAGTCTACCATTTAGACTTGACCTTATACCAACCGACTACCCAGAACCAAGCAAGCTAAGCTTACAATAACACACCCAAGGCTCAACGGCGCTCAGCAGGCGAGAGAAATAGCATAACAAGAACAACCGCAGGTTGTAATATAGCATAGCGGATGTGGGGAGTTTGCTCACCTATAATCTGCTATGCTATATTATATATTGCCTTGCAATACCCTTGTTGTGTATTTCCGAGCCGCCACAGCTGAAGAAACACTATACTCGTCTAAACAGCAATTGTGCAGACGAATATAGTGTTTCAACCGCCAGCAACAGGTGAGTAATGCGGCAGCTCACACAAGCAGACACAAAGTTTGGATAGATGTTTGATGTAGAGCATTGCCAAAGGCAACTTGATTTGGAATGATTGCGTGGCAAGCTCGCTTGACTAAGCAAACATTGCAAAGCAAGGGATGACGACAATCATCTGCTCTACATCAACTATACAAACGCAACAGATATAAAAACAAAAAAGCCACTCAAAACTGAGTGGCTTATGGTAGTGGGAGTTGACGGATTCGAACCGCCGACCCTCTGCTTGTAAGGCAGATGCTCTGAACCAGCTGAGCTAAACTCCCGTTGTTAAGGCTTGGGACTGCAAAGGTAATCATTATTTTTTAATCTGCAAACTTTTCGACAAGTTTTTTAAGAGTCTCGACATCTTTTCAGAAGCTTGACCGCATCGTCTGCTTATCGTAGTAACCATTTCCTTCTCCAACTACTGGTCGTTACCACTGCAGATTCGTTTGCCACCTTTGTGCACCCCTCGCACTTAGCGCCTGAACAAGGACTTGAACCTAGGACCCCATGATTAACAGTCATGTGCTCTAACCGACTGAGCTATTCAGGCATTTGCTTCGGAACTGTTGTTGT
>JAZRRF010000023.1:0-15473 GCA_045650465.1 Alistipes sp.
ATTCTCACCTTTTATTGCTTCATTATCCCCATCTATATACTCTATATCAATGGAAATTCTAACCTTTGTATTGCCCATGATTTTATCTGTTTGCAATACAAAGTTATGTAAAATATAATAATTATACAACATATATATCATAAATATATAATAACGAGCTAAATGTTATATAATTTGGTAAAAATAATAGGGCGCTCGATCTGATTTCGGGCGCCCTAATAAGATTTTGTATTGTATTACTGTTATCTACGCGACTGGTATTGTTTAATCACGCCTCGCTTAGAATCGCGGATGAACTTAATCAAGTAGTCGCGCTCTGGGCTTTGTGGAAGCTCTGCCTCTGCTTTATCGCAACCTGTCTGGTAGTTGAGCTCGCTCTGGAACAAGATACGGCAGGTGTTGTGGATAGCCTCAATCTGCTCGGCTGTGAAGCCACGGCGTGATAGGCCAACCTTATTAAGACCTGCGTAGTGTGTCTCACCATTTGTTGCGATGATATATGGTGGGATGTCCTGTGTAACGAGGGCGCCGCCCTGAATCATCACATGGTCGCCAACATGTATCCACTGGTGGATAGCTGCATGACCACCGATAACTACCCAGTCACCAATCTCAACCTCGCCAGCCAGAGATACGCGGTTAGCGATAACGCAGTTGCTACCTACAACATCGTCATGTGCAACATGCACATAGGCCATAAGGAGGTTGTTGTTGCCCACAATAGTTGTACCGCGGCTTGCAGTACCACGCGAGATGGTTACGCACTCGCGGATGTCATTGTAGTCGCCGATGACAGCTGTTGTCTGCTCACCTGCGAACTTAAGGTCTTGTGGTAGGCAGGCGATACATGCGCCTGGGTGTACCTTATTACCTTTACCCAAGCGTGCACCGTTGTAGATAATGGCGTGAGGACCAATCCAGCAGTCGTCACCAATTACTACATCGCCCTCAACATAGGCGAAGGCCTCAATAGTGACATTCTTACCAATCTTGGCATCTGGATGCACATAAGCCAAATTACTAATCATAATTACTACTATTTAATTTCTTCAGTTATTTCTTTGTTTATGGCTATTATCTATTCTTGATAATTTGAGCTGTGAGCATAGCCTCACACGCTAATTGACCACCTACGAATGCCTTGCACTGTGCAGTGCAGATACCTCGGCGAATCTCTGTGCCGTGGCACTCAATCTGAAGTGTATCTCCTGGGACAACTTTACGCTTCCACTTAACACCATCTGCTTTAAGGAAGTATGTAGAGTAGCACTCTGGGTCCTCAACCTTGCTGAGTACATGAATACCGCAGCACTGTGCCATAGCTTCAACAATAAGTACGCCAGGCATGATAGGTTCCTCAGGGAAGTGACCCACGAAGAAAGGCTCATTCATAGATACCTGCTTAATACCGCAGATGAAGTTATCGTCGATATGAGCGATACGGTCGATAAGCAAGAATGGAGGACGGTGTGGAAGGATAGACTTAATCTTGTTGATATCCATCACAGGCTGATCCTTTGAGCTATACTTATGCATAGGCTTCTCACCGCTACGACGGATGGTGCGTGAGAGCTCCTTCATGAACTCGGTATTTGCAAAGTGGCCAGGACGAGTAGCCCAAACACGACCCTTGATGCGCATGCCAAGAAGGGCAAAATCGCCAAGAAGGTCAAGGAGCTTATGGCGTGCAAGCTCGTTATTGGCTCTAAGCTGCTGGTTATTGAGATAGCCTCCTGTAATCTCAATATCCTCCTTGCCAAAGATTGTCTTTAGACGCTCAAGTTGTGCCTCAGGAACAGGGTTCTCCACAACAACGATAGCATTGTCAAGGTCGCCACCCTTAATAAGGTTAAGATTGAGAAGTGGCTCCAACTCGTGAAGGAAAACAAATGTGCGGCACATAGCAATCTTTTCGGTGTAGTTATCCTCCTTGCAATATACTGCATACTGGTTACCCACAACCTTAGAGTTGTAATCTACATGCACAGATACTGAGTACTCATCATCTGGGTAGATAACGATAGCCACGCCCTTCTCTGGGAGGGTATATACCTGCTTCTCTGTAACCTCAAAGTACTTGCGATCTGCCTCCTGCTCAACCATGCCAACCTCAGTTATACGCTCGGCATATTCCTTAGCCGATCCATCCATGATAGGTGTCTCAGGGGCATTGATGTCGATAATAGCATTATCCACACCCAAAGTCCATAGTGCTGAGATGATATGCTCAATGGTGCTAACCTTAGCTGCTCCCTTCTCGATAGTTGTACCGCGAGATGTGTCAGTTACATACTCACACAATGCTGGTACCTCTGGCTGACCCTCAAGGTCAACGCGGCGGAATACGATACCTGTATTATCCTCGGCAGGATGAACAGTCATCTCTACCTGCAAACCTGTATGAAGACCTTTGCCTGAAAATGATATTGCTGAGGCAAGGGTTTGCTGTTTTGTTGCCATATAATTCAAAATTTATAACTGGTTGTTCATGACACAAAAATATTTTAGTGATCTATAAACAACCGAAATTCACCATAATGCCACAAATATACGAATTATTCCAAAATAATTACTATTTTTGCCTTGATTTGTAATAAGATGATGATGCAAAAGGACAATAATTACACAAAAAGAAGTGTTTCGCACCGCAGAACTATAGATTTAGGTGACACTCGCAGCGAATCGTTGGGCGAGTGGCTCTATACACATCGAGTGGGACTTATTGTTGTTGTTCTATGTTTTATGTTGGGAGGAGTTTGGCTCGCTACGGCGCGTTATAATGTTGTAATTCCACCTATGGAGTATATTATAGAGTTCGTTGATGATGCCCCTACGGAAGCAGAGGTGGCAGAACTTAAGCGTAAGCGTGATGAGTTGCAAGCGGAGATAGATCGTAGGTTGCAACAGGTGCAAGATGTTAAAAACCTCCAATCTAATGATGCTGCCGAAAACTCTGGCTCTAAGAATCATCCTGGTCATGATACCCATACACAGGAACTTATGGATAAGATAGCCTCGGATATGCAGGCTAACCGCAGGGAGTATGAGAGTGGAATGCGCGAGGTATCGGATATTGGCAAGGGGGGTGAAGGTCAAGGCGTAGGTAATGAAAAGGGTGACGGCGACAAGGGTAAATTCCAGGGTGCTGTGACGGTAGCTTATAACTTCGAAAAGCCTGTGCGTCACCATCGTGATCTATATGTCCCTGCCTACAAAACAAAAGGCGGTGGTGTGGTTGTTGTAGATGTGTGGCTTGATCGTAACGGTACGGTGACTTCGGCACGCATACAATCCTCTACAAATTCTGAACTTAATGCCTCGGCACTTGCTGCTGCGCGTCATCGAAAGACGCTTTTTAGGATTGATGATACTGCGCCAGCGTCACACAGAGGAACAATAACATATACCTTTGTAGCACAATAATCATCTCATTGATACTTTAATAGATACATAAATAGATGCTTAACGAAAACTTCTTGTTTGTTGGAGCGTTACTGCTCTTTGTTGCAGTGCTTGCTGGTAAGGCTGCCTATCGTCTTGGTGCACCAGCCTTGTTACTCTTCTTGGGTGTGGGAGTCCTCTTTGGTTATAACGATTTTGTGTCGTTTCACTCGGTGGATTTTGCGGAGTTTGTGGGTATGGTGGCGCTCTGTATCATCCTCTTTTCAGGTGGTATGGACACGATCTTTTCGGATATACGCCCTGTGATGGTGCCAGGTGTGGTGATGGCAACACTCGGTGTTGCGCTGACGGCCACTATCGTTGGAGCATTTATCTATTTCGTAGCCCCTCTTGTAGGTATATCCAAGGAGTTATCTTTCCCATTGGCACTACTCCTTGCTGCCACGATGTCATCTACAGACTCGGCATCAGTATTCTCCATCCTAAGAACTAAGAAGCAGGGGCTTATGGAGAATCTGCGCCCGCTGCTGGAGTTGGAGAGTGGTAGTAACGACCCTATGGCATATATCCTCACCGTAGTGCTTGTGAGTTTCGTAACGGGAGGTGGTGATGTAAGCGCCGGAGGAGTCGTGGGCACATTCTTTCTGCAGATGATTTTAGGTGCGGCTCTTGGTTATGGCTTTGGTCGAGCTATTGTGTGGATAATCAACAAGATAAACATTCGTAGCAATCAATCGCTATACTCCGTGTTGCTACTTGCTTGTGTATTCTTCACATTCTCAGTAACGACAATGGTTTATGGTAATGGCTACCTCGCTGTATATATTGCTGGTCTTGTTGTGGGTAATAAAAAGATCGTACACCGCAATATGTTGCGTATCTTCTTTGACAGTTTCACATGGCTCCTGCAGATTATCCTCTTCCTTGTGCTGGGACTTATTGTCAATGTCCATGAGGTGCTTACCTATGATGTTCTTGTGCTTGGTGGTCTTGTGGGTCTCTTTATGATCTTCTTTGCACGCCCTGTGGCAACATTCGTAAGCCTTGCCCCATTCCGTAACTTCTCAACCAAGGCGCGAGTTTATGTATCATGGGTGGGGCTGCGTGGCGCTGTGCCTATCATCTTCGCCCTATATGCTGTGAGTCATGGCGTTGAGAACTCCGACTACCTCTTCAATGTGGTCTTTGTAGTCACCATCATATCACTGCTTATTCAGGGTACCACCGTTAGCGGTATGGCAAACTGGCTAAACCTATCATTCAAAGAGAAGGAGCGCACCTTCAAACTTATCGTTCCTGACCATATACGCAGCGAGTTTTCTGAGATTGAGGTTAACGCCTCAATGCTTCGTAGCGGTAAGACACTCAAGGACATACGCCTCCCAGGACGCACTCTCGTAGTTATGGTATATCGCACTGGTAACTACTTTGTTCCCAAGGGTGATACCGAACTCCTCAAAGGAGATAAGCTCCTTGTTGTTACCGACAACAACGATGAACTTGTGCGTAAGGTGGAGGAGATGGGTATTGAGAGTATAATCAAGATGCACTAAGAATTTCTTGTGATAAGGGGTCATTCTCGACCCATCCCAAAAGTAAGACCCTACGGGCTGTACTTCATGTACTATCCCGTAGGGATCTTCTTTTGCGATAGGCCAAGCCTAACCCCTTCTGACAAGAAATTTGGTCGTGCTACCCTTGATGTTAATATATCGCTTGTTCTAAGCGAAACTATTACTAATTACTCTCTACTAATTACTAATTATTTCAACCCCTTCTGACAAGAAATTGGGTAGTGGTGCTAAAGAAACTTTGGTCTATTTTCGAGGAGCAAAAAGGGCAAAAGTGTCCAAAGCGAAACAGGACATCGAATAAATCACCCTGCAGTCTCTTTCGTCCCTACCGTCTCTGCCGTCTCAAATATCTCCCTTAATCACCCTTAATTACCCTTAATCACCCTTAAAAACCGTTAATTTACTTTATAGAGTCCTTTACATCAGCACATAGCTCGATGCTCTGCCGTTTGGGTAGATGCCGTCGATACTCTTTATCTTCTGAGTCATGCGGTCGAGATCCTCCAGACTCCTTACAGGACGGTCGTTGATATGGGTGATTATATACCCCTCCTTGACGCGGCAACGCTCCAAAAGACCACCGCTGTGAATCTCAACAACCTGAACACCACCGTTTATTTCAAGCTCCATGCAGGTGTTTTGTGCTACATTCTTAAGCTTCGCGCCAAGCACCTCTGCTACATCGACACTATCCTTTGCAAGGAGAGTTGTCTCGCCCGACCTATTTTGTAGTGTAACATTAGCCTTGATGCTCTTATCGCCGCGGCGTAGCTCAATATCTACCTTATCTCCTGGGCGGCGTTTACCTATCTGCTCCAAGAATATCGCCGAGTCGTTAACCTCCACACCACCAACCTTAGTGATAACATCGCCCTTGCGTATGCCCGCCTTAGAGGCAGCACCATCCTCGGCGACAGAGGCTACATATATGCCTCCAATCTTATCAATGCCTGTGTACTCTCCAGCCTCATCGACAAACTGCTGATCTATAGCGCGGAAGGAGATGCCAAGTACAGCACGCTGCACAACGCCCGACTCCCTAAGGTCCATAACAACCTTACGAACGATGCTCTCAGGTACAGCAAAGGAGTAACCTACATAACTACCTGTAGAGGTCTTGATGATGGTGTTGATACCCACCAGCTCACCGCGTGTATTTACCAGCGCACCGCCCGAATTACCAGGGTTTACAGCGGCATCTGTCTGGATAAATGACTCGATACCCGATTTGTTATCTATAGCTCCTAGGTGTCGTGCCTTAGCAGACACGATACCTGCTGTGATGGTCGATTGAAGATCCATAGGGTAGCCAATAGCAAGTACCCACTCGCCGAGGCGTAGATCGTCTGATGAGCCGAATGGCAAGGTAGGCAGACCTTCTGCCTCAATCTTTATAAGTGCAACATCTGTTGCAGGGTCTGAGCCTATAACCTTTGCCTCGAATGTGCGACCATCGTGGAGCTTAACGCTAAGTGTGGTAGCGTTATTGATTACATGGTTATTGGTAACTATATAACCATCCGAGGAGATAATAACACCTGAGCCTCCAGCCTGAGCTTCGCGTTTAGTGCCACCTTGTGGGTAGCCGAAGAACTCTAAGAATGGATCTCGGTAGGCAGGTGAACTGACCGTCATTGTAGCCTTGATGTTTACCACCGCCTTAACAGCATTCTCGGCTGCATATGTAAGGTCGGGGTAGTCGCTGCGCACCACAGAGGATGCAAAGTGTGTATCTACAACGGGTTTTTGTTTGAATAGCTCGCCATGACTCTCTTGGATGGTTTTTGTACTATTCTCAGGCTTAGCTACATTGAGCGTAACAATACTGGTCACTACCGATAGGGCAGCGATACCAAAAAACGATAAAACACTTCTTCTCATAACTTAAATAATAAAAATCAGAGTAGTAGTCTTATCAATAGGCAATGCAGTATTTATAGTTCAACAATTTCATAACACAAAAATAACGCCCCGAAAGGCGTTATATTGCACGGATGATTAAATTAGTAGTGAGTAATTAGTAATTAGCAATGATTTGTTTTGTGTATATGTCTGATACAGCGCTTGTTACTAATTACTAATTACTAATTGCTAATTCTCTAAAATATAGACCGTCTCACCCTTGCGTTGCATGTGGAAGGTCTCACGGGCGTACTCCTCCATATACTCTGGGGAGGTAGTGATGCGCTCAATAAAGATGCTATCAGCTTCGAGTTTCTGCTCCAGCAAGGTTATCTTACGCTCTAACTCTTTACGATTCGAGCGTGTACGCATCATGCCTATAATGGTGCTTATGGATACAAACACTGTGCAGATGACAATGACAATGGTCAGTGTCATCCAGAAACCATTTATAAACCTCTGCTCTCTGCTCTCGCTCTTTTTCTCCTTGCCCCCTCGTGCCATTATGGTATGTGCATGAACTTATGTGTCTGTATCGAAATGTTCCACTTAGGGTTCTGCTTTACCCACTCCACTATTTCGCCGATGATGCTCTCATAGACGCTCCACTCAGGCTGTACATATAGTAGGCACTTGTGGTTAACCTTAGTGCTGCACTCCATGGCCCATGCCAAGTCCTCCTTGGTCTGTACGATAACCTTAAGCTCATCGGCACGGCGTAGTGCCTCGCTAAGAGGTGGCATCTGTCGCTTTGGCGAGAGACATATCCAGTCGAACTCACCACTTATTGGGTTTGTGCCTGAGGTCTCAAGGAATATCTCCAAGCCGCGGGCGTGTAACTCGCGAGTGAGCTTACCTAAAGGGTATAGGAGTGGCTCGCCACCTGTGATGACGATGGCTTGTGCTGAGCATGATGCAGCACGCTCAACAACAGTCTCGATAGGTGTAGGTGGGAAGATTTTTGGGTTCCAAGTGTACTTAGCATCGCACCAACGACATCCCACATCGCATCCTCCGAGGCGAATAAAGTAGGCTGGCTTACCAGCGTGGAAGCCCTCACCTTGGATGGTGTAGAAGTCCTCAACAAGAGGTAACTTCTTTCCACCCTCCAATAACTCGATATCTGGGTTAATCTTCATCTAATACATATATATCCTTAAGGTTGCGGCCTATCTGATTGTAGTCCAAGCCGTAACCTACGATAAACTCGTTGCCTATTGGCATTGCAACATAGTCGATGTTGTACTCATAGAGGAACTTCTCAGGCTTATAAAAGAGCGTGCATATAGCTATGCTCGCTGGCTTACGCGCCTTGAGGTAGTCCAAGAGATAGTTCATGCTATGACCTGTTTCAACGATATCCTCAACGATGATAACATCCTTACCCTCGATATCGAAGTCGATGCCAAGGTGCTGTTGTATCTTACCTGTTGACTGTGTTCCCTCGTAAGATGAAATCTTGATAAAGGCAAGGCGTGAGTCGAAGGTTGTCTTACGCACAAGGTCACTGAGGAAGAGAAACGCACCACTAAGAACACCCAAGAATATTGGGGTCTTGCCTGCATAACGCTCGTTGAGCTGGTCAGCAACACGCTGCACAGCCTTGTCTATCTCCTCGGCAGGAATCATAGTTTTAAACTTGCGATCCAATAGTTTTATTCTCTCTATCTCCATAAAATGTGAATTTTCGTCAAAGTTACACATTTATTTATTACTTACAAAATTGTGGCAATGTTCTATAGACTTCGCACCCTTGAGAGTATGCCTGTAAGGGCTGCGAGGATAACGCCGTAGTTAGTAATCGGCACACCCTGAGCCCTTGCACGCTCAATGCGGCTGAGTACATGTTTGCGGTTGAACATACATGCACCACAGTGTATAACAAGGTCATATTTGGTCAAATCCTCGGGGTAGTCTGCACCACCAACGATATCTATTTCAATCTGCTCGCCAAACCTCTTGCGTAGGATGCGTGGTAGCTTCACTCGGCCAATATCCTCGCTCTGTGGCGTATGGCTACACGCCTCGGCAATAAGTATGCGCGAGGTGGGGGTAATATGCTCCAACGCCTTCACGCCCTCAAGGAATAGAGCAATATCGCCCTTGTAGCGCGCAAAGAGTATCGAGAAGGAGGTAAGCACCGAGGCCTCAGGCTTAAGTTTATATACCTCCTCGAAGGCTTGTGAGTCGGTGATTATAAGCTCGGGCGGTGTGATAAGTGATGCCAAAGCCTCGCTCATGTGCTCAGGGGTGCAGCAGATAGGTATGCAACCCCTGTCGAGTAGCTCGCGGATGGTCTGCACTTGTGGCTGAATAAGGCGACCCTTAGGGGCAGACTTATCCTGAGGCATCACAAGAAGCACTCTGTCGCCCTCCTTGCAGAACCCTTCGGTTATAAGACGCTCCTCGGCAGGGCGTATCTTCGAAAGAGCTGCTTTAAGCTCCTCGATACCCTCGCCTGTGGTGCCACTAAGAGCTATAACCTCGCTCTTTGTGGCTTTACTAATCCTCTGTTGAAGTTCTCTATAATCGGCTATACGGTCAATCTGGGTGAGCACCACAAGGGTTGTAATCTCCCTTACACGGCACTCCTCCAATATGCGTAGCTCACTATCCATGCCCTTATCGGTGAATAGGATAATGGCGATATCTGCTCTATCCAACACTTTTGCCGTGCGCTCCATGCGCTCCTTACCAAGTGTGGTGCTATCATCAAGACCAGGGGTGTCGATAATCACCGAAGCCCCCAGACCATTTATCTCAAAAGGCTTCTGCACAGGGTCGGTCGTAGTGCCTGCATAAGGCGACACGATAGCCACATCCTGCCCTATAAGGCGGTTGGTGAGTGTTGACTTACCTGCGTTGGTGCGCCCCAAGATAGCTATATGTAGTCGCTCTGATGATGGGGTATTCTGCATAGCCTAAAATCTAAAGTCACGCTTACCGTTAATAATCTCCTGAAGGTTACGCTCGGTTATCTGTCGTACCTTCTCCGAAGGGATAATCTGTGTTAGGCGGTCAATCATCTGCTTACCTGCAACCTTTACCTTTGGTGAGGCGTAATCCTCAAGATACTCCGCCAAGGTCATAAGGGCATTAGGTGCACAGCAGTTACCAATAAGACCACGCTTTGCCAACGACATGAAGCGATCACCTGTGCGACCCTCGCGGTAGCATGCAGTACAGAAGCTTGGGATGTAGCCAAGGTTGAGCAACCAACCAACAATCTCATCCAAGGTGCGGTTATCCGAGATATCAAACTGTGCCGACTCCTCAGCATCCTCAACGCCATCGGCATAACCACCTACTGAGGTCTTTGAACCACCACTAAGCTGCGAAACACCCACATCCAATACCAATTCGCGTGAACGTTGTGATTCGCGTGTCGAAACGATCATACCTGTGTATGGCACTGCAAGGCGCAACACCGCAACGATACGGCGGAAGACATCGTCTGTAACGGCATTTGGGAAGTCCTTAGGGTCGATATCATCGGCTGGACGGATGCGTGGTACGCTGATAGTATGAGGACCAACGCCAAAGCGTGCCTCAAGATGCTCGGCGTGCATAAGGATACCAACAACATCGTAGCGGTAGTTCGAGAGTCCGAACAATGCACCTACGCCCACATCGTCAATGCCTCCGAGCATAGCGCGGTCCATCGCCTCGGTGTGGTATGCCCAGTCGCTCTTAGGACCTGTAGGGTGGAGTGCCTCGTATGTTGCACGGTCATAGGTCTCCTCAAATAGGATATATGTACCAATGCCTGCATCCTTAAGGCGTGTGTAGTTCTCAACCGTAGTGGCTGCAATATTCACATTCACACGGCGTATAGCACCATTCTTGTGGTGGATAGAGTAGATGGTGTCGATAGATTCCAAGACATACTCTATAGGGCTAAGCTTAGGGTGTTCGCCTGTCTCCAACGCAAGACGCTTGTGACCCATATCCTGCAAGGCGATAACCTCGCGGCGTATCTCCTCCTGTGTGAGCTTGCGGCGTGGGATATGACGGTTCTGTGCGTGGTAAGGACAATATACACAGCCATTTACGCAGTGGTTTGAGAGATACAATGGAGCAAACATCACTATGCGGTTACCATAGATGCGCTCCTTCAGGCGGCGCGCAATGGCGTACATGCGCTCCTCAATCTCTTTATCCTCAACCTCGATAAGCACTGCGGCCTCGCGGTGTGATATACCATTTCCCTGCTCGGCTTTGAGGAGTATCTCCTCGATGAGTGCCTTGTCTGCACGATGCTCGCGGGCATACTCCAATGTGGCGCGTATCTCGCCATCGTGGATAAACTCCTCTGCTCGCTCCGAGCGTACATTATATTCTATCATGTTCTATTCTTTTTTTTCTTATATTCAACTTAATCTATATTATAGTCACCTCTTGACCAATCTATGTGATAGCCAATGGTGGAGAGTTCTTCGTCAAGTGCCGATAATCCTTCGGCAGCCTCCTTGCCCCATGAGGCTTTATTCTCGTATATTGCATACTTAGCCCTAACATCCGAAGGCGAGAGGTTGGGCATAACGACATTCGCTCCCGAGAGTATTCCCTCCAGACGACCGCGTGGCGTGAGCGACGCAAGAGCCGTGGTTGAGGGTATAAGCGCCTTAGGGAGCATAAGGCGTACTATGGCAATGGTTGCCAATGTTAGATTTAGGTCGCCCGCAGGCTCATCACCCAATGGCGTTGCCTTGTGTGGCAGGAATGGACCTATGCCCACCATCTGTGGTTGCATGCGCTCGATAAGAAGCAGATCCTCAACAAGGTGCTCGATGGTCTGACCCTTGACACCTATCATCATGCCCAGACCTAACTGATACCCCGCGCGCTGTAGTGCCTCGGCACATGCTAAGCGATGCTCTATGCCCTTGCCATCGGGATGGAGCGAAGAGTATAACTCCTTGTTGGCTGCCTCGTGGCGCAGAAGATAGCGGTTAGCTCCTGCACGCTTCAGGCGTATGTATGATGCCTCACTACGCTCACCCAAAGAGAGTGTTATGGCTGCATCGGAATATTGGCTCCGCATCTGACATATGAGCGTTTCGAGCCACTCATCCGAGTGTGTGCCATCCTCGCCACCTTGCAAAACGAAGGTGCGAAATCCGAGTTTATAACCCTCTTTGCAGCACTCCAAGACCTCCTCAGGGGTGAGTCTGTAACGCTCGGCATTGCGGTTACTGCGTCTAAGACCGCAGTACAAACAGTTGCAGCGGCAGAAGCTCGATAGCTCTATAAGGCCGCGTATATATATGCCAAGTCCGAACTGCTGGCGCGCAGTTCGGACGGCATTATCGCGAAGTAGTTGAAGCACGGCTAAGTCCTGAGCAGCACAACGAAGGAGCTGCCCCAATTCTGAGGCGTTAAGCCTATCACCCTTAACCAATCTCTCAACTAATTCTTTCATCTATGTTTTATAGTTACTATCGCTTCTTGAGCTCAGCATCAAAGGTCTTCTTACCACCAGCATCGTAGGCAGTGTGAACGCTTGGACCTGAGATACAACCTCCGTCACAAACCATAACCTCGATAAACTGTGCTGGAGCCTTGCCTGTCTTACCGTAAGCCTTCAATAAACCTACATTCTTCTTGTTTAGACCTGCAATCTGCAATGTTGTGAAGTCAAGCTTACCTGCAACCAACTCCTTAACCGCAGCAGTAACACCACCATTCTCAGCAAAACCGTGTGCTGAGCGGCGTGATGCGCAATCTACAGGGTGGATGTTAGCCTCGCCAAGCTCGATGCCCATACCACCAAGCATTGCATGTACCTCTTCGTATGTAAGTACGAAGTCAACCTTGCCCTGCAAATCCTCGCGGCGTACCTCCTTGCGCTTAGCGATACATGGACCTACGAATACAAGCTTTGCATTAGGATACTTCTCGCGTGCAATATCTGCAGTGTATATCATTGGTGAGTAAGTAGATGAGATATACTTCTGAAGCTCTGGAGCGTGCTTGCGTGCCATCTCCATATATGAAGGACAGCAAGATGTGGTCATAAATGGCTGACCCTCCTCCATCTTCTCTGCAAACTCGTGTGTCTCCTTTTCAGTTGTAATCTCAGCACCGCGTGCCACCTCAATAACATCCTTGAAACCAATAGCTTTGATAGCACCATAAACCTGCTCGGTTGGAGCGTCGTACTGTGAAAGGATAGATGGAGCAACCATTGCTACAACCTCCTCACCGCGGCGAATAGACTGCAAAATGTCAAATACCTGTGAAATCTCAAAGATGGCACCAAAAGGACAAGCGTTCATACACTTACCACAATAGATACACTTAGACTCGTCGATATGCTCAACGCCATATTCATCCTTAGAGATTGCACCTACAGGACAAGCCTCCTCGCATGGTACAGGGATGTAAACGATAGCGTGGTAAGGACAAGCAGCGTAGCACTTACCGCAACTGATACAGATGTTGTGGTTGATCTTGCCCTGAGAAGTATCTGGATCGAACTCGATAGCGTTCTTAGGACAAGCATGCTCACAAGCACGAGCAACACAGCCACGACATAGATTTGTAATATCGTAGTTTGTGCGAACGCATGAAGAACAAGCCTCATCAATTACACACATGATGTTGTCCTTGATCTTCTCACGGTCAAGAGCCATCTTTGCGTATGCTGAAAGTGGCATAAGCTCGTCTGTCTCATCTGTCATGTCATAGCCAAGAAGAGGAAGAGACTTGTACTTCCATACAGCACGCTCCTTATGGATACAACAACGACCACGCACTTTAGAGTTGCGAGGACTAAATTCGATAGGTACTCTGTCGATTTTCTCAACGAGTTGACCCTCATTCCAGAGGCTTACGAGCTTTGTAAGAAGTCTCTGGCGCACGATCATTACATTATTCTTAATTGCCATACACTTAAAGTTGGGTTTTCAATTGAGCAAAGATACAATTTATTTTTGTTTTTGCAAAATTATATGACACATACTAATGTGTTAATAGCAGCGTCTCCTCTTAATTTCGTCGCTATATCGAGTATGAAGCCCTATCTTATATATATAATAAGCATACCAATCTCTTGGTTTTTACTTTTTTTGCTTTTAATTGAGAAACAAAGGGTGCAGTGTAAATGCTCTTTTGTGCGAATTTGTCGTTTGTCCAGCCGAATTCCCTAAAATTAGATGTCCCCCTTGGTATGTAATAATGCGATTTAAACCCTGCTTTTGATGATAAACACATCTTATTTTACAATGTGATAGTGTTTATAAGATTGTAAAAATAGACTTATTTCTAAAAAAATAGCACTTTTTTTGAAAATTTCTTGCAAAAAGTTTTGGTGGGAAAGAAAAAGTCTCTATATTTGCAGTGTCAAAAGGAAACAACCTGAGTGACAGTTTGAAATGGTGGATTCATCTAAGGGCTAGGATACATGCCTCTCACGCATGACATAGGGGTTCGAATCCCCTATCCACTACTTAAAGCGAGCATCAAAAGTTGCTCGCTTTTTTTGTTTTACTCTCGGCTTATTGGTCAAAATTCGGATCAGTCTCGATTATCGGTGGGGAGAATTGTAAAAAAGTTTGTATCTTTGCTTTATGGTAAAGCATAAAGAAAAGATAGAGGATCCGTTGAAGTTATTGTTGCCAGGGGCGATATACGACTATTTTGAGTTGGTTCATACCGAAGTATCAGAAGTAGATGTACATCTATTTTTAGATGAGCAACATATTCCACCTAAGAGTGTTGGTTATGAGAGCAAGGGGTTTACTGAGCAGAGTATTATCCAAGATTTTCCGCTTAGAGGTAAGCCCGTATTTCTTCATATTCGTCGTCGTAAGTGGCTTGAAAAGAGTAGCGGTAGAGTTCTTACAAACAGTTACGACCTAACACATTTAGGCACACAAATCACTGCGGAGTTCGCAGCTTTTTTAAAAGAGATCTATAGAGAGTAGTACGCTCAGCATCCGCACCATAGGTCGCATGTACGGCGTTGACGGTAAGAAGTTGTCATTCTGGTATAAGTGTTTTCTTAGTAATTACAAAGAGTGGAATCAGCGTTATCACGCTGCGGACTATGTATTATTCAAAGAGAATATAGGCGAGCGGCTCTCGATGGATGAAACATGTTTGTCGCAAGGGGAATTGTACACTATCATAACCAACAAATCAGCTCACGGAGGCAAAGGCTCACTTGTGGCCATGATAAAAGGTACTAGGAGTGAAGATATCATCTACTATCTCAACCATTTACCACGCACCAAGCGACTCAAAGTAAAGGAGATAACAATTGACTTAAGCCCCTCGATGCGTTTAATTGCCAAGCGCGCTTTTCCTAATGCTACAATCGTATCCGATCGTTTCCATGTGCAGAAACTTATGAATGAGGCTATCAGCGACCTCAGAGTAGATTACCGTTGGCAAGCAATAGACCAGGAGAATGAAGAGGTAGCCTTTGCAAAGGAGATAGGTAGAAAGTTTATACCTCACACCTTTGAGAATGGTGATACGCGCCGACAGCTCCTTGCTCGTAGTCGCCATATCGTGATGAAGCATCATTCCAAATGGACTGACTCGCAAAAGCGTAGAGCTGCAATATTGTTTAGAGAATATCCTGCAATA
>JAZRRF010000024.1:0-66512 GCA_045650465.1 Alistipes sp.
ATAGAAGTACCAGGCAGCACAGTCCTCGCCATGGTGCCCAAAGAGATTACCAAGAAACCGGATATTGACTTGGAAAAATGGAGGCGCAAGCATCCGCAACAAATGAAAAAAATAGACTTCTCGCAGATATGGGGAGAAGAACCATTCGTTGTACAAGTGGACACCCGAGCAATGGAGCCTGATTATAGAGAAGGTACGTTCTTGGTGTTGCAACCATTGCCGGATATATCGTATGCAACAGCCGATGGCATTGCATATGTTATCGACACAATGAAACCGCACACCCTGTTCCGCAACCTTACAGACAAATACGATGGCACATATCTGTTGACATCGAACAATGACAAGAGAAGCTCAATAAGGCTAAAGGCTGAGGATATTATTACCGTGTACGATATTGTAGGTAGCTTTAGAATAGGAAGATGAATCGTGAATTGATAGAAATTTCTGCGTTGGGCGAAGTAAGCGTGCTTGGGGTATCTATAGGAATGAACAAACAACATTCAAGAAAGATTCTAAAGCCCAAAGAGCACGAAAAATGGGAAGTGGATGAAAGCGGTAATTTCCTATGGGTAAAATTTTACGGAGAAGATAGAAGAACGCATATTAAATACGATTGCGTAAATGATACAATCACAAAAATAAGAATTGCAAGGTACGGAACAAAAGATAAAAAGTTGAGAGACACATTTAAATCTTTTTATGCGAGCCAATTTAAGAGATGTAAACATAAAAACAAAGACAACGAAACCACCATATACAACACAGGTGTCAACGAAGCAACACTAAAGGCAGACTGCGCTCGTTTATCAAGCGGAATGTGGTATGGATTAGATATAACGATAACAAAGTTTAACTCCCCAACAAATAGAAAGTATATGAAAGACACTTTAACAAACACATTGCGGTTTATAGCCGCACCCATAGTAGCAACTCTTGTGAGTCTACTGCTATATTGGATATTCCAAAAAATAATGGTAATTCCATACACACTGAGTTGGTTCTGGTTGATTGGATATGGTTTATTTTTTATACCATTTGCAGAGAGAATATTTTCTCTGTTAGAGACCATCCTTATTGTTGCAAATTGGTTCATTATAAAAGGTAAAACCTGGATTGCAATACTACCCATAATAATATATGCAGCGTTTGGACTATTCCTTATATATGTTACCACTATTGGCGTGTATAACGGATACGAGCAAAATAGCATAGAATATGGAGCCAAAGAGGTCGTTGCCAGTATAATAAATGTAGGTATCATAGCATCACCATTCAAATCCTTAATACTAACATCATTTATAAAGCAAGATGAAGAATAAAACTTTAATCACAATCCTGCGTTGGATAGCAGTTTTGCCGGCGGCGATTCTGGGAGCCACCCTCGCAAATATTGTCGCCATTGTATTTCAATACATTGAAAGTATTTTTATAGGAACTCCTATAAATGACGGCTGTATAAGCATTGTAGAAATTATACTTTGCGGTATTCGTAACGCGATTTTTGGAGCCGCCTTTGTAGCCGCAGGATGGTATGTTGCCCCCTACCACAAGAATACTGTAAAAATTGTTTTAACAACAATATTTGTACTATTAAATATAATATTAGCAGCTATGTATATAAGCGGCTTTGCACACACTAATTGGGAAACATGGACCGGTATTATATGTTCGGTCGCAGGAAGTATTATAGTGAATGGATATCTAAATGAAGATGTAAAACAATAATCATGAAACACACGTTACTACTCTTCGCATTGCTTGCGATAGTGAGCTGCGGACAAACGAAAGAGAAAGAAATCTCGCAAAAGGAGACAACCACCGAACACCGCGAAACCAAAACCAAAGCAACTCACTACGACGAAGTATATGTCTGCACCGGCAGATATGCAAAGCGGTTCCATTGTGATGAAGATTGCCGGGGCTTACAGAGCTGCCGAAGTGAGATTGTTGTAATGAGCATTGAGGAAGCCGAAGACCTCGGCCTTACCACTTGCGGATATTGTTATTAACCTATGCGTTTAGACGAATTCATAAAAGAAACCCTGTTGCAGATAGCAAAAGGAGTGCAGGAGGCTGACGAGGAATTGAAGAACACAACAGCCTCTGCAAGAGTTGTGCCAATGGGTAGTTATGACTATCAAGGAATACCGGCTGTTACACCAAGAGTGAACACAAACATAAAATCATCTATGCCCGTTTCACTTGTTGAGTTCCGCGTAAAGGTCGAGACAACCAGCGACACAGAAGCAGCCACAAAGATAGGCGGCAACATAAAGGTCATCAGTGCAGACAAAGATGTGAGAACCAAAGACCAGGAAAGCCAAGTACACGAAATCAGTTTTTGCGTACCCCTGGCTCTCTATCAGCGATAAAGTTGTACAGCTCACGCGCCTTGTCAAGGTTCACCCCATCAAAGCCCGTAGCCGACATCTCAACGCACCACATACGCAACTTCTCATCGCTCATACGGCGGAGAAAGAAGAATTTAATTTTCTGCCACATAGTATTAAAATTTAGTGCAAAGATAATAACGATTTTAGAAAATGAAATACACAATCCAAGAAAGTAAAGAACCCGGTTGGTGGGTAGTAACTGACACCGAGAACCTTGTAGTCCTCAAGTTCCAGGAACACAAGTTCAATGAGACGCAGAAGGTCACAATGCTCGAAGATTGCCAACTCTCCGCATTGCAGCTCGCAAGAATAATGCGTGAGATAGGCGACTGGGTCGCGGCCCACCACATAGACAAAGCATTCTAAAATCAGTTTGTTTGTTCTTTGTTTGTTCCTAACTAATTTTAACAAATCAATCAATTAATAACCAAGCAGATAAAGCGAACAACGGTTTCTCTCTTAATCAATGGGTCCAGGGTTCGAGTCCCTGACGGCGTACGAAGAGAGAAAGCACTAAAAATCAAGCAGTTAGCATTGAAATAAGGGGTTTTCTCTCTTTCTTTTTTATTCGCGAGACTCATGAAATGCGGAAAAAATCGCGAACTTTTGCGAACTTTTGCGAACTTTCGCGAACCTTGTTTGTTCCTTGTTTGCTCCAAATCACAAACATTATGGTAACCACTAAAATTTATCTTGACGACAGGAAGGGTGAAAGTCCTTTTCCTCTTAAAATAAGGCTGACATATCAGCGTCAATCGGTTTATCTATTAACGAACTTCAAGGTTGAGCCGGAACAATGGAATGGTGCTCAAGTTGTGAAGCATCCCAGAGCCGGTATGATCAACAACCAGATTAACGCCCGTAAGGCGGAGATCGATTGCAAACTATATGAATGGAGAGCAAAAGGATTGTTGGCCGGGAAGACGGCAAAGCAAATAAAAGAGATGATTGAAGCGGAAGCCGGGGATAAGCGCGAGAATGAGGCCATAACATTCGGTTGCTACTTCAAGGAGTATGCAGCTAAGAAGAAGGGGCTGACAAAGCATACTTACGATTATACTTATAAGGTATTGTCGGACTACAAGAATATAGATGCTATCCCCTTTGAGGAAATCACACCTAAATGGTTGGAAGGCTTCGATGGTTGGTGTACGACATCCAACAACACGAAGGGCATTCACTACAGGAATATTCGCGCAGTATTCAATGATGCCATTGACGAAGAGGTGACATCGGCCTACCCTTTCAGGAAATTCAAGATTAAGAAAGCAGAGCCTAAGCAGAGGTCGCTAACTATAGAGGAGTTGAGGAAATTCTGGTATTGGCCGGTGGAGCCGAGCCAAGAGAAGTACCATGACATATTTAAACTTATCTTCTTGCTAAGGGGAATAAATCTCAAAGATCTGTGCTTGTTGACGAAGGAGAATGTCAAGGGCGGGAGAATTATCTATCAGCGTGCAAAGACAGGTAAACCCTACTCTATCAAGATTGAGCCGGAAATAAAGGAGTTGTTGGATAAATACAAGGGGGAAAACTACCTTATTGATGTAATGGACCGCTACAAGAGTCATACCAATTTTAATTGGAGACTCAACAAAGAATTAAATAAAATAGGGACCGTGAAAATAGGCAAGCGAGGTAAAAAGGAAATTACTCCCCTACTGCCAGGTGTGACTCCTTATTGGGCGCGACATTCGTTTGCGACTATAGGCCACTACGACTGTGGTATCTCTATGGATATTATCTCCGACTTGCTTGGACACTCTAACGGCATGGCTGTGACTAATATCTATATCAGGAAGAATGAGAAGGTTGCAGATGATGCAGCACGCAAGATTATCGACAAGGTTATGTATGGTAAATAAAATCACCCCCGGCTATCCTCACGGACGGTCGGGGGCCAAAATAATTATGACAATCAAAAGAATTAAATTCCTAAAGGTGCATATCTCCTGCGCACTCTCTCCTTCGGTTTCGTGCAAGCAGTCATTGAATCTGTGATATTCTGTCGCAAGCTCTCACGCTTTGTCGCGTCCGCCCAGTCCGGTCTCACATTCATCATCCACAGCCTGCGTATCTCATACACCAGGTATTGCCTGATGCAGTTCTTCAGCAATTCAAGCAGATACTCCCGACCTTCGCGCAAAGGCGAAAGAGAAAATATCAAAGAGTCATCCTTGTATTCGCAAGTAAACTTCATCCAATTAAGATTAGCAAGTGAAAGCATATCCGTCACCGCATCCCTCAAGTGATACATCAGCGCATCCTGTGTGTCCGCATTCGTCTCCGCAGCAGTCGCGTCGGGGTCGCCATTCTTGGCCGCCTCACCCTTGTACCAGTTCAGTATATTAATTTCCCTAAATAGGTCTTCTATATAAATAATCATATCGGTTTCTCCCTCTTGTTAAGGATATTCGCAATATTAGTCAGCACCTCGCTAAACACCGCCATATACTTCTCTCCCGAGCCATTCAACTCATACCACTTCGCGAGGATATAATTAACAATGCCGGTCTCCACCTGTTCGTTGATATCCTCCCTCATATTCGGCCAATTCTCGGGCATAGAGTATTTCATCGTGCCGGTATAATACCTACCAAAGGCTCTCTCTATTAGTTTTAAACCCTCGGTCATAAACTGCTGCAGCATATCCTTATTGTCTTCAGTTGCCACGCGCAGCGCATCTCCCCTTTGCACCGCAGCGTTAGCAGTCAGCCGATATACTTTAGTGAGGATACCTTCTTTACCGTCCTTGTCTTCTTCTTGAAGAGTAATTGCGTACTTTTTCATGTAGCAAATATACACATAACTGCAACTGATAATGTGCAGAATTGACCTTTTCTTTATTTATGGTAAACGTCACTTTCATGCCGCGAATATCAGCACAACAATACAAAGAACACTTTTATCCGTTTATCGCCTCCTTCAATTTCTTCTTGCAGCACTCACATTCGCATGTCAAAAGTTTAGTCACCGGGTGCATCATCATAGCCGTCTCCCCTGTGAGATATCCCGGCGGCTCGCCAGGCTTAAGGTTCAGGGCCTCTACGATATTATCTACAAGATGTCTCAATTCGTGCTGTATCGAGTTCTCATATTCCGCAGGCGACGAAGCCAACCCAATCACCATCACCGTCTCCCTTCTCCTGTAATTGCTGTACGTCAGTCCCTGGTTCAGTTTGTTGGCACTCATATTCTCCCACGCCTGCCTCATGAAATCCCGCGGACACTCAATGCAATATAGCAACCACATGATTTCCTCAATGTAGTAACTATCCACCGCATAGAAGATATACACCCTCCAGTCATACCTCTCAATATACAGGCACTGCCGTATCATCTTGTAATTGATTTACATCTAACTGCGCACTCCTTTGGAGGGGAGCTGTCACAAAGTGACTGAGGGGAGGCTACTCATAGAACTCTTCCCAGTCAACAAACTCGCCCTGCGCCTCCATTCTCACACACCACTCGCGGAATATAAGTCCATCGGGTGCATCCACATCGTCGCACTTGTTCTTCACATACAGCGCCAACCTCTGCTCATCCGGCACGCTCTCCCCAAGATAATCAGCACGGCACTTCTGCGCGGCATACACATAGTCATAGCCGCCCTTGTTCTCAACCTCGACACCGTGCTTCTTCAGCAGCTCGTCTACCTCTTCCTTGGTATAGACCGGCACCTTGTCAATCTTGCCGTTCTTCTCCTTGCGCATCATCTTCGCCGCGCACTCATACATCTTCTTGTTGAAGTGTCTGCCATAGAGGACAATATACTGCTGCTTCTCCTTCGGCATCAGAAGGAAATCATACACATCTATCGGCAATCTGTTCTTTTCCATAGATCATTTGTAAAAGGAGGGGCAGGAACCTCCCGCCCCTCACGGTTCAACCTCTTGTGTAGCGACCCATAGAATCACGTCCACGACGCTCCATCATCTCATCCTCTCGAAAGCCCATCTGTCCGGGCATTCCCATCTGCCCTGGGAAACCCATGGGCGGATAACCACCGGGCATCATTCCACGGTTGCCATAACCGCCATCACGAAAACCGCCACCATCACGGAAACCCATCTGCCCAATCTTCTGTTTCGCCTTCTGGATTACTTTCAATCCCTTGTGCAAACTCTCCTCGAGTTCCTCAAGATACTCCATATACTCCTCCATAGTCGTAAAATTTAAAAGTAGTTTTTCAATTCAAGGAAATCACTTTTGTTAAACTTAATCACACTCATACCGCCCGTAAGCATATCCAGCAGGAAGTTATGCGGAAGATTCACCGTTACTTGGCCGTCACCTACTTTCACGTCCACCGGCCCCATCGGATAGTTGCACTCTTTCGTCTCAAGCATCACCGAGCAAATATCATCAATGGCCGTGTCGCTGTCAATCGCCCCCGTCTCGTCGGCAAGGAAAAGGAAAGCATTGTCAATGTAAGAGTTAATCTTCTCCTCCTCACGGGCGATAAAGTTATTCAAACCCTTCTTCATGAAGTGCCCAACAGGCTTGCCCTTGAAAAGTTCGTCAATCTTCTTCTCGCCCCAACTGCAAAGAGCCTTCTTCACAGCACCTTTAAAGGTGTTTACATCGTCAATCTTCATATCTTGCCTCCTTTCATCTTCAGGTAATCATCGTAACTCATGTTCGAATACTTCTCTTTGTAAAGTTGGAAATCCGCCATCTCTGCATCCGCCTCCTTGGCAGCACTCTTCTTCAACCTCTTAACCAAAGTCAGATGATAATCCAACGCATCCTTGCCCTCTTTCGAGTTCTCCACCATCGGACGGATAGCCCTCATCAGCACCACCTGAGTAATAGAGTCTATAACCTTCTGGCTCTCTTTGAACTCCTCGTTCTGCGCCATAATGTCAAACTCCTTTTGGCTCATCTCACCCGTCACGCGGTCAATCTCATCCCACGTCGGTGTCTGGCTCTTCTGCGGTTGCTGCACCTGTGCCCCCAGTTCCTGCAATGCCTTCATGCGGTTCGCAAGTTCCTGCTGCATCTTTCCCAGCTCCTGCATCTGCATCGAGTTGTTACCGCCCAATAGTGGGTCGCTCAAATTACTTCCTAACATAACCTCCTGCCTTTAATGTTTAACCTGCTGCCGCAACCTGATTATTGCAACAATAACTACTGATACCGGTAATTGTCGGTGTTGTCGGCACCACCACAGTACCCGTAATCATGCGGCAAGTCTTGCGGTCAGTGTAGTTGATAGCCTCACCGAGCGCGTTGCCAATCGCAAGCTGAATAATCTTGTCCTGGTACGGACGCACAGCCTCGTTCACCGCCACACGCGCCTCAAGGTTGCTTATGCGCTCCTTGGTTGCATCGTCCTGGTCACGGGTGTACTTGTACAGGCTGAACAGCTCGTTAGTCACACGCTCATTCACACGGTCAATGTTGTCGCGGTTGTTAACGTACAGGCCGAACTTCTCGTTCACATCCACATTGCGCTGCTCCGCAAGCGCATAGAGCGTGCCCGTCTTCTGTCGCCACAACTCATTGGTGAGAGCCAGCACATCCTCACACTCATGCGCATACGCATCGAATGCCGAAGGAGCACCCCAGCCACCGCCACCGTTAATGTTCACATTCGCAGGAGCGCTGCCCCCACCATTGCCAATAAGGCCACCGATACCACCACGACTAAGCAAAGCACCTACACCCGCAACAGTACCAATGATACCCAATGCAAGTCCGGCATTCGCCTTCTCGCGCGTTCCGCGCTCATACCCCTCGCCGTGAGTAGGGTAATCTCTTGTCTCGTAATACATAGATAATATAGTTTTTAGTTGCTCGGCCACTATTGACCGACAGCGCAAAGTTCTATATTATTCCCTCTCAAAGAAAGGAGTTCTCCGCTCGCGCAAAACTACTTTAAAACCATTTTTAAACTATTTTGCCACTCTACTTAAACTCTACTGCAAACAAAAAGGGAGCATCACTGCTCCCTTAATTCCTTTTCAAGTATTTCTAATCGTTTTTTTAGTTTCTCCAAACACACCTCCGCACTCCAGGATATCGCCTTGCGGTCAAACTTGTTTATTACCGTGCATATACTGCTACGCCACATCGGGCATAGCTCTGCCATGTCTGCGCAAGTAAGATATGGTCTCAGGGCAACTACGAGAATCATTCTTCCTTCCCTGCAAGTTTCCTTGTTCGACTCGAATAACTCACACTCATTTACCTCGAAGGCATCTAATACCTCACCGAGAGCCTCATTGTATAAGGCCTTCTTAATTTTCATAGAATCATTTCTTTAATTAATCATAGGTATATATAACTCTTGCACGACTACCAATAAGCCGCGCTATTATATTGTATGTAATGTGATTACTTTTTCAACTTGCGATATAGAATGAACAACCCTACCGCTATAAGAACAGGAATAGCATAGAGAACTCCTGCCCCGATATCCATCTTCGTCTGCTGCCACTTTGTCAGCTTCTTCTCCACCTCAACAATGGTCTGTAATGTGTCTATGCGCTGGATGTTCAGCGTGTCAACACGCAGCGCCTCCTTGTACTCTGTGCGCCACTTGGTTATATATATAGTATCATGCGCCTCGCGCACGAATATAGAGTCAAGGACATATATGGAGTCACGCTGAATGTCCACCACGCGCTCGGTCTCAACGCGAATAGTCTCCACCGGCACATACTGCACCGTGCGGCATGAAAACAGCGCACAGCAGGCGGTGGTAATCACCGCCCAAAACAGTATGTGCGACAATATCTCCGTTAAGCGAACCAGCGTTTTCATTTCATGTACTTATTAACGTACTTAACCACCGCCTCGACATGGCTCATCACAACAGCCCTCTTGCCCTCGGGTGACAGCAGATAGGCAACATCAGCCTTGTTGTCCATGAAACCGTTCTCGGTAAGTATGGCAGCGCACTTGGTCTTGGCAAGCACGCTGAACTGCGCCTCCTTGTCTGCATCGCCATCGCTGTAGTCAGTGCGTATCTTCATGCCCTTGTGATTGTCTTCGGCTGACTCGATGAACATCTGTGCCAGCTCGTCACTCCTGGTCTTGCCATTGGAAGTATACACCTCAATACCTGTGCCGGACATCCATCGGCTTCCGTCTCCTGCAGCATTCACATGGATAGACAGCAGTACCACATTTTTCGCACCATGCTTCTTGCAGTACTCATTCACTCTGCGCACTCGCTCACTTAATGGCACATCAAGAAACTCGCGCACCAACAGCTCGCACTCAATACCCATCTTCACAAGTTCTCTCTGCGCTTCTTGTGCAACCTCCCTTGAGTATAGATATTCCCTAAACTTTCCGTCCGGACTTCTCTTTCCCGGGGTATTCTCCCCGTGTCCGTTATCCATCAGTACCATAGTCGTTTTCTTTTTTTTACAAATCCTTATACTCAGGTAATAGATATTGTACATTCATTGCAACATCGTGCAATACAGCACGCACCTCCTCCTTGTCAACATCAACATCGTGTGTAAACTCGCAGAATATAGACCCTACCCAATCGTGAGTATTGTCGCTCAATCTCTTTATTGCAACTTTGCTTGTTCCACAGGCCGACAGCAAAGATTTTGCATATCTGTCTTTTACCTGCTCGTCAATGTCATCATAGTATATATAGAGATTCTTTGCCATATCCGCACAGAACGACGCACACTCGCACATCTTGAGGTTCTGCACCTTCGGCTTCATTGACTCCACGCCCTTTCGCTTTGATTCAAAATATATGCTTACCATTGACTCATTACCCAGTGGGTGCGGTTGCACAATATACACCCTGTCCGCGCGTAATTCCACCAAGGCGTGCCACAGTTCGCCGTGAACAATGGCAGAGTTGTCAGCACGTCTATTCCTCTTCTCCTCATTCCTCGCACGCAGTTGCTCAATCTTTAGGTTTGTCATCATGTCTTTGGTCTTTTGGTTGTAAGCAAACCAACCGATGACAATAGTTCCAATGGCCGATATAATTGCCGGCAAATATTCAACCCAACTCATAGTAATCAAGCATCAAATATTCAGTTTTACAATTCTTTTTGTACTCCGCATTATACTTCTTCGCATGCCTCTTTGGCAAAGGAATATAATTATACCACTTCTTTGTAGTTTTCGCCCAGCCCATAGTCCAATAATGCTCCTCAATACATGCAGATACAAGCGATGTTGCTGTTGGGTAATAGTTAGTACCCTCCACCCACGCAGACAGCATTACAAAGTTCTCATCGCAATACTCTCTCTTTAGCTGTTCAACAAGAAACTCGAACTCCTCGATGTCCTGCTTGCACCAAAAGCACTTGTCAAGGTACAACTGAAAGTAAATAGGCTCTTCCTTTCTTGAGTATAACCACATGCGTTTAAGCGTCTCAAATACATCCTCCTTATAAAGCGCAAGACCATGCGAAAATCTCCACTTGCCATTAACAAAGGCAACTTGTAAGTTAAACACTTTCACATCATCAATCAACTGCTCTTGGATGGTTCTATCTTGACATTTTGACGTGGGATTGATTACCCACGCAAGAGGGCGCAGCCACCATAGTAATTTACCGCCAGTAGCACTATTATGTGTTCCTAAAATCATAACAAAATCCTCCTTGAAAATTCTAACCAATCATTCATGTATTTATTCAACTCTTCAATATTCGGCTTACATTGTTTGATTACATTCAACTGCTGTTGTAGCATTTGTGTCATAGGCAGCTTATCAAGTATAGCCTTGTCATTTGCATTAAAGAAATCAATCAAATCCAAAGCACACAAACCTCTATAAAGAGCGTATTTAAAAGCATTCGCTTGGTGTGTTAAACTATTTTCATTGTCTCTATAATGGTATCCTATATTACTAACATATGCGACTTTGTTTGCATACCAAAGTATAGGAATAATAGTAGGAGTATCTTCAATAAATCTTCTTGTACAATAAGGAACTTTAATACCCAATTCTCTCTTTATAATCTTATTGTTCATAAAGACAATTTTCTCTCCCCAGAACTTCAAGACTTTATCTTCACCCTCACATATTATATCACCATAGCAGGTTGCTTCCCAATATCCTCCTTCTTTATTGCAAGTAATTCCACCACTAACTACATCAGCACCTGTTTCTTCTGCTTTCTTTACAAGTGATTCGATAAAATCTTCATCAAGCCAATCGTCTCCATCAACAGTAATAAAATAATCGCCAGTGCTTGCTTCTATACCATCTCTTCTGCCCCAACCTGCACCTTTATTTTCTTCATGATAGACAATTTTAATTCTATCATCTTCCTTTGCAAGTTGTTCAATAATATCTTTAGTATTATCAGTTGAACAATCTTCAACAATAACTACCTCAATATTCTTGTAGGTTTGTGAGAGGACAGACTTAACTGCCCTCTCTATAAATTTACCTACATTATATGCTGTAATGATTATGCTTATTTTCATAATTATAATTGTGTCATATTCGAAACTTCAACATAATTAAATTTATTACTTATTACAAAATCAACTGAGCGTATATCGGTAAAATATTTACCAGTAATAAGTAAAGCATCATCGTTCATTTCATCGTGAATGGCATGAAGACTAAATAACACTTTTGCCCAACTCGGTGAGTTAGCAGTATCTTCTAATATTTTTGCTGTTAATTTATTTTGATTATCTAAAGTAATATTATTAAAATCTTGTTTTTGACAATAAATTTTATATGTCACTCCTTCTTTAGCCAATCCTTGAGCAATAAGTGTGGGCAAACCATAAGCCTTTACAGCATCAGTAACATCAACTTCTTGTGAACCTCCACCGCCTATCTCCTTCCAATAAGTCCAATCTTCGCCATCTGTTTTACTTCTTTGTTTAACAGTAGTTTGATTAGTTATGGCATCAACAGCGTATTTAAGTTGAGATATAGTGCGTTTCAATCTTGGGTCTTTACCAGCAACAGCATAGTTATTGATAACAATAAGAGTAAATGTATCAATGAATGTAGGTGCTTGGAATGATGGGTCATCAGTATAAATACCAGTATAAATACCATTATCAACCATATTATTCAAACCAGTTACACCATTAATTTGCTGTACACCACCATCGGGATTTACTTGAACAGTATCTGTAAAGATATAACCCTCTCTAACACCTTGAAGTTTTTGCCAAGGAGCCCACCAATCAGAGGCAGGAGAATTATTCTCGTTATATGTACGAACATACATATTACCATCACCACCAAGACGATTAGATAACATCAAAAATTGAGTGATACAAATCTCATTGTTAGCAGGTTGAAGAGTAGAAGCAACAACAAACAGTCTCGCAGCAATACTGTGACCGCTTGAAGCATTTAGGATGGGCAGATTATCATCTTGTCTTGTTCTTTCACCGTATATATCATAAACACCAGCAGTCTTAAAGTCATTCATGTTAGAATTAGCATCCCAAGTAACTTTAGTAACATCAGAACCAATACCATCTTTAAGATTAAGTCCTTTGGATGTTAAAGAAAATTGCTCTTCATTATATGGAATACCTACCGCAACATCGTTCCACCAAGAATCCTGTCTGATACCAGAACCAAGAACACAGGGGATAACTTTTTGATACACTCCAACAGTTCCTAAAGCAACGCTGAGCAAAGGACTTTCCCCACCTGTTGTTAAAGTCTCATTATGATGAAGTTTCAATCCGTCATCTTTGGTGTTGTGGAAATAACAACTATCAATGGAAATTCCTACTCCAGTGCCATCATTAGTAGCTATCTTCACTAAAGGAGTGTACTTATTATTGGAAGCATATCCTAACTTTACACCTCCTAAAGTATCAACTGTTGCTTCTGGTAATTCATAGTTTGAACCACCTCCTATATTTTCCCATTCAGTCCAAAAACCATAAGCATCACGAGTTCTCTTTTCAATCTTAACCTCACCTGTACCAACTACAAGACTATACTTCAAATGAGAAATGTGGTGTACTCCTACTTGCTGAGCAATAGCGTAATTATTGATACAGATAATAACAAAGGTTTCTCCAGTTGTTGATAGAATACCCGAATAAATACCATTGTCTGTAAGGTCATCCATTTGTTGTTGGTTTACCAAACCGACATTCACATTCCTCTGAAGAGTACTCCACTTCTCCCAAGAAAGACTGTCAAGAGTTCTACCCTTGCCGGTACGGATATAGACCTCACCTTGCCCAAGTCTATTGCTGAAAGAAAGAACTTGAGTAATACACTTGTCATCATCCTTTCCACTGCCACCGATAGAGCTGTCAAGCACAGTCAATCTCGCATTGAAAGTATGACCACCACCGGTATTAAGGATAGGCAAGTTATCATTATCCCTTGTCCTCTCGCCCTTGATGTCATACACCCCTGCCACAACAAAGTCATTCATGTTGCTCGGGTCATTATCGTTGTTCCAGGTGATGGATTTCGCACCAACAGGTTCAAAAGCCTCCACAGCCGCCCCGGGTACATCCACACCGCCAATAGTCTTGCTCTTGAGCGATGTAATAACAAAGCTCTTCTTCTCGCTCTTCACGAATACTTGCATACCCAGTCGTGGAGACGGGATATTATAGATATCACTCACACTCTCCACAATCTCACCCACTCGCGTAGGAGTATTCGGGTCAGTAAACTGCAACGACTGACCAACTTCTATATATTCGCTCATTCTATATAAACCTTAAGATTACCCTTAACAACCATAAACTCACCATATATCTTGTATGCCACACCACCAAGAGTTACCTCCCGGCCATTTGCACCCTTTATCTTCTCGCTAAATTCAATCCTTCCACCAAAGCCATTGTCCTTCTTTGCGACTGTTCCCCTGTCCTTGGGAATAAGAACAACAATCGAATTACCGGCATTGAAAGAGAAATCAATCTCGTTTATCTCCTTAATACCGTTCAGCTCTCTAATATCAGGATTCTCCAAATCCCCAATGCCGTAATAAATCACAGCATCACTCTTCGGGATATTCTGTTCTCTCTTGAACGACACCTCATAGCCACCGCAAGAGATAGTATTTCCCTCGCCCATGCAAGGGATAGTATATCCGGTAAAGCCACTCACCACCACACGGCGGCTGCCACCGGGGTACATCGGCTCTCTGTCCTCGAACTCCACCGCCGCCATCAAATGACCGCGCCCCAATTCATTGGCATTCACAGGAGCATAATACTCAACGTCCCCGTTTTTGTAAACCTTAATCAAGTCCTCCTTCAAGAACTTGATTGTCTTTTCCCTCTGGGTGTAGAACTCCACCGAGAGAGCATCTTTTATGCCGTCTATTTTAAGAATCAAATCAGTCATCCTTCAACCTTTCACATTTCCGTTTTCACCTTTCAGTTTTATTGCAGCATATTTGTCGAAATGTCACTCAATCTCTGCTTTCCCTGGTCATCCCCGAACATCCCCAACACCAATGCCGCCGTCATGTAACATACCGCGGTAGCCTCTTTCGGTTCGGCATTCAATTTAACACCATTGTATTTGGCGTTATACATTATATTTAATGATATTGCGGAACCATCCACATTATCTGGCACAACCATTATATCTCCTTCTCCCATCTCAGGATATGCAATCGGGTTATTTGGGCCAGGCTTTGTATATGGATTTTGCGACATCATATATTCCGGAGAATTAATATCCGTCAGTTTCGTCACATCTTTTTTCCAAGACTGTGAGCTTATTCGTATTAGCGAAATTAAATCCTCAAAGACGAGGTCTTCCGGGTATAACTCTGTACAATTCACCACATTCACCCTGTACCCCTTCTGCGCAAGCATAATCACCGCGTCGGGGATAGCACTCTCAATGTAGTCATCAAGCAGAACACGGTCAGTGCCAATACTAACCGCATCATCACCGCCGTGCTCATTCAGTATAGAGCGCACCTTGTCTATAATCTCCTTGTGCGTCATTTCCAGTTCTCGAACTTAAAACCCATCTTCCTTGCAGTCTCCAGCACCTGTGCCTTTGTCTGCAACTCTTCCATCGCAGCACCCTGCTTCAAAAGAAAATCCTTCGCCATCTGCAAGTTGTTCACAGCATCCTCCGGCTTAGGTTCTCTCTCGGGCTCCGGATTCGTCCCAATAGTGCGGACAAGTCTAATGACGCCCTTCTTGAACTCAGGCAATCTCTCAACTATCGCCTGTTCTACTGGATTGGTTGTCGAGAATGTAGCATCTCTTCTGAGTGCGCTGTCAATAGCACCTCCCTGGAAGTGCAGTGTCACCGAACCCTTGCCAAGCGGTACAGATATGAATCTTTCAACAACACCTTTTATTGCATATTCTTTTCTCATATTGTATAGATATTATGCATGGGGAGGAAACTCCCCATGCTTGGTTTAGGCAACGTAATTACCGTCAAATTCTTTCCACACTGAACCGTCAAACTGCACGATAGAGCCGGCAGCATAGGTCTTGTTGTTTGTCAAGGCCGATGCCTTTACCTCGGCTGTAAGAACAACCACCTCGTTGATAGAAGGATTTTCGGGCAGAGTGGCCTGCGATGAAATCTTTGCAACAACGCCATTTTCACCTGTTGCACCTGCACCGTTTACCCAGATGTGTGAGTAACCCTTCAAGCAGAGACAGTCAGTAGTCATGAAGATATCGCGTTTAGCCTCCTCGCCATATACTTCCTCGCTCTTCTTCTCCTCGTCCTTAACATAGTAACGTACAAGGCCGGCCTCGTCCATCAAAGCACCACAGTCACTGTAACCAAGAGCGTCAAGCATTGGGTCGTGCAACAAGTCAATGTCACCGAATGCAGTATGCAGACGAGTTACGGCATAGCCAAATGTCTCGTTCTTTGTCTTCTCGGTTGTTATGGTTTTATGAAGAGTAAACTCAATCTTCTGGATGTCATTGAGCAACTTTCTACCGAGAACCCAAATTGCCTTCTTCGAACAATTATAGCCGGTGAACTTAACCATCGAGAGGTTCAAGATGTCAGCGAATGTAATAGCACCTGCAAGGTCATACTGGCGCTTGAACTGCCAACGGAGACCCTTTGAGAAGTAATCCCACTGATAGCCCAATGATGCATCCATAGCCTGCACCTTGAACTTACCTGGCTGACCTACCCATGCGGTACGGCAGCTCTCGAGTCGGAACTGACGAAGGATAGCCTCGTCAATCTGCGACTGCTGGAACTTGATTTTCTTCTTCTTGTTCTTGAAGTAGTCGCTTGTAATGCTGTTGCAAAGCTGCTTCTGCAAATACACACGCTCGGGCACAGGAACAATAGTATTCGGTGCAATAAACTTCTGTGTCTCGTATGCAGCAGACGAAAGCAGAATCACCTCGGTGTTTGCAGGGATAGTCGGCATTGTACAATAGTCATCTGTAGGGTTGGCTTTAGGACCGTTCACAGCCATTGCAATAGGCTTTTCGTTAGATGTATTCTTACCGATGAAGAATATCATCAAGTCAGTAGCAGGAAGCTCTATCTGACCTGTCGGGTCATAACCGGGGACACCTTTACAGATGGCAGTGTAATACTCCTGGAAGATTTTGGAATCGCCTACGGTTGCAAATTCCATCTCCGCGCGTGTAGCACCTTTACCTGTATATGTCGCACTGGTGTACGCTTTGTTACGCTTCTCGTCAATCATGTAATGGTCGACTTCCTGACCGGTAACCTTCACCTGTCTCTTCACCTTGTGTTTGATGGTGTCAATCACACTCTCGTCACTCGCAATAAGCAAGAACTCATCATCCACGTCCGGCTCAAAAATGTCCGATGCTTCGTCAACATTAGAAACTGTGGTAGCCTCGCCGTTCAACTGTGTTGCCAAGCCCTCACGACCTGGAGCCGCCTGTGGCGAGCCGGGGTTTACCACATTAACACCAAGCTCCTCGTTTGCACCTGGAGTATTCACCGGAGCACCGGGTACAGCCATTGCCATAATCAAACCACCTGCTGCTTCGTCCACAAAAAGCATCGCAAGTCCTACAGCCCATACCGCGCAGAATATGGGATTCTTCTTCACAAAATTCAAAAATTTCTTCATTCTATATAAATTAAAAGGTTAAAAAAATTACGCTCCCAAAGCACTCTCCAGCATTCGATTGCGCTTTTTCGGTTTCTCCACCACAGGCACAGCCTGCGATGTCAAGCCCTTCGGCATTCCGTCGCCCACCTTACCGCGCATCTCGTTGATGTTCATGTTTCTGCCCTTCACCTCGCCGGCCACAAAGGCATCTTCCACATCCTTGTCATAGTCAAGCGACTTCTTCAACTTGCCAGGCAACGTCTCATCCTTCACACCGTCAAGCAGCGGAATAAGAATCTCGTTATACACTCGGCGCATACGCTCACCCTCAGCATCCTCGCCAAGCTGTTCCTCAAGCCAATCGAGGAAATCAAGCATCTTCGCGTTGTGTTCCTCGGCCGTTCTCTTCGCACTCTCACGTTCGTTGAAGAACTCCTCATCTGCCGCCATCATCTCGTCATACTCGGGTGTGCCCTCGTCAGCCATGAAACCCTTACCGAAGTATCTTGCAATCGCAGCACCCGGCTTTCTTGTGCCGTTCACGATGTCCGCGAACATCTGCGCCGCTCTGGGGTCATCCGATATAGCCTCAATGATACGGTCATTCGAAGATCTCAACTCCTTGATGTAGTCAAGAGCCATCTGCTCCACATCACCCGTGCGCTTCTCCTCGGGGAGAACCTCGGTGAGCAAAGCCTCAAGCTCCTGTCTTGCAGAGTTACCCACAGGTTCCTCCACAGTCATTTCTGTTACTTTTACTTCTTCATCCATATGCTAAAATTTGAGAGCAAAAAAAAGAGAAAAAGAGGCTCATGATGCTACATAATTGACACTCGGGACTGCATAACTGCCCCAACTTTCAACAGCCGGACAAAAAGTCCTCAAAATGTTATCACATTGCGGAAAACTGACATAACTTTACACCGGGGATGGCGTCATTAAACCTATGTTTACACAACAACTAATCCAAGACCTCAATGAAGTCTACACAACCATCGTAAGAAAAAACCTCAAGGACGGCATCATGATGAGCCGCCGCGAGATATGTGAGAAAATAGCCACCATGCCTGCACCAAGGTTGTATATATCCCCGGAGCACGCACGTCTGTTGACCTACAGCTATAACCGCATATCGTCTAAAGGCAACAACCGCGAATACCGCACGGCCGCCAAGCATGCCGAGTTCTACCGTCGTTACAACACCCTGCCGTCCAATGCCCGTTCATTGCAGAACATCATGGCATTGCTCCAGGAGCCTGCACCCAGCTTCTATCTCTCACCCGAACGTATCAACCGCCTGCTCTACAAGATTTATGATAGAAGAAAACAAACGCCGTCTTGCGCTCATTAACGCCCCCTACAACCCCATGACAGGCGAGGGCAGCCCAATTCCAAGAACCCTTGTAGAAATCCCCGACAGCCCACTGCCTAAGATGTGGCTGCCAAACGATATGCTCAACGACCCCACCGTCCAGTCCGTCATCGAGCACGGCTTCCATTGGCACATAAGGAAAGCCGGCCTTCCCGTGAACGACAAGACAATCAATAAATTTTGGGAAGATTTTTCACGAATAAGGAATAAATACGACTACGAATGGTATGCCCGCATGTGCCAAACCATACAAGACAAGGAAACCCTCAAAGAAGTACCCTTTGTCCTGTGGCAACCACAAAGGAAATACCTAAAAGAACTCGAAAGCCTGCGACTATCAGGCAAGGCAATAGACATCATCCTTTTGAAAGCCCGTCAGTGGGGAGGCTCAACCCTTACACAATTATATATGCAATGGCTGCAAGTATGCGTTTTCCCGGGAATAAACTCCGTCATCTGCGGCGACATTGAGAACCAATCACGTATCGTTGCCGGTATGCTCTCAAGAACCGTCAACAACACCCCACAATGGGTATTGGGATGTAACATTAAGGAAGCACCCTACAAAGGCTCAACCTCAACAAGAGAAATCAAACCCATCGGCTCACGCTACACAATAGGCTCAGCGCAGAAACCCGATAAAGTCCGTTCCGAAAACGTCTCCCTTGCCCACCTCACCGAGGTCGGTCTGTGGAAAGAAACCAAAGGCAAGAAACCCGAAGACCTTGTACAGGCCATCTTCGGTACCTGTCTTGGTGGTCCCGGCACAATGAAAGTCCTTGAGTCCACAGCCAAAGGTGTAGGAAACTATTTCCATAGAACATGGAAAGGCGCAACCACCACCAAAAAAGAAGAAAGAAACAACTTTCACCCGGTCTTTATTCCGTGGTTCGATATACCGCTGTATTCAAAACCGATAGAAGACTATGAAGCCTTCATCGCCACAATGACCGAGCGCGAAAAAGAACTCTTTGAACTCGGTGCAACCCTTGAGGCAATAAACTGGTATAGAGACAAAAAGAAAGAAATCTCCGACGAGTGGCGTCTTGCAAGCGAATTTCCCTCCACCCCAACCGAAGCCTTCCAATCAACCGGCCGCAGAGTCTTCCGCTTGGAATATGTCAAGACCACACGCGAGAGCTGCATTGCCCCATGGTGGACAGGCGATGTCGATGGCGACTACCTCAATTGCCAATTTGTCAAAGGCACAGGTAATCTCGAAATATGGTACATGCCCGACCTTGACACCCCAATGAGGAATAGATACATCGTCAGCGTCGATGTCGGTGGTGTAGGCGACAAGAGCGACTACAGCTGCATCCGCGTGGCAGATAGATATTCAATGACCGAAGGCGGAGTTCCCGAAATCGTAGCCCAGTGGCACGGCCACATCGAGCATGACAAACTCGCCTGGAAAGCCGTGCAGATAGCACACCTCTATGGCGATGCACTCCTTGTAATCGAAAGCAATACATTGGAGACCGAAGGCACCGAGGGAAACAACTTCGAGTACATCCTCAACGAAATTGCCGGCACATACTTCAACCTCTATTCACGCACCAGCGAAACCGAGATACGCCAAGGCCGCCCGAGAAGATGGGGATTCCACACCAACCCCTCAACAAAGCCAATGGTAATAAACTTCCTCAACAAAGCCATACGCGACGGACTCTACATCGAGCACTGCACCGCCACCTGCGACGAGCTGGACCTTTACGAGTTCAAAGAAAACGGCAAAGAGATGGGAGCCGTCGAGGGCAACCACGACGACCGCACCATGGCCACCGCCATACTCATTTGGGTCTGCTATAACTACCCATTGCCCGTTGTTATAAAAACACGCAACCCAAGCACAAAAAAGACCCGCATCGTTTCCGAAGCGAGCATTTAATTTGTATATTTGCAGAAAACAAACAATTATGGCAAAGATATTTCTTCCTTTCATAGGCTCAGACCGTAAGGGTCTTGGCAGTCCTGTTGAATGCCCCAATGGCCTAAAGGATATTATTGACTTTTACAAGGGCTATCCCGGAATTGTCGGTATCAGCATCAACCGACACCCTACATTCTTGAGTGAGAACGATGATACTGTTTATCATTTTGTCCTCGACAAAGATGAAACAATCCTTGGCCTGTGTAATTTCCTTGACGGCAGATTAAACCATACCTCTTGGAGTGAATTGATGACAAGAGAGCGCACGCGCGTCATCAATAACATTTCCCAAGAACTTGATATATTATAATAGGCACATCCTTAAAAATGTTCACAACTCATTCGAGTTGCTGAAATCGGGGAGCGGTACACCATAGACGTGTATCGCTTCCTGCGTTTTGTTTAGGAAGTTAACTTCCCGATCATCTTCTTTCTTTCGCCCCTTTCGGCCTTGTAGCCCTTTACCACCTCCTTAGTCCCCTTAATACCCCTTAGCTCCCTTAGTTCCCCCTTAACCCTTAAACAAATAAAAAATCTCATTTAAAGTGCAACCACCACCCAAAAACAAAGGCAACTCGCACTAAAAGAACAAAAATCCCTTTTAGGCCTTCATGCCCTTGCAGCCCCTTTAGGCCTTTTCAAATATCCAAATATTTCCCTTTGCAAGCCTTGCAAACAAAAAAAGGGAACGCCGCTGCGCTCCCCAAAAAAGATTATTTACTCTTTGATTTCAGAACAACGCAAATATACAAATTAAGCAAACACATACCTTGCCATTTTACAACAAATAAAAAAAAGCGTGACACACCGTCACGCTTTCATCTTATCTTATTTGATTGTTCGCAAACCCAGCATCCACCAGCAGTTCAGCCATAGATACACGGCCACTCATCTGCCCGGCAATCGCAATAGCAAAATACTTATACTGCTTGCTCCTGCTCATTCCGGTAATCAAATCTCGTTGAGTAGAAACCCTTATAACACCGTTCTCTGCCTCGCTCACTGTCGGGCGTTCCTTGCCTGTGATACAAACAAATCTCGCACCGTCGTTTGAACCCAGCAAGTAGAAATTCAAACTGCCCTCAAAGGTGGTCCTCAATCCCGCCTGCCTCAACCTCTTGAAGTCAATCGAACCAAGCGTGAATGGCCTTGTAATAGCCACCACAGGAATATCCCCACTCTCACCATCGGCAAAAGTAAACATCTTGCCCTGCTTGTCAAACACCACCAGTTCGGGATACTTGTTCGTCGTTAAATCAAACACCGTGTCAATCACGCTCCACACCTGGTTTGTCAGCGAATAGACATAGGAGTAACCCTTTTTATTGTTTGACACAATAATCTCATTGTAGTGGTAATTGTACGCAATCACCGCACCCTTGATGTACTCCCTTATAGGAACAGGATTCACCACCCCCTTTCCGGCCTTGGCAAAAATCGCGTTCCACATCTCTGCGTTGTAATGGAAGAAATCCACCTCAAAGCCATCAAGCACCGCACTCAAGTCAGCTACCTGTCCGTTACTGATAGCAATCACGCCCTTATCCGTAGCAAACACAACTCCACCGCTCACCGGGCAGATAGCACCGCTGCACACCTCACGGCTGAATGGACTCTGCATAGTATATGCACCCTGTCCGCTTGTGTCAACCTGCATTGCCCATATACCTGTATCCGTGAACACATACAAAGGAAACTGACCGAACTGACCCGGAGAAATCGCCTCCGCATTGCTTGCCAATCCTTTTATCTCACCCTCAAACTTGTACGTCTGCGCCGTAGGGAAATAGAACGGATTATCCACAGCCGAGACCTTGAGAGTGTTGGATTTAAATTCTTCGTCCTCATGCCCAGTCAAAACCTCTTCACCAGTAGTCTCTTCTATTGGAGTAATATCATATTTGCATTTTGATTTCTCAATAGTGATATTTATGCGCGTGCCTGGATATACATTTCCACTTACTCCGTATTGAGAAATGTCTTTAGCATCTATTATTTCAAAATCCCCATCCCAGCTCGTTAATGTCCACCAAGAATGATCCAAATCATTCCAAGGTGCTAATAACTCATAATTAGATTTTGGTGTGTTACCTATTTTATCCAAGAATACAACAGGATTAAATTCAGTGTTGTATGTTGACAAACTGTTGGAGTCGTAAGCATTATTAAAACCTCCTATGATATTATACCTAACCCTGTAAGCCCTTTCTGTTTTTCCAATAAGACATAAAGACATATCCATTAAGGAATGATTCTTTAATTCTGTAGAAATAAATTTGGTCACATCTTCTTCAGTGTATACACTTTGCGTTTTTGCCACATCTCTTGATGGGTGCGAAATCAAGCAAGACAAACATTTCGTTGCAATTCCTATTTGCGTATAATCGTATGTGGTCTTTTCCAATGTACCATCCTTGAACAGAACATTGGTTTTCATTTCTATCAGTTTTTTAAACTCTGCGGTTCCTCCGTCCGGATAATACCCGTCAAGCATATTTTTTGTCGCAAGGTTCTTTACTTCTCTATATTCATAAAGATGCAGCCTTGCATTATAAACCAAGTTCCCTTTAGAAATAAACTGTTTCAAGTTTGTGGCAGGCAACTTGTCTTGCACACTCAAATACGATGGGCTTGTCTCCTCTGCTTCCCACAAGAGATTACCTTTAAGGTCGTAGCTTGCAAATTTGCTGAAAACACTACAACTCTCTATTTCATTCCTTAATTGCGGTACTGCTTTGTTCGTGTATAAAGTAACTTCACTTGAAACTGTTTCTAATGTGCCGTGTCCAGTTAATTTGAATAAATCCAAGGTCCCTGTTTTCACTTCATGTTCCATTATAGAGCCGGAAGTGAAAATATCTACTGACATTATAATATCTTGCCATTTATCAAGGTTGTAATCGAACGACAAATCAGTATGAAAACCAACCACTTCTGCTGTGATATTTGCTTTTTCATCGTCATTTATTGCGGTTCCAATGTAAGTCGCAAAATTTTTAACACCACTGCTAACTGTAAGACCGTCCAATACAAACTTACCTTCGCCTCTTACATAATACAAATGTGAATATCTATATGAGCCATCAAAGAGTTTTATGCCAACAATAAACAAAACATTGTCAACAAAATACTTACTCTTATATATTCCATCGAGTGCTTTATCAAAGAAGCCTTTGGAATGTTTCATCCATGATGTTTCATCATCATGGATACTATATGAATACCCACCTTCACTTGTAACGCTTTTTAAATGATGGGATAATTTTATCTTCATCTCCGGCACCTCCGGCAGTCCACCCAAATACTCAAAACCCCCATTTCGCCATATCGCATACTCCACCCTGTCGGCAAAGTTCATTATAACAATATTGCCCATCAGTGCAAACGACTCCACACCGTCTGCCAAATACTCTTCCTGTTGGCTATCTTTGTTCCTATAATACAGCGTACCGTCATCTTCCAGCTCTAACCAATGCCCACTGTTGGCGTGATACAAAGCCTGCTTAATAGAGCCACCCCTACTATCAACGGCAGGCGACTGGCATGGAACCAGCTCGCCCCCCTTGTGTCTCATATTCAGCAACACACTCATATCCCCGGCCTCGTTAAGGCCGTCGTCTGGTATATTGGAAATACCCTTAAAAGAAATAATCCTCTTCTCCATAACATTGTATTTAATTGGTCTATAAGGCTCCCTTAGAACCCTTAGTCACCCTATAGACCCTTTTCGTTTTCACCTTTCACCTTTCAGTTTTCACCTTTAAAAATGACTCCATCCTGCGCACCCGGTGTACCATTCATAGCCTGCTGGAACTGCGGACTCATAGCCTGTCCATTTACCGCCTGTCCTGCCTGCTGCTGATACTGCGCCATAGCCTCCTGCGCCTGCTGCTCCTTTCTCTTCACCGCCTCCAACAGTTTTGTAGCGAAAGGATAAGAAGTATTCTCAAGCATGGTAGCAAGGTCAATCGCACCACCCGCAAACAAGTTGTAAAGGAAGTCATTCTGCAATACCTGGTATGCAGGGCTGTTGTTGCCCTCGGTAACAGTCAGGTCAATCAACGCATTCTTCACCTTATCTGGGTTATACCACTTTGCCTCCTCGCTGTAATCTCTTCCGGCAAGGTCAAGATATTTAGGCTCGTTATAATATTGCTGAATAGTCTGCATCACCTTCGTGTCGCGTCTTCTTCTAAACGCAGTCAGCGAACCAAACAATCCTTTCAAGTTCAGTGAAGAGTTCTGCACCTGCTGCGCATACAGCGAGGCCGGTGTGCCCGAATTTGGAGCCTGTCCCTGCATCGCACTGTTCACACCCGAAATCTCGTTAATCAACTTCAGCTGAAGGTTCAACAGTTCATAGTCTCCGGCTGTCGATGCACCACCGTTGATTTGATGCACCACATCGCGCACATTGACACCATTCTTTGGCTTCACGAACAGCACACCGTTCCACCTTACATACTCGTCCACAATCTCCTCGCGTGTCATGCTCTCAAACGCAGTCTCGTCAACAACCATCACACCCTTTGACGAAGCACCACGCATAAAGTCAATCAGCGTAGCAGTGCGGTTGATACTCCTCTGCTGGTCGATGAACTGCTCAAAGTAATTGTACAGGTGGCCGCTTGTCATGTGGTACACACCAAGCACATAGTTATGCTCACCGTGCCAATAAGGACTGTCACCCTTGTACAAGCAGTGTCCCCATGGAGTCATGTAGCGGAAAACCCAAACTCTCTCCGTTTCGTTGGTCTCATACTCAATGAGTGGAATATCCTCCTCGGCCACACCCTGCGAGGTATAATACTCCATTCTTCTCTCGTTCTCCTCGTCAAGGATATGCTTCTCACTGCGTTTCACATAGCCATAAGTACCGTTCTCCCAATCGTGGTAATAGATGGCCGGCCTGTTCTCAAGTCTCCAACCAAGAATCACACGGCACATATTAGGCTGCGCAGGAGTGTAGAAGTTCAGGCTGTTCAGCTTGTCACCGTTCAGCGCATTAGAGTCAAGGTAATTGCCACCCTCGCCGTAGATGCTTCTCAATTCCTGTTCAGGAACGTATTTGCCGAAAGTAGCAATCACATCTTCGGTAGTCATATCATACAGCTCGCCCACACGCGACATGTCCCACATACGGGGGTCTTCTACCGATGTATCAAAGAACAATCTCTTTGGATCCACAGGATACAACCACACATCCTGTTTGCCGTTCCGAGGGTTCACACCGTACTCAACCCTCTGCGCCATCACACCGGCAGTCGCATTCGATTTAAGCGTTGCCACATCAAGTTCACCGGTCTCGTTAATGTCGTGGACATACTCAACAGCAATAGACACCATTTCGCCAAGCTTCGCCTCACGCTGGTCTCTTACAACACACACAGGCTTAACCTGCGCCGTGCGGCACTGACCCTCGATATTGTTCCAGATAGGAGCAATCATATTGTTCTTCAAAGGAACCTTGCCGTTCTTCTTTATCAGCTCACCTTCGGTAATCATCTGCCCCGTGTCCGGGTCACGCACAAGGTCGCCCCACTGGTCACCCCAGGCATAGCGTTCTGCCCTTGCAGCTTTAGCTCTCATTTCGGACAAATTACACCAATCTGTGTGAAATTGTTCGAGCGCAGCTAAATCTTCTGCGTCAACGCTTAACGCACTTTTTTTTTGCGGCGTTTTAGCGCGTTTTTTATCTACTTTTACCCTTGTTATAAATTTGTTCATTGCAATTTCAATTGTTCAAAGGAAATAAAACCTCGTTCACTGTGATGTTTTTAAATACATCTATGTCATCAACATCATTGTATTTAAAAATCTCCGCAACTGTGCGCCAAAATTCAATGTACGCTTTCTTTAGTGCTTTTGTTTTTGATAGCTCTTTTATGTTTTCTACGCTGTCTAGTGTAAATAGCGTTTTGCTTTTTGCTTCATCTATCTTCTTTGCAAAATTTGTGACTGCACTGCATTGTTTTAATATAACAACCGCTTTTTCGTCATCACTCATGTTTCCGTCTGCGTTTGTCAACTCGCTCCATGGCATTGTGTAGCTCAATGTTTGAATTATCTCTTGCCATTTGCTTGGTTTTTCCTTTTTTACGCCTTCTGCAAAAATGTCTGTATAAACAAACATCGGCTCGTATGGTTTTATTCTAACTGGTAGCACTTCGAGTTTGCCTTTTCCGTCAATTTTGTATGTTATACCATCATTTGTGTAATATATACCAGGGGTTGTTTCTATAGTCTTTCTGCTTTGCTTTCTTTCAGCAAAAAGTTCTTTGCTCTGCTCGCCGCCGTCTAACAATATCTTTGCATCTATTGCAATTTTGTATGCAATCAAATCATTGTATGTTATTTCGCTGTCTATTACAGGCTGTACAATGCAGTTGTTAAGGTCTTGTATAAAATCAGCAGTGTCAATGCCGTTTTGTCTGCAAAATACCTCAATCCTTGCAGCTTGCAGCTCATGTTTTTCGTGCAATTCTTCTTCAATCTCTTGCTCTATTGTTATTTGCTCGTTGCGGTCTATTTCCGCATTTAATATCTCATAATATTCTGCACTACCTTCTTCAACTGTGGCAAAGTCCACGCTAACGTATCTAACAAGTGCTTGCATAAATGTTAAGTTTTCATTCAACATTGCATTTATCACACGCGCAAGCTGTGGATTTTGCAATAGAATGGCCCTCATTTTCTCAATTTGTGCATTTTGCTTGTTTATATAACTCAACAAACCGTCAAGTAACGGCATGTTTCTTTCATTTTCGTCAAGGTTAGTCGCTATTGCGTCTTTTAATTGCTGCCTTGTTTGCAATTCTTTTCTATAATCAATCATACAATTTATTGTTTTGTGTTTTTACTTCATTTCCGTATTTTTATTGGCTGGTCGCTCACTTTTTTAAATGATATTGTACCGTCTGGGTTATAAGTTGGGGTTTGTAAATCTTTAGTTTCATTTCTGCTGTACCCTTCATCTATATTAAACGGTTGTGTTTCAAAACTGTCGTATTCAATTCCATTTTCTTTTGTATAATTATAGAGATCTATCATTTGTTGCATTTTTTGAACGGTAGGGTGTGGGTCTTCTACAATAAGTTGCTTTCCTGTATTGTCTAAGTATATCTTTACCGCCTTATAGCCTTGTGGTAGTGAATAATATGCAGCATGTATATTTGGATATTCTTTATATTTTCGGGTCTCTGGTTGGTATATTAGGTATGTATCGTTTGCCCTTTTGTTTTTTGTCTGTTGCTGCATTCTTTTATCAAACTGCTCTTGCTGTTGCTTAATTCTTCTATCAAACTGGTCTTGCTGCTGCCTCATTCTTGTATTAAACTGGTCTTGCTGCTGCCTCATTCTTGTATTAAACTGCTCTTGTTTTAGTTCATTGGCAATGTTTGTAGCGTTCTGTTTCTGCATCTGTTCGCGCAATCTCAGCAGTTCTTGTCGCTGTCTTTTTTTTATGTCCCTTATGCGTTTGTTTGCACTTTCTGTATATCCTTGTGTAGGTTTTATCTTCCACGCACCACCATGTATGGCAGCACCCATCGTCACAAGGTTAGTAATATCACTTAGTATAGCCATGTCGCGGTCACGCTTTGCGTTCCTCTCCTCCTGCTCTGCGGCAGTCTTCAGCGACTGGGCAATCTGTGCATCCGTCTGCTCAAAATAATTACCCTTTTCCATCTCCGGGCGCTCCGGCAATGGAATAGTCTTTTTCCCACCATCCTCAACAGCTGTTTTTACAGCAGGTGCAGGTGTCTGTGCAACGGGTGCTTCCTTTTTAGGGGCAGTCTTTTCGGGTGTAGGTTTTTTGTCCCCTATTATCTCCACCTCCTCAAGGTCTGTTTCCCATGCTATAGGCTCGGTCTCTATACGTTTTTTACCGGCTTCTATCAGTCCTTCTTTTTTCGCCGCTTCCTCCATTTTGCGTATGTCGCGTCGTTCACGCCATGACGGCGATTTTGAGGCTTCGTTAATATAGGCGATAGCCTTGTCATATCGCGACTGCGCTGTAGGCATTTCCTCTTTTTGGGAAACAGCCTCTGTCGCAGTTGCCTGTGCAACAGAAACAGGCGTTTCCTCTTTCACAGCAGGCGTCTGTGCCTGTGTCTGTTCAGCAGTTGGCTTCGCAACTTTTCTCGGCATAGTACCGTCGAGATATGCCACCGATTCAGGCAAGGTCGGGGATTGTACAGCTGGGGCTTTAGCACCAAATATTACATTTCCGGGGTATTTAGAAATTTTCTCCTTATATTTCTTCTCATAGGCCTTGCGGTTTTCCGCCATTGTTTCTTTCCAGTCTTCTTCAGGCTCATTAAAACCTTGTGTACCTTGCTCACGGATAGCCGCCTTTGGGTTTTCGTACATCAAATCACCTCTTGCTCGGGCTAAACCACGTACCTCCTCTGCCGTACCAACGTACGGATCATACGCAAGGTCAAATTCCATCGGTTTCCCCTCAATATCCTTCAGCACAGTATTGCGCTTCTCATTTTTTTCACTCATAATTACACTCATATCTTCATTAATTAAATTAAACACCCAATGTTAGGCATAAATCAAACCATTCACATTGCGGTTTTTTTTGCGAAATTCGTACTTTTTTTATTTTTTGTTCGGCAAGTTATTCATTCTTTTAATGCTGTTTTGTGCGGAATTGCAATAAATTTTTGCGGAAAAGAGATTTTTTCATAAAAAAAGCACCCTTTTGGGTGCTTTTGTCTTTTTTATCAATTATTTGTAATATGGGGATAAATCTTTCAACTCTAACGCGTGGTTTATTTCGGTTCTCAATGCCTCAACGCTGTTGCAGTATCGTATTATTGAGCTAATTGTAAAATAAACATCTTCCAAATCTATCTCTTTGTTGCCTGTTCCCATGTGGTTTTCATCATAGATTGCTGTTATTTGTGCTATTGCAGGTATCAAACTATTATAGTCTATTGTATCGGCATAGCTTTTGATGTTTGCAGCATCAAAAACAGCTATTGTAATCTGTTTTTCGTTCTCCATAGCTTTTATATGTTGTTGTGTTTTTTTTAATCAAACAATGAATGTATAAATTTTCGCCCTGTTTCTGTCCATACTGTCTGCTGTGATGTATGCACTTTGCCTGTTGCACCTATGTACTCGCGCGTTATCGTGCTTGTATATCCTTTGTCTTGGTACTTGGCTTTCAGCAGCCATTGTCCGTTCTGCTTGTACTGTACACCCATTTCGCGCAATTTGCGGTTTAAAGTCTCTGCGCCCATACCAAACTCTTTTGCTATCTGTGTAACAGTGTATGTGCTTTCACTACTCAACACCCTTTGGAAATATTCTACTTGTGGAGCTTGTAAGGTTATAATGCGCTCTTGTTCTTGTGTTTTTGCTTCCAAAAGTTGTTTTTCTGCTTTTGCTTGTTCCAATCGTCGGTTCAGTATTTCCATTGCGTGGGCAATAGCTGCATCGTCATCGGCCACCGTTGTTACTCCTGTTGTCAATAACTCTTTTATATGGTCATTGCACCAAATGGCAAATGCAGGAGAAAGCCACCGCGCAAATTCAAGGGCAACATCTTCGTGCATCCATGTGCCTGGGTTGTCGCCACCGCGTGTAACTTGCACTAAATCAGCCAAAGTGCTTTTTCTCACTTTGGCAAGTTCGTTGAGAAATTCTTCAGTTTGTTTGTTCTGCAACCAATCTATCGGTCGCTTGTTGAAAGTCTTTGCCATTTCTGTAGCATTGACCTTTACGCTGTCTCCCTTCGCAAAGGAAACAGAGCTACCATTGTAATGGTACGTTTGAATTTGGTTGTTCAGCATATATACAAAAAAAGCACGCTAAAACGAGTGCTGAACAACCATAAGAGATTATTTGAGGGCATTGCTGACACCTCCTCGTTTTTGCGTGCTATACTAAAATGTACAACATTATCTTATGTCTTGGCAGGGAAAAAGAAAAACCCTTACGGTTTTTCCATAAGAGCCTCTGCCTGCTCTTATAATTGTTCAGCACTGCAAATATATGGCGTGTTTTTTAATCTGCAAAACTTTTTGCTGTTTTTTTACCAAAAAATAGAATCATCGGCAGGGTTGTGGCTCTCAATTTCAAGCCTTTTTTCATTTTCCCAATATAAGCTATCTTCTTTGCTTCTTTTTTTGGGTGTTCTCGGTGTTTGTTGCGCTTTGTTTATTTTATAATCTTTTACTTCATTGTCCTTTTTTGGTTTTTCCGCATTGCAAGCAAGTAGCAATGCCAAAAAACACAAAGCAAGCGCAGTTCTTTTATTAAAGTATTTCATTAAGGTAAAATAAAATTAAACAATTATATCTGCTCGCAAATATAATAATTTAATTTTATTTTGTGCAGTGTAAGGTTGCGCGGCAGCCCTTTTCGCAACCCGCTTGCACGCGCAAGCGACCATTGCTGTGCTGCCTTGCGATAACCGCCCACACAGCTTCGCTGCTTCGGGCGGTCATTCAAGAGCCTCCAAGTCCTCCTGATTTACCTCTCTCACCGATTTTTTGGTGGGAGCCGCCACCTTACGGCTCCCACTTTTCACTCTTGATAGAAACTTATTCATAACGCTTCATTATTTCTGTTGCAATATCAGTCAATCTTCTAACCTCACTCATTCTCCATTCGGGATCTTTGTTCTGCTTTATAAACTTTTTATGTGCCCCTATGGCGTTAATAACCTCCTTAAAACCTTTATCAGCATATACGCCATAATGCTCAACAGCCTTTGCTCTCTCTTCAGGTGACAACTCCTCGCCATCACGAATCTTTTCATAGTCAGACTTGAATTTATCGTGAAGCACTTTATACTCATACCACCTTTCAAGGTCCTCGAATGTCTCCAACTTTTCGTAAGTATTAACCTTTGAGTACTTGTGAAGCGCTTTTGTCGCCGCATTCTCCACAGGAGAGCCAAGCAACTCTTCAAGTTTCTCCTTTCTCAAAGACTTCGCCACATTCGTGCCGTTTCTCTCGTCCATGCCCTCAATCCATTTCTTTTTAAGGATTTCCTTTTCGGTGTCCGAAGACTGGTCATATATTACACTTATATCCTCCGGAGAGTATTCCTTTTCGACACGCTCCTTCAAGGTCTCCACAAACTTGTTGGCATACTTGTCAACTCGCTTCTCGTCCTCGCTGCCAAGTGGGAAGTTTCTTGTCATCTTATACTCGATATACCTGTCTGCAACCTTTTTCACCTTCTCGGCATCAGCACCATATATCTCATCAAGAATAAGCATATCCTGCTGCGACTGCGGAGCCTCCAAAATTCTCAAACCCAGTAACACACCATCGTTAGCCAATTTAACATCGCCATCGCTGACATCAATAAACGCTGCTGCGAGATCAATCAACCTCTGCGGAGAGATACCGGTATTCATTTCGGTTAAGATTATTCCAAGCTGCAAGATACCGGCTGCCGTGCCGTCTTTTTCGAAGCTGTCAATTACTTTCTGCAAGTCTCCCTCAAATGGAGCTTCAAGCAATCCTACTGCATATTTACCATCGGTTATATGCTTCTCATAGAGACCCTTTGCAAAGTTACCAAGCGTAAAGCCCTCGAACATTCCGGTAACGCCCACCTTCTTTGCCATATCATATATCTTCTCCTTTTCTTCCTCGTCATCACCGAACAACAAGTAGGGCAGTTGTCCCATCAGTACCCACAGATAGTTCATGCCATAACCGAATATCGCCAAGTTGGTAAAATCTTTTGCGTAACTCTTGTAAAACTCCTTTGTGGCCTGTTTCCCAGCAGTCACTTCATCTACACCCATCTTGATATACTTCTGCTTGGTGGCCTCGCGTATTCTCTCGCCACGCGCAAGCTTCTTGCCTATTCCAACCATGCTGCCTACAACTCTTCTCTGGAATGCCATCTGCGAGTTTCGGAACAAGGTTGTTAGCAAAGCTACAAGACCGCCATCCTTCTGCAGGGAACTCAAATATGCACCCTGACCACTCTGCTGGGTCTCGTTGTAAGAGATAGCCGCGTCATTCTTCGCGCGTTTATCCGCCTCATACTCCGTCAAGCCTAAAGATTTATAAAACCTCAGTCTCGTGTTATACACAGCTCTTGCACCGGATGCAACAACCACAGCGTCAATAAAAGCATTAGGTGTCATACCCACCATTCTTGCTGCCTTCATTATCCTGCTGTCATAGATTGAATACTCATTCTCTCCAAGTCGCTCATTACCGGCTGTGCGCCCTTTCCAACGCTCCTCAAAGCCGGGAAGGTTCTTAATTGCCCAGTTCCAAGAAGACCACCAGCCTACAGGAGTCGATGCGGTCCACATCAAGTCAAATACATTCGCGTCTCCTAAGAATGCCGGCAAACTCGCAATCTGTTTCAAGGATGTAAATCCACCGTAAGTAATCTTCGCTGCATTTGCTCCACTCATCAGTTTGGCAAGGTAATCCGCCTTTGGCTTGTAGTTGCCTGTTGCAATTCGGGCAGTATCCACAAAGTCTTTCCAAAGAGTTTCTCCGTCACCGTAGCGCACACTCTTTGTGTTCTGCACACGATTCTTGAAATCTTTGTCGTTAATAAGAGTGTTGTTATCCCTTATAAACTCCGCGTATGCCGCCCAATGCTCCATATCCACGATATGTTCATTAAGGACATCAAAAGCATTTGCCATGAGGTCTATCGGGGTAACATTTACCCTACGCTTGATAATTGAACCGGTTATTGTAGATGGAATAGCATCCGAGGTGTTGTTTATATCCTCATTGCCTTGTCTTGCATCCTTGTTCACCCTCAATGGGAAGTAGTTCTCTACCTCGCTCATAGACGCACCGAACATTCTCTGGTGAACCTCGTTCATTCTTGGCCTCATTTGTGGCAAGAACTCAGCTTGGATATAGTCCGCAAACTTCTTGTACTTGGCAGGGAGTTTCTTAACAGCACCCTGCACCTTCTCTTCTGTCAATCCCATGTTACGCAATTTCATCTGTCCCTCAGCCTGTTTCTCGGTCATGTAGAGATACATCAACTGGCCTATGGTCAGCTCTCGTTCTACCGTTGCACCACCATTCCAATACGAAAGTATCACACCGCTTCCCTTTGTCGATTCGCGCGCAATAGTCTTGTAAGTCTTGCCAATTATCTTTTTATCGAATATCTTCTGCGCTGCAGCTTCAAGGATATTGAAGTCATTCTGTGACTCCTTCCACTCCTTATCTTGTGCCTCGTTGAACGCAGTCATGAAGTGATTAAACAATTCACCTCTTCCGTCAAGGTGGTCGCGGCCAAAGTATTTCATGTAATTCTCATAAGTACCCAAGCCATTCATCACAGTACGAACTATGGGGTTCTTATAGACAACCATGTCAACAGTCTTGCCGGCAGCTCCAGGCTCTTTTCTCTCAGCACTCTTGTCAACACCATTCATATCGCTCTCTGCCATGTCATGGATTCTCTGCACACGCATAGCCTCTGCCTCGCGGAACGCCCTTGCACGCTGCACACCTTCGTAGATGTCACCGCTCAAAGCATGGAGCACTTTCTGGTATGCGTCAATCTGCTGCGCCCTCAACTGTACAATCTGCGAGTTTATGGTCTTTGCAAACTCATGGTACTCTTTCCAGGTGATTTCTCCCTTCTCAGCCTTTGTACGCTTCCCGGTCAGTTCATTTTTAATTTTCGTTATATCAGCCTCAGCAGCCTTCACCTCGTTTCTGTAAGTCGCAGCCAACAGCATTGCATCAGCCTCAGCCTGTGCCTCCTTCAGTTGGTTCTCAAGAGCCGTATTGCTACCATTCTCCTCAAGCTGCTTCTGGATTTCTCCAACTCTCTTGAATGAGTCGTTGTACTTCTCCTCAAAGCCCTCGTCATCAAGGTTGATTGCATCTTTGTAAGTATTTAGGATTCTCTTTCCGATGATATCCACACCGCCCTGAACAACAACACCACTTGCGTTGACTCTCTCCGCGCCGGTCTTCATCTGCTTTTCCATTATCTCCTCAAGCTGGCTTGTGTGCTCATTGGTGATAATCTCAGCAATCTTCACGGCTGCGCCGTTTACCGTTTTCGCATGGCCACCGGTAGCCTTTTGCATGAGGTTCAGCAAGCGTATAATCTTATAGCTCGACATGCCGCTCATCGCATTGTTTCTAAGGTACATCTTCACAAGATCAGTGAATATCCTTACAGTATTTCGGTCATAAACCTTCTGCGCGTTCATCAACTTTATGACATTCGCAAGGTCACGGCCATACGCTCTGATAGCAGAGAGGCGCATTTCTACATTCTCCTTCTCCTGCTCTGCATGTTTCAAGAGGCTTTCTGTAATTCGCTCCTGGAGCGTCATTGCCTGTGGGTTTGTCTGCAATCCGGCAGGCATGCTTTCGCCCGTGATAGCATCCCTCTCCGCAAACAAACTGTCGTGCATCTCCCTCTGCTCCTGTGTCTCAAGGGCAAAGCCCAAGTACCTCAAAACAGTGATAGGAAACCTCGATGTCACATTATGCAACCTACGTATAGCCTTTGCATTCTCCTTCAAAGCCTTCTTTTTCTGCTCAGGAGTGAGTTCCTTCTTTGAGAAAAGCGTCCTCTCCTCTTGCACATTCAAAGAATTATCAACCGATTTATCTCCATAAACCATTTCATCTTCATAGAGAACAGATTCGCGGCTCTCTACATCCACCATGTCAAGCAATTTAATCGTACCACCCGAATACAGTCCTATGTACGCCCCTAAATTCGACTTGGCAGCTGCACTCAGTGCCGGGAAACGTCCAAACAGCACAGGCCTGTTTCCACCCATCACTGTTGTGTAATAAACAATCTCCTTAGCAACCTTCTTTGCGCTCGCAGCAGTTATACCAACAAACGGTGTAAAAACATTACCTACAACTCTATTTTGGTTATTGCAGACCAAAAGGCCAATCTTGTTTCTATCTCCCAAGCGATTAGAAGATATGAATGCCGCAACATCGCTATCATTTTTTACCTGAAACAATTCTGCCGGGTTGAAATCCTTGTCGAAAACCTGCTTGTTGAACGTGAATGTCTCAACAGGTACGTCAGCCCCACCTTCAGCCTTTGTACTCCTCTCTTCGTTTGTCTCTTTAGCAGTGTCGTATATTCCGAACTTGCCACTTTTTAGGTTTATAATAATACCTTTCTCTACAATATCCCCATAGATTGTTCTAAAACCTTCCAAAGCAGCCACATCTTCATTAGAAGCCCTCAAAGCACCGCTCGGATGATTATGCACCAGATATACCTTATCCGGTTTGACATTCTCCATGGCCACTGCCACTGCAGAAGCGTTAATTATCGAAGAGGTGTAATGTCCCATGCCCAAGTGCAGTACCACAGGCTTGCCGTCTTTTACAAGTACTGCAAAAGAGTTCTCAATGCTTTCATCTTCGAGGTTCTTGAAGATATACGCAACATCCTCCAAGGACTCAATCTGTTCCCCGGCTGTAAAATCAAAAGCTTTGCTTTTTGTAAATACTCGTTGTACGAGAGACGTCTCACCCTCTTCGAGTGGACGTAGCGGTGCGTTTATTAGAGTAAGGGCATCTCCTCCTGCAAGACCATCCCGTTGTATATCACCTGTTCTGGTCCTGTTGTCAGCGGTTTGATTTCCTCCACTGGCACCCCGTTGTATGTCGGTAGTTGTTCGCTCATCAGTATCGAATAATTCAAGTTGTTCATATCTAACAATCCTGCCATCGCCTGTCGTATGCAAAGTTATATTTTTATTTTCAAAATTCCTATCATTACGATTACCTCTTCTGAACATCGTCTGCCCCTCCATCACACTCTCCTTCATTTCCGGAGTAACATCAACAGAGTGCATCACATTGTTCTGCTCAAGAGAAGGCATTTCAACAGTGCCGACCTTTGCACCCCACTTCTTGGTGTACTTCTGCACGAACGATGGCAGCATCTTGTCATAGAAACCCTTCATACCCTCGCCACCAATACGCAAGCCATCACCGCTGATGGTGTCTCCCTCTTGCATTTCAAGCATTTTATTTGCAAGCGGTTTTCCTACAATATCTGCAATAGATTTTCCGATATACTCATCTTTGGAATTGACAACTATTCCGTTCGGGTCAACTATAAATTTGTAGTCAAGCCCCATAGAGAAGCTCTTGTTTCCGTTCTTTCCAACCTTTTCGCATTCTATATGGCTAACAACTTTGGCTATATTATACCTCTCCGCCTGCTGTTCACCCGTAGTCCAAGCCACCTTGTCAAATCCCTCCTCGGCAGCAAGTCGCAGCATACGCTTCATCGCAAGCTCATACCAGTTCTTCTCAAAGGGAGCAGAGGGGATACCTCTCTCTTGTCCTCGCAGTTCTTGCAATCGTTTTTCAGCCTCATTGCGTGCCTGTCCCAACGCATCCATTGTGATTCTTTCCTCTTCGGATAGCATAGCGTCAAAGTTCTTTAGGCGTTCAAACATCGAGCCCCCAAGTTCCTTGAAGTTATACTTTTCTTTCAAAGGCTCTCGGTATGCAGTCAATTCCCTATTGGTTTTACGAACCTCTTCTTCAGCAGCAAGTACTTCTTTGGCCAAACCAACACCACGATATCCCTTCTCTCGGCCATCCTGGTGTCTCTTGGACTGAATCTCATCAATCACAAGCACACGATTACCCTCGCTGTCGGTAGTCTCACCAAAGCGCACCCAAGCAACAGCACGGCCTTCGCCTGCATCACCAAAGTGAATCTCATCGCTTTGGTTGTACGGCTCAATGGTAGGCACCACAAGAGCAATCTCACGTTTGCGTTCAAGACCTTCTGTTGTATAACTCTCTCGATGCTCATTGATAGCGTTGTCCGCAGGGTTTGCATCAACAATCTTATTATCCAATATGAAATCCTCATATTCGCCTTCGCTTACCGTTGACTCACTCCATAGAACCTCGCCATTGTAATACTCAAAGAAATCCTCAATGCCGGGGTACTTCTCTTGCATAGCATCCCAACCAATCTCCTTTGTTTCAGCCTCAAGTTTCTTTGAAGCTTCATTCATCATACCACTGCCGAACTGAGAGTATCTCACCTCCTCAATCTTGATAGTATTCTCATTAACGAAGTCAAGCACTTCCTGTTTGGTAAGCGATTTGCTCTCGTTGTTCTCCAGCCATTCACTGAGGCCCATCCACGCCTCCTCACCGGCCTTCAAACCGCCGTTCTTCTTCAGCATAGCAAGCCACTGCTCGGGAGTAGCCTTCTCCTGCTTTATACCCTCAACAGCCCTCTGCGCATTGCTAACAAAAACTTCCTGATTGTAGTTGGCCTTGCGGAACATCGTGCTACCCAAGTCTGTACCTTCCGGCAAATCCGTTTCAACAGGAGGGTAAGTATAATCGCCGCCCACATCCTTTGTGTGCAGCTTTGCATCAGCATCAATGACACTTATGTTTCCAGCCGCGTCGCGCACAACATTTCCCTTCTGCAAATCAGCGATAACAATCTCGCCATCAGCAAAAGCCGTGTTCGCATCATTCAGCGGCTCAAATCCAAGAGACTGCATATACTCCCTGCGCTCCTCACTTGTCAGCGGAGTACTCTCGGCAAAATCCACAATAGGCTGCTGGAGAATCCTCACGAACTCACCATCAATCTCACCATAACCCAAAATCTCATATCTTGTGTCACGGAATACATCGTTAAACAAAGCAATGTTGTCAATGTCAGGGCGGAAACGCTTGCCGAAAGGCTTGCCCTTAGATGCCTTTATAACATAACGGCCGTCTTTAGAAGAATAGACCTTTGAGTCCTTACCCTCACCAATAGGCTCGGTATCATCAGTAAACTCCTTGAGGTCAGTATGCCAGTTACCGGTGGCTATAGCCCACCCTTTGAGGAGTTCTTTCTTTCTCTCCTCAATCTCTCTTCTTCCTGCTTCACTAAAGCGTTCATTCGCTGGGACTGCGCTCTCAGATATTCGGCTGAAAAGCGCATCGACAGCGTTCGCTCTCGCTCCTTGACGCAGCGCTCGTTCCATTCTCTGTGGAAGTCGTTGCGATATTCTCCGTCCGAAAGGGTTAGCAGGTGTAGCATCTTCAATGAATTTATCTATCTGCGACAAAGTTACATCATTAAAATCACCTTTCAAAACAGAAGAGTATATTTCTTTCGCAAGTTCCTTTCTTTCAGCCTCTCTCTTCAGGCGTTGCTTCTTTGCATACTCTTTGTTTCCATATATGATACCGCCAACTTCATCAAGAACATTGTTTATGCGGTTCTTCTCCTGGCGTCTCTCCGACATCTTCTTGCTCGCCATTGTCTCACCCTGGCCGGTAACCTGTGAAACCTTTCCGTTTTCAGTTTTCACATTTCCGTTTTTCCGTAGGTTCGCATAGCTTGCCCTGATGACCGCCTCAACATCCCTCTGCTTCAAGTTCTTGAAACCAGCCTTGCGCAGCACATTCATCACATAGTCAATGAACCTCTGCCATACACTCTTCTCAAGCTCGTTCAAGTCCATCTTCTCTGCGATGTGTGCCACATACTCATCAGCCGCCTGTCGCATCTTCGCCTTTGACGGATTCGCCATGTCGGCTCCAACATACTGTAAGAAGTGCGCTCTCAACGCTGCAGGCATCATATCCCAAACACCATCGAGGAACTTGTCAAAATCCTCTTGGCCCAATAAATGCTTGATACCATAGTGTGACACAGCCTCATGCAGGATAGTGCTCTCCACATCGCGCATACTCTCCATATTCGGCATATACAGCGCAATCTCACCTGTGACAGGATTATACCAACCCTTTACCTCACCACCCTCGGCAATAGCCTTCATCGCATCTTTATTCGTTACCGTTGACTCATCATTGTGCACAGTAACCTCAACGCCCAACTTCTCGGCAACCCCCTTCGCATGGTCAGCAAAACGCGCTTGTTGCTTCTTCTTTGCCGTTTCAAGAACCTTATCCGCAACCGGATGAGACGCTTTTGCCTTACCATCCACATAAACCTGTGTGCCTATCGCATTTCCCTGCTTGTCATAACGGGTGACTGATGCCGCCTTGCCGCCTCCGTCATACTCCGTATGCTCAAACAGCACACCCTCGTCGTATGAATCAACCGACACAACCTTACCGTCGTGCTCAGTGACAACCGTTGCCACCTCACCACGCGAATTGTAGTTCGTGATACGCTTGTCGCCATTCTCAAGCACCTCCTCGGTAAATGTAGGCTCCTTAATCTCAGCCACACCGCTTTGGCCGGGAGCGTTTCCACCCTCGGCCATCACTGGTGTAAACCAACCATCAACCTTGCTTTCAAGCGAAGTGCCCTTTACAATAGCCCTCAGTTCCTCAAGTTCATTGGGGTACAATCCACGCTCCTTGGCTTTGTAGAATAACTCATACGCTGGGGAGATTTTGCCATATTCCTCGCGGTTACTCTTGCGCACAGCCTCCATATCCTTCAGCATCTGCGTACTATTACCCGCGCTGTTGAGTGTATAGTGGTCTACAACTTGGTCACTTGCTTGTGATATAGTTGAACCGTTCGGAATTTCCGAACCGCTTACTTGTTGATTTCCTTGTGACGTTGCATTCTCGCCACCGCTGTACACATCACCTTGAACCTTGCCTCCTTGTCCTGGCTCTCCAAGGTTTGTATCTCCTGTGTTGTCAGCAAATTGTTCGCCTTGCAGTAGTTCACTGCTTCCGCGAGTACTCTCGCTTTCTCTTGTGGTGTCATTTTCGTAATTTTCCGCTAAGTTATTAAAATATTCTGTTTCATCAAAACCTTTAAGCTCTTGCATTATACGAGGCACTATCGACTCTTCGTATGCAATCTGCTCTTCGATAGACTCAAAGTTAAGCGCATTAGCAACGCCTCTCAACTCCGCAAGCTGTTGCTCAACATCAGTCTGCTGTCGCATCTCAAGGCCCTTCTTTGCAAATGAACGAGGATTACCGTTAGAGAGAACATCAATAATCATATCCCTCACATCCTGCATATCCCCATTAAATCCAAGGCCACGCAGCTCATCACCATAGCTCTCATAAATGATTTCAGCAGCACGTTCAATGCTCACGCCACCCTTCTCCTTGCCGGCAATAACACCAACCATCTGCTTCTGTTCAGCCTTCGTACCAGTCTCTTTTTGGAAACTTTCCGGAGTAATCTTAATTCCACCCAACTGATTTGCAACAAACTCATCGGGAGTCATTTCAATCACCTCCCTCGGTTTTACAGCCTCAACAGACTCACGCATCTCGCTTTGTGAAATCTCCGCGTCGCGTTTAGCCACCTCGTTCCAATAGTCAACCTTCGCCTGTGCCGCCTTCTTGCCAGCCTCCCACTTATTCATGGCAGCCTCGTATGCATCAGGGTCAGTACCTACATTCGGTTCCTTATCAAACTTCGTCAGCGCACTCTCCGCCTGCTTGCGGTTATTCTCAATCATCTGCGCACGCGCTTGGCTATTAGGCACGCGCTGCACAAAATACTCAAGAGTCTTTTCCGCCGGCATTTCAGTAAACAACACCTTGCCACCCTTGTCGGTAGGCACCGCAGTCGTAAAATTAGTTTCAGCCAGCAACACAACACGTTTGCCATCAACATCAACAGTCACACTGCCATCCTCATTGCGGGAAACAACAGCATAGTTCTTGCCATCCATACGGAAGAAATCAGGCACCTCTGCCACCTTGGGCGCAACCACCTGTGGCTGTGCGGTCTCTGTCTGTGCAGTTTCATTAGACAACCCATTAGACAACCCGGGTTGTTCAATAGGCTGTGTAGTTTCAACAGGTGACACAACGTCACCACTTGTAGCGCCTTCCGCTTTGACCTCTCCGCCTTCAACTACAGGCTGCTTTCCTGTAGCATCAGCCATGATGGCCTCGAATTCTTTTGCAGGCACCTCTGTAGGCCTGCCGTCAATAAGAGCGTCCACCATATCACCGCGTCGGCCTACAAGCATTACAGTGTGGTCGCCTTCCGAGTCACTATACACAAATGTATTAAGTTGGCTTTTGTAGCGAGCATCAATCTCCGCACGCTTTACAGCCTTCTGTGCCTCAGCATTCTCAACAGCCACTTTCTCGCGGATGTTACCGGCTTGTATCGCCTCCTTCTTGCTGTTAGGCATAAGAGCTACCAAACCCTCACTCTGATTAACATCAATATAGCCATCGTTATCAAGCACTACCGTGCCACCGGTAATGTAAATAACCTCACCGGTGCTTGGCAAAGTAGTCATATACACATTGCCATCCTCGTGCGCTACAGCATCAACACTATTGTCCGCCTCAATGATCTCACTTTCTCGCTCTGCGTTGAGCCTTTCACTCATACCATCATACCTTGCCTTCTCTTCCAAGTAAGTATACAACGCATCCGCAACAGCTTCATCACCCATGGCAACCTCATCAACACTTCTGCCACCGACGAAATCCTCAATGCTCGCATCATTCTGCAATCCAAGTGCAACCCTTACCGCTGTCTCCGCATCATCCAAAGACTTGTTGGCAAGAGCAATCGTGCTTCCGTTCACAGTATCAGGATCGGTGTTGTAACCCTCCTCGTAACGACCATTAAGCATTTCATTGAGCATTTTCTGTCGCTCGTCTGTGATAGCCTCACTTACTCCTATCGCAGTCTTATACTGCAAAGAATACACGGCATACTGCAATGCGACCTTTTTCTGTTCATTGGTCAGTGTTTCATCGGCATATACATCTTTAATTGCCTGGTCAATCTCACTTAATGTCTCTTCTGTGTTCTCTATTGAGCCATTATCGAGGCGCGACTTGATTTCATCCCATTGGGCTATGTTCTCACCCCACAATGTACGAGCTGTGCGGTCTGCGCTCTGCATCTTCCATTTCTCCTGAGCACCCAGTTTGAACGAACCATCATAAGCACCTACGGCTGTTCTCAATGATGATGTGATAGCACCCGGAACAGCCACAGCAATAAGCGTAGTAGTCAAATCCTTCTCGTTGAAGAAATCTTTAAGTTTAGGGTCTCTAAGCAACGCCGGAGATAACAAGCCCACATGTACCTCTTCCATAAACTCCTCTATAGGTCCATGCCAACCTGTTCTCTCAAAGAAATTACCCAGGGTTTTACCAAATCTGCTATTAGCAAGATTATCTATCCACCCCAATACTTTTGTTCCCTTTCCCCATTTGCGTAGCTGACGGAATGGAAGAGACGCATAACCTGCACCGATCATTTCCGATGCAGTGTCCAGCATCCTCTCCGTAAATTCTTCGTACACGGCTGTCGCAGCTCCTTTCTCATTCTTTTGCCCACCATATACCAATTTGCCATCCTCATCAGTGTCTACGACAACATCACCCTGCATGCGTTCCTGTACACCTGCTATCGTGCCGGGCAGCTGCATGGTTGCAGCTGTGCCATATCCAGCAGCAACAGAGCCGGCTATATTTCCTAACACCTGCGTGCCCTTTTTCAAAACATTTGAACGGAAACGCTTCTCAGCCCATTTAAGGAGCTTCTTGCCGGCAGCCTTACCCGTACCGCGAAGTGGGTTTATTGCCATCTCAAACATAAGAGGTATGCTCTCCATGAAAGATTTACCGGCACCGGCCGATGCCGATAGGTCCTCTGCATACATTTCATTATACGCAGTAAGCATAACCACCGACTCCAGGAACTTCTGCTCTGCCTGTGTAAGAGAGCCTTCGCCCTCATCATTTATCTTGTCAAGCACACCTTGCAACGCTTGACCTCTCTTAATTTCTTCGGCACTCGTCCATGTGTCAGGGTCAAGGATTGCCGCGCCCATACCGGCAACAAACTGTTTGCCGCCTCCGCCTTCCGCTTGAGCCAACGCCTGTAGATTCTTCGCCTTCGCAATATTCTGCCTGGTGTAGTTAATCATGTCAAGCTGGCGCGCGACTTCCTGCGCCTCCTCGGTTGGAATACCGTTAATAGACATTGCATCTCTTACCGCATCAGCACTGGTCATGCCTCGTTGATCTGTGGTCGACAAAGCCATCGCTATATCCCATCCCGCAGGTTTCTCCTTCTCCCAATTAGCCTGCGCTTCACCGGCCTTAGCCTTAATCTCTGCCTCAATAGAGTCCAAGCCCTCTTCCAGTTCAGCCATCTGTTTGTCGGCCATGTATTTCATCGTGGTATCATCGTCGGCCACACCGGCTTCTATCTGTGCCGGGGTATATCCGCGTTTTCCTGCTATGGCGCGTTTATCCACAACAGCATCCATAGTCAACTCATTAGCTTTGAGATTTCCGCCTGTGGCCCAACGGAAGAGCAAGTCATAATCGCCATTTACTCTACGATCGGTAGCTGCTAAGAAATCATCCTCAATCTCGTTGATAGACTTTCCAAACATGCGCTCCAAGGTCTTTACCTTTGAAGCATCATCAAGTTCGCTAAAATCTGTTCTAACAGCCTCAATAGTTTCGACCTTTTGCTCAGCCTCAACTTTCTGTTGCTTCTTCGACTGCTGCTTCTGATGTTTGGCATTCCAACCATATTCATGATTAGGGGTTGCATTCTTCTTGACGTCCGGAGTGACACCGACTTTAACTCTAACCTGTTGTGCTACTTCATCCACCTGCTCTGGTGTAAGAGGATTGATTATAGCCCCGGAATCATCTTCCTCCTCCTCGTTACCATCGCCCTTTAGAGCTTCCCACTTCTGCCGCACACGACTTTTCTTCTGTTCTTCTACAGCTTCCTCTTTTAATCCCAACTCTCCCCCGGTAAGGGTAAAACCATTCTCGCCACCCTTGGGTTGCTGCGCAGGAACCGGTGCGGTCGTCTTCTGCTCCACATTGGGAACAAGCATTGCTGCAAACTCTTCGTAACTATCACCAATATCCGTGTAGCCACTATTTCTCATTGCGTCATAAGCTACACGCACATTCTCCGGTTTTTCCAACAACTTGTTGAACTCCTCCTGGTTCTCACCAATATCTGTGTACCCCTCATTTTTAAGGGCGTTGTACAATATCGTTCTATTGTCGTTCATTGCTTGCAATTTTCGTTAGACCTATTTAAACCCTGCTTTTTTTCCGCTGTTAAACCCTGCTGTTTTCCCCTTATTGACACTCGGCGGTGTGGCAGTCATGCCACCTCTCTCAAGCGCTCCACGCATCTGATTAACAGACGGGTTAGAGACTGCTTTATATCCATTTACTAAGTCAGGCTCCATCACTGCCAAGTTTTGATTCGCTTTAACCATCCGCCAATACGCTTCAATAACCGCCTTGTCGTCATTATAATCAAACGCCATACCATTGATGTAGCGTATCTTTTTTTCCTTGTTGCCCGAACCGCTTCCGCCACCCTGATTCTTTAATCGCTCCTCTCTTGCTCCTTGAATACCCAACAGAGCATTATGATAACTCACCTCCTCCTTGAGTCGCGCATTACGGTAGTCCTCGTCAGCCTCCCACTTTGCCTGCGCCACTTCTGCGTCATATTTAGCCTTCGCAGCAGCATTCCGCTCCTTGCGGTCCGCATCAGCAGCCTCCATGCGCTGCCTTGCATATTCCGCCAACAGCTTCGAGTTGCTTTCCCTTAATGCACGCAGCTTCTCATTAGCCACCGCACTACGCGCCTCCTCCTTGTCAATCTTCCACGCACCACCATGCATGGCAGCACCCTTAGTCACAAGGTTAGCAATATCACTTAGTATAGCCATATCACGTTCACGCTTAGCCCTTCGCTCCTGCTCTGCGGCAGACTTCTGCGCCTGGGCAATCTGTGCATCCGTCTGCTCTACATAATTACCCTTTTCCATCTCCGGAAGATCCGGCCATAGAATCGTCTTTTTCCCACCATCCTCAACAGCTGTCTGTGCAGCAGGAGCAGGTGTAGGTGTAGATGTCTCTTTTGCCGGTGTCACAGGTGCTTTGGGCTGTGCAGCCGGCGTTTCCTTTTTCACAGCAGGTGTCTGCGGTATTTGTGGCTCGGTCTCTTTACGTTTTTTACCGTCTTCTATCAGTTTACGCAACTCCTCCGCACTCCAGTTTTCCCTTCCTACTGCATGAGAATAAAAATAAGGATGCATCTCTTTATCTTCATTCATCTCACGTATATGGTAACGTTTCAGCCGCGACGGCGATTTTGCAGCTTCAATATCAGCGATAGCCTTGTCATATCGCGACTGTTCAGCTGGAGTTTCCGGCAGAGTTTCAAGAACAGATCTATGATAATAGTTATCGAGTTTGCTTACACCCGCATTTCGAGCACTCTCGTTAGGAATTCGAGTGCCCCTGATATCAAATGGGCTCACATTTTTTGGAAATGTAGTTTCTGACTCCTTTTTCTGCGATCTATTTCCCCATATATCCACCTCCTCAAGAACAACTACATCGTCTGACGCTTGTGTGTCAGGTGCAGCAGGCGTTTCCTCCTTTTGGGAGGCAGCCGGTGTCACAGGTGCTTTGGGCTGTGCAGTATCAAAAGTTCGTCCGGCTTTTTTTGCTATAGGGTTATCAACAACTTCATACCACTTCCCACCTATACTGGCATAGTAATTTCCTTTGTTGTCTGCTTCTGTGCCCCGGTTCAACGCTCCTATAATATCACCATCAGAATTTCTAAATATAGGATATCCAGCAGCCCTCGCAGCTGCGTGGTTATTGGGAATTTCATCGAAGTTTACTTTCTTATAGCGTTTCCCATTCTGCTCAATATATTCCTCACCTGCCTTGGTCTTCTTGTGATTCTTGTCATCTAATACACTGCTCATAGTATCCCCTCCATCTATTTACCATTCTTGTTTCTCGGAACTTTAATACCCAGCTCGCCAGCCTCAGCCGCAGAATCTTCCACGCCGCCGTCAGCCTTGTCCCAATCTACGCCCTGCAATCCACTCGCAATAAGGCTCGCACCACTACTCATAAGATTACTTGCCGCCTGCTGCCTTGCCTCAGCAATAGCCGCCTGCTGCTGACTCAAGTTATTATCCATCGCAAGCTTCTGCGCATCGATAGCCGCTCTATCCTGCTGCCCCTTTGCCGCCAAGTTACCGACCATGTTGCCCATTGCCTCACCACCGGCCTCAGCAACCGCTGCAGCCTGTTCGGGTGTTCCACCGGTTATAGCCTGTCGCGCTCTCGCCTCCTTTGTTCTCTCCGCCCAAGCATTCCTGTACTGCTTCAACGCATTCTGCGCCTGCACAGTGTTCAGGTAATCCTGGTAGTAATTACGGTTATACCACGCCTCATTGGCAGCCCTCTGCCGAGCCAACCCTTGTTCTTGTTTCTCCGCCTCCGACGCGCTCTTGTACGCCCCGTACAGCGTACTCGCAAGCCCCACGCCTGCACCTATAAGTCCAACTACACTCATGTCTTCATTAATTCGAATTAAACACCCAAAGGTGCAAATCCCAACACGATTTATCAGTACATAATTAACCCACCATTATGGATAACTGACACAATCCACCTCCTTGCAGGCACTGTATTCTAATTGTTGTGTATCTTTGTAGTGTGCATTGTAGTGTATATTGTAGTGTGCAAAAAACGCCCCCCTTGGAACAGTTTGATAATCAATGAAAAAGAAGTGTCGAAAAAAACCACTTACCGATGAAGAAAAAATGCTTGCCGTGCAGGAATACAAGACCAACGGCAACGCATCAGCCATAGCCAGGAAGTACGGCGTTGCACGCACCACCTTTCTCGCCTGGCTGCCATTGTTCAGCGACACACCAGTATCCAACGACATCGTCACACAAGCCACAGTCAAGGCCATAGAAAAAACCTCCGATGCCGCAGTGCGCTCCATCGAGCAAGCCACCGCCACACGCCAGGAATTCCTCCAACAACACTATGCCGGAGTCAGCACACTCTTCTCCGCCCTCATCACCAAGATGACCAAAGAATTGAGCGACGACAACAAACACCCCTCACTCCGCGACCAGGCAGCCGCCCTCACCGCCCTCGTCAACTTCGTAAAGGAATTCACACCCACCGAAGAGCAAGGCACCACCACAATAAATTTATTGCAGCAGACAGTCAACAATTAACCCCTTCCAGCGGTTCTTTGTCCTTCACGACCTCTTTGCGTGAAAATATTTCAACAAATGCAAAATTCTTGTGGAAATATTTTGCCACAAAGAAAATAATGCTTACCTTCGCAGTGTAATCAATTAGAACTGGTGGCAACAGTAATTCAGCGTATTATTATGAAGAAGTATCAAATCAACGCAATCTGCGATCCTTACAACGCACGTCATCATTATCACGGCCAGCGCGTTATCAGCTACAATTGTGCAACACCCGTTGAATGGGTAATGGAAGAAGACCTCACACTCGAAGAGGCACAGAATATCCTTGATACTTACGCCAACAACCTCGGCGATGACTACACCTGGAACAATGACGAATGGATCAAGGAACTCCAAGAAGAAGGCATCGACACCTCCTGGTATAAGGGTGAAGGTATATACACCGACGGAGTACTCATCTATCAGCACGGCGACATGAGCCTCCGCTACGACTCTATGCTCTATAGAATTGAAGAAATGGACACACTCCCCGCAGGCTACACCATGCAGCAAAGCATATCAGGCTACTGGAGGCTCCTCGACAGCGAAGGCAATTATATCCATGACGACCCTGCATGCGAAGATGTATATGATGAAGGCTCAGCAATCGCATTGTTCAACGAAATCATTAAGAACCCATGAATATAAGAGAAGAAATTGGTACACAACTCCGCGCCCTGCGCGAGGCCAAAGGCCTCACCACCCGGGAACTCGCAGAACTCGCCGGCATCGACTACTCACACATCGCGAAGATCGAGCGCGGCACATACAACCTCCGCGTCGACACACTCCACAAGGTCGCAACCGCACTTGGAGCGGAAATTAAAATCGAATAAGACAACAAGAGGCAACCACCACGGCTGCCTCTTTTCTTTTTTATCCTTTGTTTTGTCAAACACTTTTACTTTACCCTCAAATTTTGCCAACATTAACTATCAATCAGTTAGCAAAAATTTCCCAAAAGGCAAAACGCAAATACCTTGTAAACAATTTTCTTAACCACACACAAACAAAAAACCCCGACCATCCTAAGACAGCCGGGGTTGAGTGTGGAGTTATTCTGTGGGGCAAGTGGAGAAAGTGATGGTTACATCAAGAGATTTACCATTGCCGTGAAGGCGGAATGTTTCTTTGCTATAATCTTTGGCACATTCTGCTCCAGTTGATTTGAACTTGTTGTCACGCAATATGCTTCTCAACTTATTGGCAACATGACTTAAAGGGCTGGAGCCTGGAAGAGGTATTGCCTCTTCTTTGGTCTGCTCCACTATCACTTCGCCTGTGGGCTCGGACTCTTCGTTTACCGGTTCCTCACCTTCTACAAAACCTTCCACCGTAAGGTCAACCTCTGCAGGCTCCTCATTTTCACAAACTTTCTCCATCTCCTCGTCTTGAGTCTCCTTCTCCGCAACATCAGGATCCTCGCCAGCCTCTTCATTGAGTGAATTCTTCAACTCCTCCAACTTCTCCCTGTTCCTTTTCTCCTCCTCGATGGTTTCACCGACTCTCTTGAAGAACGACGACAGGCCATCGTCAAAAGTTTCAGGCAACTCCACATTTTTGCAGATAAACTTGTAAAGCTCTTCTGCCGCGGTGAAGTTGATTATCTTCTCACCTTCCTTCCATTGTGTTGTAAACTCGATTGCATACTTGAGGGCCTCGCCTTTGCTCTTGAAACCACTCATACTCGGTGTGCCGGTAAGCCCGGCGCTTAATGCTTCAAACATAAGATTAAAATTTAAAGGGTTATTTAATAAACTTAGACGCATCCACAAATGTGCCGCCACCGGCAACAATCGGTGTCTTGCCATCCCATTTCTCAAGCGCTTTCATCTGCACAAGGTTATTTGATAGTGAAGCCGCCACCACGCGATTGTAATAGGCTTCCGCATCGGCCTGAATCTTCAGCGCCTCAGCATTTCCCTTCGCAATGGCAATCTTCTTTTCAGCCTCCGCATTAGCCACAGCCACCTCATTCTCTACTCTCATCTGATCCTGCACAGCCTTATTCTTCTGGTTAATTGCATCCTCATAGGATTTCGGGTACTGTATACCCGGAGAGAGCTGGTCCAGGATAAAGTTCTCAGCAAGGAAATACTCCCTTACCCTTGCTTCAAAGGCCTTATCCACAGCCTCACGGTTCGACACAATCTCATCCGCATTGTATTTGTTAAACTCAATTCGTGCAGCATCCTTGATATAGACATATAATGTCTTGGTTATAATCTCGTCCATCCCCTTGCGGTACTTCTTGAACACAATCGGCGCTTTGCCATCCTGCATCTTAATAAGCGCCGAAGGATCGACCGTAAACCTCGAACCATCCTTTGAGTTGATCTCAAACGCGGGATAGTCCACCGTCTGCACAAAGGTGGGATACTCGAATACCGCAACCTTAATTGGGTTATACCACATGGCGCCGGTCACAAGCACCACATCATCCACACCCTTACCGTCGCCGTAAAGGTTCACTTTGATACCCTCATGTCCGGCATCAATTCTCTCGTAAGCACACGATGTCAACAACAGCGCAGAAAGCGCAAACAACATAATCTTCTTCATTTGTTTTTGATTTTAAGGTTAATAAAACATTTGGTCTTGTAAGATATAAAAGCAAACATCACCGGCAAGACACAACCGATGACATTCAAAACACTATTACTTGCATTGATGGCTGCAAGGCTTAATTCAAAAACGGCAAAAGCGATAATGCACCAGGCCAAAAGTTTTACAAAAGTCGATGTTTTCATTTCGTTTCAATGTTAAGTTTTCTCTCCCATGGACGACGGGTTTTGTTGAACTCATTGATTTTATCCTTCAGCAGGTCCCTCTCACGTTTTGCTTCGCTGATCTCAAGTTCAGCCCTGAACGACTTGCTTTCAAGCTCGTCACATCTTTTCTTCTGCTCCTCAAGCATGTTCGCAATTTCCTTTGCGACTTTCTCGCCGAGAATGAAGCCATCAAAGAAAGGATAGCCACTCATAATGTAGATATTCTTACCCTCAAGAGCTGCAATCAAGAGACTCACGCTCTTTGCGTTCATGACAAACTCACCACTTATGTGCACCGACTCCTTTCCGCCTTTCAGTACACCATTGTTTGCGGTGACAATAACCTTCAGGTCTTCAGTGATTGTCACCGTCTGTTTTTTCTCACTGCGAGCAGCATCGCCCGACACAGCCTTCATTGGGTTGTAACCCTGTTTTCTGTTTTCCATTTTGTTTTCCATTTTTTAAATTTTGTTTGCAAAGAAAATCAGCCTCTCTTGCAAGGGGCTGATTATCAAATTATTTCTTTTTTCCGTACATCTCAAGTGTTTGCTTCTCATCCTCGGCGGCCTGTCGGGTTGTAAAGACTTTCACTATGCCCCAGTCTTTCTCCTCGGGGTAATACTCTTCCACCGCCCAGAGCGTGTCGCCAAAGCGGTCAGTTGAATGAGTTGTTCTGTACTTGCTCATGATATTTATTTTAAGAGTTATCACTTGGCAACGGACACCAATCAGGTAGATATTTCAACACCTCTCGACCTATTTGTATATTCGTAAAATACACATCGTCGGGGATATACGGTTCAGGTTGTAACTGATGGCTCGGATGAGTGCATAAGTATTCCACACGCATTTCTCCGTTATATTCAAGCTCTTTTCTTTTACAATAGGGGCAGTTGAAGCACCCTGTAACTACAATTTTTCTTTGCATAATTACATTTGTTCTTTAATTAAATTAAACCAATCCGCAAGCTCGCGGAATTCGGGATTGAATTTGTAATTCTCATCGTACTTCCTGTCGTAATAACTGACAGTCGCATGATCCTTGTTCAGCCTGTTACTAATCTTTTCCAGACCAAAACCTTGCAGTCGCAGATGACGCGCCATGATGAACCGGCAATAAGTGATATCCATGTATCTGCCTGGTGGAATCTGCTCACCCATCAGCGCAGCAAGGAGTATTGGTTTCGGGTTTATTCGTTTTCTCATACATATCATTCTTGATCTTTCTCGTTTAACATTTCGCAAAGGAGCTTTGCCCGTAGGTGGGCTATCTTCTTTGATCCTTCGTTAGTGTATGGGAATGCTTTAATGTAATGTAAATCTGGTGAATCCTCGCATTCTACATAAACAATATATTTGCCAACGTTTGTCATACAACAATACTTGCAACGATTATTCTCAACCGCTTTATTTGTTGCGACATGCTCTTCGTACACTCGCCAGTAATAGGCATTTCCATCTTTCGGCACATAGCCGAACCATTCAAATAGTTTGTTGATGATTCGTTTCATGGTTCAAAACTTTTAGTTTTGTTAAAAAAAAGAGGTGGGGTTTACATCTTGGTTTATAGCCGTCAAGTTACGGGCTAACTTCTTAGAGGGAATTACCACGCTCCGATTCCCTTACCCCAAAGTTACGTTTGAATTACTCACATTAAGTGAAACTTAATCGCCTGTGATAAACACATATTTTTGCATTGGGCGATAATCGCTGTTACGATTGTACCTCTTATTGCTTTAAGTATTCTTTGTTAAATGCTTTTGCGTTAATAAGTCTTTCTATATCGCATATCAATCGTTCATAGCAATAATCTATATTGTTTTTGTTAGTAATATCCAACGCAAACGTTTTATTACCTTTAATTGCTATTTCCAGTAGCCGATGCAGACTCCAAGCGGGAATGTCATTTGAACGCAATAATTCTTCCCATTCTCTTCTTATACGAAGATGGTACTCTATATCACCTTCGGCATCTTCGCTACCTTCAGCATAATACATATCTGCAGTCTCAGGTTTCAATCCCAATTCCAACAAGCGTTGGCTCTGTTCTTTAGTAGTGCATACCTGCGAATTAAATTTTAGTTCTGTCTTTTGCATATTGAAAATCTTTTATCATTACAATTTGTTTGCTTGGTTTTTCCATTAAAGAAAATGGGTATCTTATCCCATTTTGGGTTTCTACGCAAAACTGGTGTTGCCTATATTTGTATCCCTTTACACGGACAACACCTTCTATTTTATGTTCCACACCTTCTGAGAAGTAGCACATCTTAACTGTCTGCCCAGTTGCTATAGCTTTACGATTTCGGTCGATAATACCTGTTAAAATGTTTGCCATATCATTCTATCGGTTTAAACATTTCACACTCTTCTGTTTCAAAGTCGTATTCTTCATCAACGTGTGGAGGACATATATTGGGCGATAGAAAGCCATTTACTGCTTTCTTGCGCAACTCCTTGCGAAGCCAATACCTGTAACACTTATCTCTTATTGCACAGGCTCTACCCATACAATGCGCTACATCGGTGGTGTAGGTTATCTTACTCATATCTCAATAGTTTTCTTTTTACCCAAACATTTCTACCACAAAAAGGACAGGTTACATTGTATGAGAATCCTTCTATTTGACTATCGTTACTCATATTTGCATCACCGTGTTCAAATTCAAAACGAGTATGACATCTATAACATTCACCTTGATATATAGGCTTGCCTATTGGTTTACTAATTATTTTTATTGCCATAAAATTCACATCTAACTAAACCCAAATCACCTTTTTCCAGCAACGCGCTTTCAATAACCTTGCCGTTGTCTACAAGTTCTACATAACCGTATTGATGGTCTGGGAAATTATCACCTTCTATTACTGTAAGTTTTATCCCAAAACAATCACAGGAACTTTGCCGTGCCTCAAGAAACTGTTTTAAATCCTCGGAACGGCCAAGATATTTCCTATTAAGCGTATATCTTTCCTCCAACTTTATTCGTTGGGAAGTAAACTTCCTTATCATTCGTTTTAGCCAGTTCATTTTTCCCATTCTTTATTTTCAATTATTGTTAATACTCGGTCTACTACATCTTCAAGGCGTTGTGCTGGTGTTTGGTCATATACTTGATTGCCACAACAAATTATTACCTTATCATACGGATATGGGTTCAAGCAATAGTACTCGATAAAAACATATTCAAGATTGCCGCCATATCTCATTGTGTAAATATTGCCTTTGTATTCTATTTGTTTCGGCAGCTTGTCTATTTTCTCTTGTAGGGTCATAATTATTTACTATATCGTTTAATTTCTGTACAAGTTTTAGTTATAGGGCAAAAATCGCAATATCCAAAACAACCTTGTGTTTTTTTCACGCAAGTAAATTTGCTCAACTCTAATACTTTCTTATTTAACTCTGCAACCTTATCCATTTCAGCGTAATACTTTTCTTTCGGAACGAGGTTGTCGTATTCTTCTTTTGTTAGTATGTATTGCATAATTATTCTTCTATCTTAGGTATTGGTAAATAATGGGTGTAATATGCGTGGTGTTCTATATCTCCGTACCACTCAAATATATCGTGTATTGGAGATATTACATCATATGTATAGCCGTAAGAATCTTTAGAAGCCAACGCAACAGGGGTTCCATCTTTATGCAGCTTAACTATCGCATTGATACTTTCGATGCTTGCAACACCGTTCTCATCGCGGTCAATCTTTATCCAAGTCATTTTCTTTTTGTTGTCCATACTTTCAATATTTTAAGCCAAGCTCTTGTATTCTCACACGCTTCTAACGATGTACTATGTGCATCACTTAATGTGCTTATAAACACCATAAAGAAATATGCTATTGACAAACACAAAGTGCAAAGCACATATAACAGCATTGCAAATGGGTATATTATGTATTTCATCTTCTATGTGTTTTCTTATTCTTATTCTTTTTTCTTCTCGCTTTGATTGCTTTGGGGTTATTCCCTCTCTTCGTAGAACTGCCCTTGTATGATGTTCCTATATGCGAATAGGTATTACTTAATTTACTACAATATGCTACATCAAATAAATCGGCATACATGGCAACTTCTTCCATAGCACTACCTATACTCATTCCGCACCTCCTTCCATTGCTTGCCTAAACTCGGCAATAATCTCTTCCACATCCACCCCACGGCGGTGCAGCTCTGTGAGGCAACAGATGAGGACATCTGCCAACTCTTCCTGTGCCTGGGTGTATTCCGGCAGGTGCTCACTTGGATCTACCTCGCTCGCCTCGCGGAACTCCTTCAGCTCGCTGAGGATACCGAAGAACGCATCAAGGTGGCCTGCATCCTTTTCTGTCTTGCCGCGAATAATCGCAGTGTTAAATGCGGTCTGTGCTAATTGGTTTATCATTGTGTGTACTTATTAAATACCGCATCTCCTCCTCGGGAGTCATATAGCGGATGGTTGGTTTACTATTTGTTTTGTCTATCATCTCCTGAACGCTTGTTGATACGGGGAACTGGTTGAAGATTTTTGCAATTCGTTCAGCCGCACCTTTAATCAGCTGGATGCCAAAAAATAAATTCGCGCCCCTGAATTCTTTTTTGGGTTTATCTATGTACATTTTGCTTTCTTTTTTCGGGGATTAAAAAGAGCCGAAAGAATCAATCTCGCGGCTCCAATGGTTGTTACTGCTCAGCCTCAAGGGCAAGCATCTTTATACATAAATCGTGTGGCTCAAGGTCTCTTGTCATTTCGCAGAACTCCGCGAACTTGTGGAACAACCCAGATGCTATGATGAATGCATAGGCGCGGTTCTTCGCGTCCTTCTCAATCTGTAACTTACTCATTGCTTTTCCCTCCCCTGTTGAATAAGTTATGACTTGGTTACGACCTTGATGTTGCAAGGTGGGTTGTCTTCTTCGTAAGCATTGACTATCAATTCCATATGTTGGGTATGCAGTTCGATGATTGCTGCAGCATCTCTGAATATTGATGCCACTTGTTGCAGGTCTTCTTCCTTACTTGCCGAATCAGCCATATGCCTGAAGTAATCAACCATAAACGATGGACTGTTAGCCGGGATATATCCGTCAATCAAACCGTACTCCTTGGCTTTTTGAAATACATTCTTTTCCATAGTTACGCTGCCATTTTCTTGTTATACAAATCGAGAATAAACTGCTTGCCGAGTTCAGTCCAGTACATCTGCTGTCGGGTCTTGAAGTTGCCTTGACTATCGACATAGGGGTGCGGACGGTGGACTACATAACCTCTATCGCGGTATTTGGCTTTGAGGTGGTAGGTCTTGCTCTCGTAATATTGCACATCCCATTCGCAGAGCAGTTTGTTGAGTTTGATTGCAGAGATACCCAAGCAGTCGGCTATCATATTGACGGTAAGGTAGCCTTCGGAAGATAATACCTTGTCGTGGTATTCTACCTTTGGGGCTTGGAGCTTGAGTTGATGCTCTTGCTCGATATTCACAAGTTGCAGGCGTTCTTTCTCTTCTTCGGCTTCGAGGGCCAACTGAATTAACTCTTTGCGTGTAAGCTCACGTTGTACCATTTTGGCGGCTCCATGAAATACTTGTCGGTAAACCTCAAACACAGGGCGAATGCGGCGGGCGATGAAGAACTCCAAACAGGAAACTGTGAGGTAGTAATCAACAGTCGGACGACCGCCATTTGGGTTTTGCGGATTTTTCCGCAAAACTTGATAATCAACGCCTTCAATGAAAGAAGAGTTTTGCAGAGCCTCGACTGCGTCAGATTTCCTTGTATAGACAAGCATCCATACTTCATCGAGATTGATTGGAAACTCGTTGTCGGATTTAGACAACTCTAAAATTGCGGAGAAGTAACTTTTAATTTCGTTTGAGGTACTCTCCTTTGTGAGGATTAAATTTGTTTGTGCCATGATTAAGACAATTTTTGGCATCATAGGACAGAAGAATGGCGTCCACTTCCCATTGTCTCACTTCCTAATAGGCAAGTTGCTACGCCATTAAGCAATAGCATGGGGTTGAACGCCATAGTAAATGCCTTTCCCGTCGACTTTCACCATAGAGGCAGTGGGTGCATTAACACTCCACACGGGGGTACAATCGCTATATTTAGCACAAACAAGCAAAAATAAAAATTGCCTGCAAGTTGGCAGGCTTCCGCTTGCCTATTATGAAATGAGACAGTGCAAATATAGCTCTGCTGTTCTATTCTGCCAAATGTTTTTGAAATTATTTTTTCATTCCGTTTTGGTTATAACTATGTTATAAAATTCTCTTACTCAAAAATTTCGCCCACTTGTATTCTATTCTCGCGCCACGGCTCTCCTGCCAATTGGGGAGCTGATATATCTTGTCGCAGAACATTATCGCCCACAGGCACTTTGCCATACATCTTACCCAGCTCCAGTTCTTACGGCATATCTTCATTGGGTTGATGACTTGGTAGCCCATCGCGGCAAGTGTCCTCTCCGCATTTGAGAAATTCCCGCATGCCACAAGATACGGCAAGTCACTGACCTTGCCACTGATGAATACCTTGGTGCGGATGTGGTATCGTTTCATTATCTCCCTCTCATCCATCGCCCCTGTGGTGTACGCCCTCATCAGAGCCACACCATCCGCTTTATTTTGGTGCGCCACCGCATATTCGTGTGCGCGTTTGTTAATTGTGTTCATTAGTTTATCCATTTGATTGTTGTTGGTCCTTTATATCCTTTCTCCCAAACATATCAGGCATAAGCAACAGCACTGCCACCGGTTGTCCTTAACCCTTCAAAATTGCCATTCATCGCACAGTTTATGCGCGAGGATGAAACATATATTACCTTTGGTGGAAAATTCGTAAACAGGCGCTTACGTCCTTTGCCCTCCATGAATTGAAGTTTCAGGAACATCGCTACCTTGTTGCCCTCGCGTATGATGGAAAGTGCTTTGTATATGAACTCTGTTGCAAGTTTATAGGGCGGATTGGTTACTATATCGCCGTGCCAAGAGGTATTATCCATTGAAAGAAAATCATAAACCTCAGTAGTCGGCGTGCGTTGTACAATGTCGCTTGTCCTTACGTCGTGGCCGTGCTTCTTGAATACATCGGCCAAATGGTTCTCACCGCTTGCACATTCCCATATATTGGACAAGAACTCTTCTTGTTGCAGTAGAAGCTCTGCAGCTATCGGGTCGGTGGCGTAATAGTCATTAGCCTGCCGCTCCTTTTCGGTGTGGTTGCTCGCGCCAAGCGTCTTGAATACGCTGTTTTTATTTCCGGTCCAGTCTTTCATTATTCTACTTCTTTGAGTTCTCCATCGATTAACTGATACCAAGTGTCGGCCTTGACTGTTTTTCCATCAACCTTGACCGCTCGAACTTCTTTGATTGGACATGTCACTCCATTCCACTCTTCTCTTTCGGCAATACACAGCCAACAGCCTATTGCTCCTTTTGCCTTGCATTGATAACCAGCTGCAAGAGCAATAGAATTTAAGCCTGTTGCGGATGATGCACCCTTGTAGCCTGTTGCGGATGATGCACCACAGTTGCCTGTTGCGGATGATGCACCCTTGTAGCCTGTTGCGGATGATGCACCGTAGTCGCCTGTTGCGGATGATGCACCGTAGTTGCCTGTTGCGGATGATGCACCACAGTTGCCTGTTGCGGATGATGCACCGTAGTTGCCTGTTGCGGATGATGCACCACAGTTGCCTGTTGCGGATGATGCACCGTAGTAGCCTGTTGCGGATGATGCACCCTTGTAGCCTGTTGCGGATGATGCACCGTAGTCGCCTGTTGCGGATGATGCACCGTAGTCGCCTGTTGCGGATGATGCACCCTTGTAGCCTGTTGCGGATGATGCACCACAGTTGCCTGTTGCGGATGATGCACCACAGTTGCCTGTTGCGGATGATGCACCCTTGTAGCCTGTTGCGGATGATGCACCGTAGTTGCCTGTTGCGGATGATGCACCACAGTTGCCTGTTGCGGATGATGCACCGTAGTTGCCTGTTGCGGATGATGCACCACAGTTGCCTGTTGCGGATGATGCACCGTAGTCGCCTGTTGCGTGTTTGGTATTCTCCGGTGTTGATTTCTCAAATGTAAATTTAATTGCAGCTGCAACAATGTCTTTCAGTGAAAGTTCTGCGCCTATCTTGATTTTCGTTGAGCAGGTTTTATCGCTTTCGCTCTTATCAATCTCTCCACTTTGTTCTACTTCGCAATAGCGGCTATCGCTGGGTGCATAATGACTGAATACATCTAATGGATGCTCGCAAGCGTGAAAACCACGGTGACAGGCTTTTGCTTCTTTCTCTTCGTATTCTTTGCCTATCTCGTACTGGAAGCCTCGGCACTTGAGGTCTTTGTCGAAGCCTTTGAATGATTTAATAATCTTTGTCATAACTCTTCTTCTTTTTCCCTGCGTTCAGCGCAGTGTTAATAATATCCTGCATCGTAGTGCAGATAAATCTCATATCATCCGGTGTCGGGTCAATCACCGTGCCATAGAGGTCAATGCGCTCCTTCAGCAACTCAAGTGCCTTGCGGTAAATCTTTTCGTTCATAGTTTCGCAATTAAGCAGATTAAATACCCAATATAAAGTATTATATTAACAATCGCTGTAACCATAATAACCCAAGCAATAGCCCTCATCAACTGAGGATTGTACTTGTACTCTCCTGTCGCATACCAATAGAATCTATTCTTCTTGTCGACTTTATTAAACACACACAGCGCAATAAGCAGTAGCACGCTTACTATTGCGCAAAAACTCGAAATTCTCATAGTTTTCTCAATCTTGATAAAATAAATGCACCGGGTTGGTTAATCTTCCCCTTCTTAATCTCCTTGATGGCATATTGCAGTTCAACCAAAGCCTGCCGCTTGCCTCCGGCAATGCCATAAATCTCGCAATAGTCAAGATCCGAGAGATTATCCTTGCACCAACATATCGCATGATACCATTCAGTGTTGACATCTCCCGCCTGTTTACGCAGCGACTCGTTCAACTGATTCAGCGGATACCTCAACCGCTTCGTCTCCTCATCCAACTGCAACCACTCGCGGTAGTATTGGGTAAACCCATTCTGGAAGCTTCCGCTAATCGCAACCGCATCCCATACATCCTCGCGTATCTGCGCCCATTTCCCAAGTTCAGAATATAAATTCTTAACCTCTCCTCCTCCTCGCGTGTGCGCGTCTTGAGGAAGATTATTTACTTCTATTCTATTCTCTTTACTTCTCTTTACTTCTCTTCGCGGCAAACTTCCCGAACAATCGTCCATTCCTCCCGAACAATCCGCTGTTTCTTCACTTTCCTCCGGAATAATCTCACTTTCCTCCGGAATAATCTCGCATTTTTCCGTAAGTTTGATATTTTCAGGAATTACAGCATCTTTGCGTTTCGCCCGTTGGCAGAAATCCATATAACGCTCTTGTATGGAGCGCGAAGTAACAACACCTTCCGCAAGTTTCTCCTCGTCAAAAAGCCCAACCGAAGCACAGAATGACACAACCTGTTTAACAACATCTTCCGTCAATGCAAGATATTCTGCAACATCAAAGATTATATCCTCTGTCCATTCAAGGAAACACCCCTTGTCGCGGTAAATCTCACATAAGACATAGTCATATACCGCAAGGCCTTGACAGCCATGCGCCTTCTTCAGACGTTTAATCTTGATATCCTGGTAGCGGTCTGTGTCAACAGAGAAGTAGTTGAGTCCAATTTTTGCTTTAGCCATTCTTCTGTTTTTCTAAATCTTTGACTTTTTGTTTGTAGTATTTTATCAACTCTTTATACTCGAAATCGGAATATTTCTTGTAAAAAGTTTTCTTCAATCGAAGTTCCTTGATAATACCCTCACCATACTTCTTGATAAGTCCCTCTTCATAACCCACATTGTTGCCTTCGTCATAGGTGTTACACTTTGGGCATTGTAGGTTACAATTGCGTTCATCGAACCTAAGATTCATGTGTTGGCGGTTAATATAGTGCCCGTTGTGAGCTTTCTTCCAGTGAATAATTTTACCGCAACTGATGCAACGGCCGAAGCCGTTAGCATCGCTGTCGCGCAGTCTTATGTAAAGTGAAAACCATCTGTCAAGGGTTGCTTTGTACCCCGTCATCTTTTTGCATTTCGACAATAAAGGCATAATCAATGATTTTAGTTTCAACAACAGAATGTATCTCAAAATCCTGACAAGTCTTGCTTAATGACATTGTCAACAAGTCATGTGCAGCTTCCACAGTTCCGCTGTGGATACAATAGAAGCGAGAAAGTTTTTTGACTTTACAAGTGACTTCGTCTATCGTCGGGAATATAACTTTTGCCTTATAGAACCTATCACACTCCGTGTTGGCACCCTTGTTGCCTAAGAGCTGTTGCGCTTCGCCTTTAAGCTCGGTTACGATGCCATACTCGTCCTGCACTAAATCTTTGATTAGGGACTCTTTTATAGAGGTTACTCGTGCTTCACCGGTTATCTGAGAAGCAAGCAACTTGAGTATTCCTATTTCTGCTGTAGCGCAAGAATGTGTTCTTACAAGGTATTGTTCAGTCACTTTGGTGTTAAGGCCCTTTTCTCCGGCCCTCTCGTATTTTACGGTAAGTTCGTATAGTTGCATAATTATATAAATTCTTTGTTCTCTTCAATTACTTGTTTGCAATGAATCAGGAACTCCTGCTCGTTGGCACTCGGGAGATAAATCCCCGCCACCGCACTGCTCCAGTTCCTGAACCTCTCTATAGCCGTTGTCATCTCCGCTGTGGTCAGTTCAGCCGTTGACCTTAAGAACTCCACCCTTATTCCTTTTTTGTTGCTGTGAGCGCGTTTAAAAAGGTCGGCGTTGCAAGTCCTTTTGAAGATGTCCAGCTTCACCTCCTCGATGCTTAATCCATACTCCGAACCGAAGTACCCCAAGAGGAGGTGCAAGTAGCTATTCTGCGCCAAAGAACGCTTCGGGTGAATCTTCTTCAGTTCCACCGTTGCACCATCGGAAAGGAGCTTGGCGACTTTTTCCTGAAACTTGGGTACTTCGTATTCGTTAGTAAGGTTGTAAATCATAGATTAGAAAGGGAGATCATCGTCATCACTCACACTTGGCGCAGCGTTAATCTGCTCGGCCGTCGCCTGCGGCTGTGGCTCATAAGTCTGCAAGTCACCAATGTAATAGTTCACACCCTCCTTGCGTTCCTCCTTCTTGGGAGCACAGCTCACCGAGTGGGTGTAGGTTTTGCCGTCAAAGATTGATGGCGTCTTCTTCTCACCGATAAAGATGTTAAGGTAAATCCTCTCCTTGCCATCCTTACACATTACTTTCTTCATCTGCTCGCGAGGAATGTCGCTGAGACAGATACTACCAAATAGATTCATAGTTCTTAATTTCTTATTGTAATTCTTAATGACTCTTTTCTCGTTGATTTCTTTAGATACTGTTTGTACAGTTCCGGATGCTCCTTCTGGAACTTCTTCGTGTCAAAATTATCGCTCTTGCTTGCCGGGCTGTAGGTAGCCTTCAGCTCTTCAGTATCCCACGACTTGACACCGTGCTCCTTCATAGCCGCGAGAAGTTGCTCCTGAATATCTTCGTATCTCTTCTTGTAGTAGTCGGCCATCTCCTTCGCCTCAATGAGAATATCCACCGCACTGCGAGTGATAAGCTGCTTCTCATCCTTTACCGGAACGAGATACATCTCACCGTTCTTCTCGCACTCCATCAGCTTAATGATTTCCTCGGTAGGCTTGCGCTCAACCTCAACAAGTTTCGCAATCTCATCTCTTAACCACACCGCGAAAAGTCTTGCAACCTTCAAGTGGGGGTTCTGCAGTTCAAACAGATAAGCATAAATCGAAAGCTGCCAAGCAACATACTCTTCGTCAAGGTGGCTTGTAGTCTTGATGTCCGCAAGCACAACCTCGCCATCCTTCTCCCACACACAGTCAATGTTACTTGCGAAATACTCATTGTCACTAACAGTGTACTCGTTGCACAACACCGTGAAATCCTTTCGAAGTTCCAAATAGTTCTTGCCTTCTGTAGTCTGTGGCTCAAGGCCTGTAGCATCGGCGAACTCGCAGTCATCATGTATCATTGTACCGCGTTCAGCGGCTCGTTGAAGCACGAATGCCGGAATATCCTTGTACTTGTCGGCAAACAACTGACGGAATAGCATCCCTGTTATGCCGTGCAATATCTTTCCGTTAAGGGTATAGGTGTGCTCGTCTTTGTCGAACACTACCCACGATTGATTAAGTTTCATTGTCTTGGATGTTTTACACCCTGCTCAGTGCAGGCCTTTTTAAATGATTCCTCTTTGCTGAACTGTGGATACTTCTTCCAGCAGGCAACCACCTCTTCGTATGATTCAGTATCATACATCTCCGCAATAGCCTCCTCAAGAGTAACCACCTTTGGTTTCTCAACAACCTTTTCGGCCTTTCCGCCCTTTCCGCCCTTTTGGCCTTTCTCGGTGAACTCCTTCGAGGTGTTCAGGCTATCGGCATCTATACCATCATCAATAGCAAATAGACCATTGAGCGCATACTTCCTTGCATAAGAAGACACCGCACCGGTTATCTGCGCCTCGTCCATGCCCTTCTTTGTCTCCTCCTCTCTGGCACATCCCTTGGCGGAGATAGTTTCACCGGCAGAATTGATGAGCGTAGCAGTAGCTTCAACATAGAACCTACCACCTATCTCCTTAATCTCGTCACTGATATTGAGGATACATCCATGCTCCTTGAGCAGCGGCTTTGCCGCCTTCAGTATATCCTCTGCACTACGGTAGTTGTACCCACCGAACTTGTTAGTGCGGTTCTTGGGCACATTCAGCGCAAACTGAATGTCGATAAGTTCTTTCATAACTTCAACATATTAGCAATGATTTCCAACTTCGCCTTGAGCTTCGCGTTCTCGTCGGCGTAATAGTCTTTCACAGAGCGAGCATTCTTCAACTCCTTCTCTTGTTTCTCTACAAGTTCAATCAATTCCTCCTTTGTGAGGTTATTTAAATCCTTTTCTGCCATAACTGTAAATGTTTATTATCTGTTAAAATAATCCTGTTCTCTGTTCTGCAACACCCTCAACTCCGCCATCTTCAACTCAATTTTACCCGGGCGGATATGAGGCATAATCTCCTCGTTCCTCAGCCATCGGTCCACATTCGCGCGGCCGAACAACTCATAAGTCCTGCGCTTGCTAACGAACTCCGGCTCATCCTTCTGCTCACGGAGCATACTCACAACCGTAGTAGCCACATCCCTCAAGAACACATCATAAGGGATAGACTTGTCACTAAAATCTAAGATTGTTTGCATGGTGGTTCAATTACAAATTCAACATATTTCTTTATCACAGTGCAATACCTGCCGTTCAGGCAGTTAATAGCCTTGGTGCAAGTCTCACACCTTAATTGGCTTGATGTAATGCCCATTATACTTCTTCATTGCCAGTTCACGAATCTGTTCATCCTTCTCGCTACCCCAACGACCTTTCAGCGCGTTGGTCACCGTGTTGGGATGACATCCCAACTCTGCCGCAATCTGCACATTCGAGCCTCGCGGCGTCGATATCTCTCTTAATTTCTTTCTCTTCATTCTTTCTATCTATGTATTTAATTATCTTACCGGCAACGCGTCTCGCGTTGTCATTCTTGTTCGTTCTCGGAATATCTTTTGTCACCGCAATAAAGTGCCGGAACAAATTCTGCACCTCTATTGCCGTCTTATCGCTAATCTCAATCATAGGGTACATAATATTTTTCCCTGTACTCCGGTACAGCATTCTCATATTCCTCCTCGGTACACGGGTGCGATTCCATCGTGTCAGGATCTACTACCGCGTATTCAAGCCTCGCGGCCTTAACCGGCATACAATAAGGGCAACCATTGTCGCCGCAGTATGGACACTCACTCATAGCTATCAAGTTTTTTGCCACAAAAGACGGCCACAGCTGCACATGCCACAGCGAATGCCGCTGAGGCGTAAGTCATACCAGTTGCGAATAGCACGCAGCCAACCATAGCAGCTGTCATTGCTCTGTCGTAAAATCGTTTCATAATTATATCGTTTTAAAATTCTTCAATCAAAAAACTCCTGGAGCCTCACGGCGGCAGGAGAAACACAAACTTATTATGATGAAAAAACAATTTCCGCACGCTTGCGGAGTGGATGCCGAGGGCTTGAACCTCCTGAACGAAGCAGAACATGATTAAACTTTTTTGCCCCATATCCGGCGCTGCATCCGTGCGGAGGCCGAAGCCTCCTGAAACTAAAATCAACTCAAAATATATAGCTACAAAACCGAGCCTCACGGCTTGAGTTTATCAAACTGAAAAGTGAAAGGTGAAAAGTGAAAACAGTTTTCCGCTTTCCGCTCTAACCTTTAACCTTATAAGTTGCACCGACGGCAAGTGAAATAACTAATAAACACAATCGCACAAAATATGAAAAAGAAATTGTGCCATCAGCGCATTGTGGCAGTGTGGGAGTCGAACCCACGCGGCAGACAGGGAAATGGAAAAGAATGCCGCTCCGGTGCTGCCTTAGTGAAGTCGCCAAAACTCAATGAGGTGCCGCCCCCATATACGGTAGGAGTTACCTACCATGTGAGCCTTGAGTTCTCCGTTTGCAATCCTCTTCTGCACTGCGCGAGGGGTGACTCCAAGTATCTTTGCGCAGTCGCTCACTTTTAGCCTTGCTGTGAGGCTAACAGGAGGTTGTTCTGTACACATGGCCGTTCAATTGAATGTTCAACATACTTTTTAATCTTCTCACAATACCTGCCGTTCACGCAGTTCCTTGCGTGTGGGCAAGTAAGGCACTCAACGGCAGCCATACTTCTTTGCCACCTTGCGAATCTTCTCTGCCAATTCGCTGTTAATTCCACCCTTGAGACATATTCCTACCCACTGGCGCGAGTGGCCTGTCTCCTTCGCGATTTTCTCTATTGCGCCTCGTGGCGCAAGCATTTCCTTCTTTGCCATAATCTTTAATATTAAAATGATGTGCCCTTGCGTGTTCCGATGTGTAACGCTTACTGATGCAACGCTATGTGGTTATTCCTTAGGTTTCAGTAATTGCATCAAAGGGCTGTCCTCGCTCGTTCAACAGCGAGGTATGGGGTGCATTGTCGCCCAACTGACTTATAAGGTGTTATTTGCGATTTACCAATACGTGGGCGCCAATGCGTTTAATTGTTATATACTCTGCAAGCATCTTTCCCTGCTTGCCTTAGGGTTAGGCTTTGCTGTCGCTCGTGCCCACCCGAGGGGATTGCTTCGGCCTCGCAAGTGACGCGGATGTTACTCTTATTGTCACAGGCTTTCCGGTATATCCCTGTTTTGTTCAGTATGTCAAAGTTCAATTTTTGTGAACAGGTAGGGAATCGAACCCCGGCCGCTATGGGGATTGGCACTAAGTGCGACCTTCCATTTTCCTGTCCGTTTCCACGGCTTTGAACTCCGTGGGATAATTCCTATATTTGCAGAACCTAACTAAAATTTGGAATTATGAATAAGTTTATCAATGTTACCTCTAATGGTCACGATTGGATTGTCAATGTCGAGAATATTGTTGCAGTTGAACGATTCGGCGGTTTCGGTTCTATCCCCGAGGAGATTTACATCTACCTGTCAAATGGCGTTAAGCTCAATATCTCAATGGTCTCTTATGAAAAGATTCTCGCCATTACTGCTCCGCAGGTCTTGGGAAATATAAACAAGAGCCAGCCTCTGTAAGTCCTTCGCTTTTATAGAACTCGCGGATTGTGTTCATTATGGCAGTCTCAAGGCGGCCATAACGCTGTATTGTGTCCGCGTAGAAGTGGGTGGTATCGGGATGGAAGTATTCATCTCGGCGCAGAAGAATGTCACCCGGTTTAACCTCGCTTTTCACTTGGAGAACTCCGGCTTTCGTTAGCCCGGGGAGCATCATTGTTGCCTTTATCTCTCTTTCTTCATGGAAAGGGCACTCGTCAATTTCAATAATTAGTTTCATTTCTCTTTTTTCTTTAGAAAAACCTTGTTATATTTGTTGTCCTTTCTCACATTAAATCCGCTGTGAGAACTAACAACG
>JAZRRF010000025.1:0-67847 GCA_045650465.1 Alistipes sp.
GTTACGGAAGAGAGTCTGCATCTGTAGGCCACTTGCTGATAGTGCCATGCCTGCCATCGTGGCGACGATCACCTTCGGTAGGCGCATCTTGAGAATTATGGTGGCGTGGCTTGCATCTGTGGCGTTGCCCATGAGTGTCGCCAATACCTCTTTTACGGGAATTGCCGTTGTACCTATAAGCAGATCGGCAATGGCAAGACCAAGAATGGCGATACCAAGCAGCGTAAAGAGTAGTGTATGTATGATATTATCTCTGTTCATTCTACTTTAGTTTGTGGTGGTAGTATAGCTCGCCCTCCGCGCCACGCATTATTGTTGCCATATCGTTAAGCACCACATCGGGGCGCACCGTTGCCGACTCCCAGAAGTCGCTGCCGCCATTGGCTGTGCGTCTGTGGTTGTTGTTATAGACCTCGCCACGCTTCACCACGCCGCAGTCCGCAAAGTGAGGTGCCGTGGCGCACAGTTCATCTAAGGAGGTTACCTGTGAAGGATTTAGCCATATATCAGCGCTATTTACAAGGAGTAATGCCTCCTCAAGGCTTATGGCCTTTGAGCCCCCCGCGGGATTCTTACCTTTATATATATACTCGCCACCCGCATCTTCTAAAAGTTGCACCATGTAGCTGTCGTCCGAGGGCATGTACCACACATCCTGATACGGCATGTTGAACATAACCTTAGGTCTTTTGGTGCTTGTTACGCTCGCCTTAATGGCGTTGTAACGCTCCTCTATGCCTGCGAATATCTCCGCACCAAGCTCTCTGCAACCCACTATCTCGCCTATAACAACTACCCACTCAGCCTTGCCCAGAGGCGACTGCTCGGTGTAGTCACCAAGGTATAGATAGGGGATGTTCAACTCGCGGAACTTTGCCGTTACGGCGCTATTCTCGGCTGTTATGCCATACATCAAAACAATATCGGGGCGCAACGCAAGCAACGCCTCGTAGTCTATATTGCTGTCGTAACCTATATCTATCACCGCTGGGTTGTAGCTTACCTCAGGGTTGAAGATATACTGCTTGCCCGATACACCTACAATAGAACCGGTCTTGCCTATAGCATCAAGCATAGCTATATGGCTCGATGACATACATACGATGCGCTCGGCGTGACCGATAATATGCTGACCCTCGTAGCCTTCGGCATGCTCCTTGCTGCCGAATATCGCAAGCCTCTGCTCGATAGTTGCCTCACCTTGCCATGGTCGTGTGACGCGGATAAGGGTGTTGCCCTCCTCATCACTCGTGATGGTATAGCCCGAGGCGTAGGTAGGGGTATATAGGTCGTGGCTGAAGCTATCGATGCTCTTTGATGCCCCGCCATTACAACCTATAGCAAACAAAAGTAGTGCTAAATATATTTTAAATATCATTCTTGAAAGCATAGCGCAAAGGTATGCTTTTTTTAAGATAAAATTGCAAGAAAACAAAAATAATCGCTATCTTTGCATCCGCAAAATTTAGCGGGATGTAGCTCAGCCCGGTTAGAGTACGCGTCTGGGGGGCGCGTGGTCGCAAGTTCGAATCTTGTCATCCCGACTAAAAGTAGATAGCGTAACATAAGTTACGCTATTTTTGTTTTCACTATCGCCTTTGTATGCAAGCATCCAGCCGTAGTGAAAACAAATAGGGATGCACAGCATCCCTATCTACTTTTAATCGCGCTGGTAAGTATTCTTTAAGTTACAGTTGCGGGGATAAGAAATGAGTCTATTGCTCGACCTTTCGGTCTGCGCTATAAGGTATCCCCGCTACGGCTATAGCCGTTCAAATCTTGTCATCCCTATAGTGTTGTGTAGGTAGCATAACCACTGGTTACGCTTTAGCTATTATTTATGCAATCATGCAACTAATCTGGAAACAATGATATATGAACGGTTGAAAACTTATTTATTTTTCATATATTTGCTTTTGAAATAACCAATTTACATTATTACTATGTTAAGCTTTATTATCTATATCATTGGTCTTGTGCTATGTGTCAAGGCTATTATGGAGATTTTTGCACTTGCAGGCGAAATGCCAAAGAAGATTATTGCAGCTGTTGTTGTCCTTCTAACAAGCTGGATAGGTCTTGCAGTCTATTACTTCTACGCCCGCGAGAAGATGGCAGAGTGGGTTAAGTAACAACTCATTTACCAAATGATTAGATGCCGACTAAAAATCACTTTTTAGCCGGCATCGCTGTTTTGTTGAGCCTTAGATCTTTATTTTTATCTTCTCCTAATGTCTCTCCTCGCTCTTGTCTCCTTGAACTATCTCTCGTTCTTTTTGTCTTAAAATCAATGAAATAAGGTGACACTATAATTCAACTCTGTTGCGGGAGCTAATTTTTATACCAGTGTTGGTGTATTATACAACAATATTGTATAGAATATTGCTACCCCTATATAGGCGAGTTTATGTAGGTGGGTGATGATGTTATCGTCGCTCCCTCTCGTGGCGGTATATTTGGTAGCTGTTCACGAAGTTCTGCCAGATAATATATGCCGTAGGGGCGATGGAGGCGATGGGGTTGAGGAAGTTGAGCGACATCCACACCGCGAGGATTGTGTTCTTCTGACCTACGGACTGACCTCCAGCCACCGTGTCGCCAAGCATACGCCCAAGTGTGCGACCTATGGCAAACTGTGAAAGACACAATACAAGGGCTATTGCGGCAAGACCTATCTCTATGGCTATATCTGCCTCTGTATCAATAATAAATGCAGTGGTGCGACCGAGTACCAATATCAGAGAAATGAGCCACAGGTAGAACGAGAGCGAGGAGCGGCGTGATACCCACTCTGCAGCCTTAGGTTTAATCCATCGTAGTAGCTGAGCCACAGCAAATGGTGCAAGGAGTGTTGGCGCAACACGCCCTATAATCTCGGCAAAGGTGCATGTTCCGTTACCGTAGCTGTGAAGTATCATAGGGGCAAGGAGCGCTGTAGCGAGGTTGCATATAAGGCTATAAGTAACCATAGTTGTGACATTGGCGCCAAGCATACCACCGATGACCACTGCAGCCATGGCGATAGGTGCAAGAACGCATATCATGGCGCCCTCGGCGAGGATGCTGCCAAAGAGCGGCTCGACGATATGGTAGATGGCTATAGATCCTATGAACTGCACCGCAAGCATCCATATATGTATGGTGCTTAGTCGCATAGCGCGGATATCCACCTTGCAGAAGGTGATAAAGAGCATCGCCGCAATAAGTGTGGGAGTGAGTGCTCCTCCTGTCCAGCTCTCCACCAAGGCCAAAGGTCGGCAGAGTAGTGCGCCTATGACCATTGCCACAGGCATAAGTATGCTTTTGAGTGTTTGTGTTGTCATATTACTCAGTTATCCATGTTAGTATATCTGTCATAAGGCTCTTGCGTTGTTCCTTATCGACTATTGTTTCATAGGGGAAGCCCATAACAAAGGTCTTATAATCACCCTTATAGGCTACTGCGGCGGCCTTATTTGTATTAGCATATTGTAGTGCTGTAACGCACGCCTTGTCGCTTGCGCCAACTACCTCGGGTGATTCCACAGAGTATATCTCCTCGCATGGCTCGGTGTTGAATGATAGCTCTATGCGTCTGCGTGCGAACTTCGTAGGCTTGGTGTTTATCTTGCCATTGCGCGAGGCGGGTGTGCCGCTAAACTGAACCTTGAGCACCTCCTTAGCAAAGTTACGGTCTGCCTCTGTAGCCTCGGGCGAGTGCCATAGGTCACTAAGTAGGTAGCTACCACTCACCATAACGCCGCCACCTGTTGTGGTGTAGTCCCTGATGGCGCGCTGCAGTGGCTCGCTTATTGCTTTGTAGCGGTAGCCCATAGCGCCACGACCTATTGCCGTTGTGCGCTGCTTGCCGAGGATGAGGTCTATGGCATCGTAGCGCTTAAGGTTTACATCGCCACGCTCCACCGCCTTGGCCGAGGTTGATGAGAAGGAGTATCCCGCCTCCATAATATCCTCGCCGTGGAGAGCAGGGTAGTCGAAGCTATTACCCGCAATTACCATCGTCTCGTAGTCGTTATAACATGTGCCGAGGGCGTAGTTGTCGTTCTCGGAGCGAGATAACTCCCTGTCGAATATCGTCTGCTCGCCGATAAAAGATATATCCTGTAGGTAGGCAGCGCCACTGTCGTAGCGGTTGTAGAAGCCAGCTATCGAGTCGCCCTGTACGCTCATAGGCGCAGATACGCGCTCGAAGCCGTTTATTATCATTACATGACCCTTGGTCTCGCCTCTTACGCATGCCGATAGGGTCTCAGAGTCGAAGCTCTCACCACCCTCGTTCACGGCTGTTATGCGGTAGCTATATACCTTGTCTGTCTCCTGCTTTACGAGTGCAGAGGTGGAGTCTATGCGTCTGCCACAGTCGAAACCGCCACCATTTACGCGTGTGTATAATATGTAGTAGTCGGGTGTGGCTGTAGGCTCCAACTCATCTGTCGTAGGCGACCAACTGAGGTGTGCTATATCCCCCGAAAGCTCCACAGTAAAGCTATTTACAGGGAGGGGCTGAACGATATATTCGTAGTTGTATTGGCTTGATAGATAGCGTAGTATGCCCTTGTATATCGCACGGCTTACATCGAAACGGAACGATGGGTCAAGACCGTAGCGCATATCGGCAAAATTTTGGTGCGAGAGTAGCTCCAGGAGCATTGTCGGGCATGAAGGTATGCGTGCCTCGTAGTAGGCTCTGTCCCACATTCCGCGGCGTGTCCAATTAGGCTCATACTTGTGTCGTATATCACCCACTATCTGACTCATAACTATGTCTGTAAGGTCGCGTGAGCGTAGGCGCGAGAGGTTCTTATTGTCGAACTTGCCCTTATTCTCCTTTGTGGAGTAGATGCCGAGTGTTCCGATTATATCATCGTTGAGGCGTACACCAGCATCAGAGTGAAAGGCAAAGGCGAGATCTATGGGGATATTTTTACCCTCCTCATCCTTTAACCTCTCCGAGCCACCCATAAGTGCATTTACCCAATGTGCGCGTGACATATAGTCCTCTTTGTAGTCATCAAGATGCTCTTTGGGTGCATAAATATCCGTTGAGAAGCCAGACCATTGTAGCCAGTAGCGCGCACCCTCGGTAAAGCGCGGATAGCCGCTTACTCGCTCCTCGTATATCTCATCTTCGGCTCTTAGTGTGTCGTGTACACTGCGGCGTATATTTCCCATGCCACCACCAATCTTTACGGCGTCAGCAGTGATAATGCCCTTATGCTGAGAGTAGTTACTAAGTGTTACTAGCTTGGTGTGAGTGCCCTTCTCGAAGTAAAAATCGCCCAAGCATACCCACATAGCCCCTCCCATTTGTTGGTTAATGAGCACCTCTCTGTCGCCACCCGAAGCATGGATTGTGTAGTGTGCATCAGGTACAGATTTGTCGGTTGTGGTGTATGATACATAGAGGGTATATATGCCACTCTTGGTTATTGTTCCGCCCCACGATGCCGAGGCGGTTGCCGAGGCGTTAGATGTGCTCTTTATCATACGCGATGTGCCATCCATAAATGGGTTGTGTCCTGTTGGATAACTCTCATATAAATGTGCAAAACCTACACTACAATCCTGCCATATCTCTGCCCCATTCTCCTCGCTGTAGATGGTATCGTCGATACCCTCGTTATTGTCGATTATAAGCTCCTCGGTGAGTGTGCTGCGCTCCCTCGGAAGAAGTACTGTGGCACCGCTGCGCTCAAGCATAGGCACGAGGTATGGAAGAACATAGCTCTGTGTATATAGGTCCTCGACAGTCTCCCAAAGCATTGAGCGTTGCCAGCTCCACTCATCGGCACTCTGCTTGAAGTATCTGCCATGACTCTGCCATAGGGCTATATGTCTGTTATTTAGACCTTTGGTTGGTTGAGATATGGAGCTTCGGCGCGTGATTAGTGGTTGCGTAGAGTGGTTGGTAAAGTGTCTTTGCTCCTCGTCATTTGAGTAGTATTGGGGGGTTAGATGCTCTATGAGTGTGCCATCGGCATATATCTTGATCTTGTGGTTGCGATACTTCTCAGGCAGAGCTTTGCGAACATCGCTATATATGCGTTCGATGCTATCTTCGCGCATAGGGTAGTAGGCAAGCTCCACCGAGGCGTATATCTCCACCGTGCCGCGCTTGTCGCTGCCCTTAATTTTTGCACTTTTAATCTTTATATAGCTACCAGCAACCTCCTGAAGGGTAATGCGTTGTAGCGCTGCAGCTATAGAATCTATAGTTGCTTTGGGAAGCACACTTTTTGCCTCTACGGGCATGGTGGCGAGTAGCAGTATAAGGAGTGTTGTTAAGTTACATTTTATAAATCTTATCATAATCAAAATTTTAGATGCCAAAGATAGTGATAATTATAATATGATAATGGATAATGGTTGCGAAATTTTTTGTATCTTTACCGCGTTGTTTTTATAAATAGGTAGTATATGAAATGTGCAATCATAGGTCATGGTAAGATGGGTCGCGAGATTGAGCGTATCCTTGTGGAGCGTGGCCATAGCGTAGAACTTATTATTGATGAGGTAAATGCCGAGGAGTTGACTGCGGAGAATATCAAGCGTGTAGATGTGGCTTTTGAGTTTACAACGCCTGATACAGCGCCTGAGAATTTGAGGAGAGTTCTTGAGGCTGGTGGTAGGGTAGTGTGTGGCACTACTGGCTGGCTTCAGCGTATGGGTGAGATGGAGTCTTTGGCTAAGGAGTGCGGTGGTGCGCTTTTCTACGCCTCGAACTTCTCTATTGGTGTGAATATGATGTTCCGCCTCAATCGCCGAATGGCTGAGTTGATGAATCCTTATGAGCAGTATGATGTTCGTATTGAGGAGACTCACCATATCTGGAAAAAGGATGCCCCAAGTGGTACGGCTATAACATTGGCTGAGGGTATTATCGAGAAGCTCGATCGTAAGTCAAGCTGGGTGAATAGCACTCCTACATCGGTCGAGGAGCTTGAGATTGAGTCGTTCCGTGAGGGTATGGTGCCAGGTATTCACACTATAACCTACACCTCGCCTGATGACTTTATCGAACTTAAGCACTCGATAACCAATCGCCGTGCTTTGGCTATGGGCGCAGTGTTGGCTGGTGAGTATCTCGCAGATAAGCAGGGTGTACATTCAATGGATAACCTTTTGTAGAGTGGGTATGAAGGAGTTTTTTAAGCGTATTAAGGGTATTGCTGAGAGCCCATGGACAATTGCAATATTTGTGGCTGCTATAGTGTCGGGCTTTGCAGTGTGGTATGGTGCGTGGTGGTCGTTGTTTATTGCGCTACCTGTAATCTATGACTACTATATCGGTCATAATGTTCGCCGTTGGCACGAGAATATGTATAAGAGATACTCTTGGTGGCGTGTTGTCTGGGCTGTGTGGTGTGCATTGGTCTTTGCGGTAGTTGTGGGTGTTATCGTTCATATGTTGCTCTTTAAGTGGAATACCCCATTTTTGTTGACCTTTGCAGTGATTATGGCCTATGCCGTATGGGAGGAGATGCGTAGCCAGTCTAAGACCTATCTATGGCTATATAGCTGGGTACACTCCATCCTCTTTGCTACGGTTGTGGCCTCGCTCATTCAGTTCTATTGGTTTCAGATGTATGTCATCCCAACGGGCTCTATGGAGAGTACGCTTATGGCGGGTGACTATATCCTCGTAAATAAGGTTAAGTATGGACCTCGTGTGCCTATGACGCCACTATCATTCCCCTTTGTACACAACACTATGCCGTTGAACCCTGAGAAGCAATCCTTCACTACTGCGTGGGAGCGTAGCTATCGCCGCCTTGCAGGTAGAGGACAGGTGGAGCGTGGCGATGTTGTAGTGTTTAACTTCCCCGAGGGCGATACCGTAGTTATGGAGATGCCAGCAATGAGTTATTACGAGCTACTTCGAGATAAGAGCTTGGGTCGCACAGAGACGGAGCGCCGCAAGGCTATCATGGAGAACTTCACGGTTGTTGTGCGCCCAATGGATAAGAAGGAGAACTACATCAAGCGTTGTGTGGGTATGCCTGGTGATACACTCGCTATTGTCGATGGCGCGGTGTATGCTAATGGCGTTAAGGAGGAGTTTGTGCCAAAGCGTCAGTATATCTACTACAACGAGCTAACGGGTAAACCACTCAAAATGGGTATAGATAAGATGTCGGGAGGTTATGTAGAGCTTCCTGTTACGGATGATGCCCTTGCGGAGTATGCCAACGAGGATAAGTACAAACTCAAGAAGATTGGCGGTGCGGTGTATGGCTCGGCACTCATTCCACATACGGTTAAGAATCAGAAGTGGACAATCGACGATATGGGTCCAATATGGGTACCTAAGGCGGGTGCTACCATTGAGCTAACGCCAGAGAATATGGCAATGTATGGTCGCTGTATAGCTGTCTATGAGCAGCGCCTTGTTGAGGAGCGCGATGGCAAGATATTTATTGATGGCGTGGAGAGCCAGAAGTACACATTCCTAATGGACTACTACTTTATGATGGGTGATAACCGTCACGGCTCGCTTGATTCACGCTTCTGGGGCTTTGTACCTGAGGATCATATCGTGGGTAAGGCATCATATATCTGGCTCTCGGTAGATCCTGCAGGTGATGGTATTCGTTGGGAGCGTATGTTTACATCTATAGAGTAGCACATTATGGCGCAAGATAGCTATAAGACAATTGCCCGCCCTGCGGAGACAACCTATCGCCAGCTGAGTAGTAAGTTCTTAGTCTATGCCTACCCCGTGGAGACGGAGGCGGAGATTAAGGAGTATCTTGATGCACTGCGTAAGCGATGGTTTGATGCTACGCACCACTGTTACGCCTGGAGGCTTGGAGCTAAAGGCGAGCAGTTCAGAGCCAACGATGATGGTGAGCCATCCTCTACGGCGGGTAAGCCTATCCTTGGTCAGTTGCTCTCGCAGGAGGTGACAAACTGCTTGGTTGTTGTGGTGCGCTACTTCGGCGGTACAAAGCTCGGCGTTCCAGGGCTTATTGCAGCATATAAGGAGTCTGCCGCCTTGGTATTATCCGAGTGTGAGATTGTCGAGCGCACGGTGGATGTAGTTATAGATGTCTCGTTCTCGTATATTGCGATGAACGATGTGATGCGTATTGTTAAGGATATGCAACCAAAGGTTGTAAATCAGGTTTTCGATAATCTATGCACCATGACCCTCTCAATCCGCGAGGGTGACTCCGAGCAGCTTATAGGTCGCTTGGAGAAGGTCGAGGGTGCTACGGTTGAGGTAAGAAGTGAGGCGTAAGGAGATATGTCGGTGGAGAACAAAAACAAAATAAAGGGGGCGAGGGTGCATAACCTTAAGGGTGTGGATGTTGAGATTCCGCACTCTAAGCTTGTCGTGGTTACGGGCTTATCGGGTTCGGGTAAATCGACACTCGCCTTTGATACAATATTTGCTGAGGGTCAGCGTCGCTATGTTGAGAGCCTCTCGGCCTATGCGCGTCAGTTCTTGGGGCGTGTGGAGAAGCCCGATGTTGACCTTATTGAGGGCATCGCTCCTGCTATCGCCATTGAGCAGAAGGTTATCTCGCGTAATCCCCGCTCTACGGTGGGTACAACAACCGAGATATACGACTATTTGAAACTTCTCTTTGCCCGCATCGGTCGTACCTACTCGCCTAAGACAGGCGAGGAGATTAGGTGCTATGAGGTGGATGATGTGGTGGCGCATATCCTCGATATGGAGGATGGTGTGCGCGTTGTAGTTGCTGCACCATTGTTACTTAAGCAGTCAGAAGGTATCGTGGAGCGTATTTTGACCCTTATGGAGGAGGGTGTAAACCGTGTGCGTTATCGTGGCGAGGTGATGCTTGTTGAGGAGTTTATGCCACAGATAAGTGCTGATATGCCTACCGATGATGTAGCGGTCATTGTTGATCGTCTTGTGCTTAACCATGAGCAGGATACCATATCGCGTCTGTCGGACTCTGTGGCGCGAGCTATGGGCTATGGTGCTGGCGAGGTCTATATAATCACCGATAAGGTTGAGAGTTTCACATCGCGCTATGAGGAGGAGGGTGTAACCTATGAACGCCCTACCGAGCATCTCTTCTCGTTTAATAATCCTATGGGTGCTTGTCCCGTCTGTGAGGGCTATGGCAAGATTACGGGTATTGATGAGGATTTGGTTATTCCCGATAAGTCGAAGAGTGTATATAATGGTGCTGTAGCGTGCTGGAATGGTGCCTCTATGGGGCGCTGGAAGAGCGAGTTGGTGCTTAATGCGTCAAAGTGTAACTTCCCTATCCACACCCCATACTACGCCCTAAGCGAGGAGCATAAAGCGATGTTGTGGCATGGCTGCGAATACTTCTACGGCATTGACGACTTCTTCAACTATGTAGATACGCAGCGTCATAAGGTGCAATACAGGGTCTTGAAGGCTCGATATATGGGTAAGACCCTCTGTCCGGAGTGTCATGGTGCGCGCCTAAGAAAAGAGGCACTCAATGTGCGTGTTGGCGGTAAGAATATCGCTGAGATTGTGGCTATGACCATAGGCGAGCTATCGGAGTTTTTTGCCAATCTGCAACTCGATGAGCATGATGCTAAGACTGCCGAGCGTGTGTTGCTTGAAATTCGTAACCGCCTAAGCTACCTCATGGATGTGGGGTTGCACTACCTCACGCTTGACCGTATGTCCGTCACCTTGTCGGGTGGCGAGTCGCAGCGTATAAACCTATCTACATCTTTAGGTAGTAACCTTGTAGGCTCGATGTATATCCTCGATGAACCAAGCATAGGTCTGCATCCGCGTGATACCAACCGCCTTATTGGAGTGTTGAAGCAGTTGCGCGATTTGGATAATACTGTTATTGTTGTGGAGCATGAGGAGGAGGTTATGCGTGCTGCCGACTGGATTGTAGATATGGGCCCCGAGGCGGGAGTATGTGGTGGTGAGGTGGTCTATAGTGGTGAGGCTAAGGATATAGACACGGCAGAGAACTCTCTCACGGCTGACTACCTAACGGGCAGACGACAGATTGCTGTGCCTGAGCGTAGGCGTGCCTCAGCAGGCTCGGTACGCATACATGGTGCAAGACACAATAATCTGAAAAATATAGATGTGGAGATACCTCTTGGGGTGCTTACTTGTATTACGGGTGTTTCAGGCTCGGGTAAGTCATCACTTGCGGATGATATTCTCTATCCAGCGCTAAAGCGTAAGCTCTCCGAAACAACACTTACACCAGGTGACCACGACAGTATAGATGTAGATACGCGACTATTGCAGGGCGTTGAGATGGTATCGCAGTCGCCTATAGGTAAATCGACACGCTCTAATCCTGTCACCTATATCAAGGCGTATGATGAGATACGCAAGCTCTTTGCCGACCAGCCATACGCCAAGCATACGGGAATTATGCCTACCGCCTTTTCGTTCAATATGCCTGGTGGCCGTTGCGAGGAGTGCGAGGGTGAGGGCGTAATCAAGGTGAGCATGCAGTTTATGGCGGATGTCGAGTTGCAGTGTGAGGCGTGTGGAGGTATGCGCTTTAAGTCAGAAATTTTAGAGGTTAAGTACAACGGCAAGAGTATCTACGATGTGCTGAATATGTCGGTGGATGAGGCTATAGAGTTCTTCTCGAAGGATTGCTCTAACTCCACTTGCAAGCGTATCGTTGAGCGTATCAAGCCTTTGCAGATGGTGGGCTTGGGATATGTAAAGCTCGGTCAGTCCTCTTCGACTCTGTCGGGTGGTGAGTCGCAGCGCGTAAAGCTCGCCTCGTTCCTTACTAAGGAGCGTAGCACCGAGAGGTTGATGTTTATCTTCGATGAGCCTACCACAGGACTCCATTTCCACGATATAGGTCGCCTATTAAAGGCTTTCGATGCCCTTATTGAGCGTGGTCATACGGTTGTTGTCGTGGAGCATAATATGGATGTTATCAAGTGCGCCGATTGGGTCATTGATCTTGGCCCTGAGGCTGGCAAGGAGGGTGGTAATATTGTAGTTGCAGGCACACCTGAGCAGGTTATCGAGTGTAAGGATAGCTACACAGGAGAATTTCTTAGAAGACACAATGAGAGAGTTTGAAACATATACACTATCTAATGGCATAAGGGGTATTCACCGTCAAGTTCGTAGCGGTGTGGCACACTGTGCCTTGGTGGTTAATGCTGGTTGTCGTGATGAGTTAAAGGGGGAGTATGGCATAGCCCACTTCACGGAGCATGCCCTCTTTAAAGGTACGGAGCGCCGACGCGCCTATCAGGTGAATTGCCGTCTGGAGAACCTTGGTGGCGAGCTTAACGCATACACTACAAAGGAGGATACCACGCTCCATGCTACGGTGTTGCGCCGCGATTTCAGACGCGCAGTAGAGCTTATCGCCGATGTAATCTTTCGCTCGACCTATCCCGATAAGGAGCTAAGGAAGGAGCGCGAGGTCATCGCCGATGAGATTAACTCATATAAGGACTCGCCCTCGGAGCGTATATACGATGACTTTGAGGATCTGATGTTCAAAGGCTCGGAGTTGGGACACAATATCCTCGGCTCTAAGGCCTCTATCGCTCGCTTCGACAGCGAAGCTATAAAGCGATATGTGGCGCGTTGTTATACAACCGATCAGATGGTCTTCTCCTCTATTGGTAACTTCTCGGTGGCTACGGCTAAGGCTGCGGCTGAGGAGTATCTCGGCTCGTTTGAGCCTACGGTGCGTAACTTTAAGCGCGTTGAACCTTTGGATTATCAGCCTTTTGATGTTACGCTCTCGCGCCATACGCATCAGTGTCACGGACTTATAGGTACTCGAGGCTATAGCATCGCAGATGAGCGCCGCCTGCCCCTTGCTCTGCTTGTAAACATACTTGGCGGCCCTTCGGCAAACTCACTCCTTAATATCGAGCTGCGCGAGAAGCGAGGACTATCCTATAATGTTGAGGCTACATATACCCCATACTCGGATTGTGGTATCGTGGGTATCTACTTCTCCTCGGACCATGATAATGGCGAGCAGTGTGTGGAACTTATCGAGGAGGCTGCACATCGTATGATGCGTGAACCTATATCGCCTCGTAGGTTGGCTATTGCCAAGCGTCAGTTCGTTGCACAGATGGCCATATCCATGGAGTCGAACGAGGGTTATATGCTTGGTGCGGGCAAAAGTTACTTGCTATATAAGGATATTGATACTCTGGAGGAGGCCTATGCTAAGGTTATGTCCATTAGTGCTGAGCAGATTATGAATGTTGCAAAGGATAAGTTTAGCAATCTTTCACGATTGATTTATAAGTAATGAAGCCATGTGTCTATATTTTGACTAATATAAATAACACTACACTATATGTTGGTGTGACATCGAATTTAGAACAGCGTGTAACACAACACCGTTGTAGTGAGAACAATGCTTTTACATATAGATATGGTTTGCGTAAGTTGGTTTTTGTAGAGTATCATACTACAATGATGAACGCGATTTATCGTGAAAAACAATTGAAGAGTTGGCCGAGGAGACGAAAGGTTGAACTTATTAAGGGTGTAAACCCTATGTGGCTTGACTTGATGCCCGAAAATGATAATTAAATAGTCATCCTAAGGAGGAGTATTTGAGACGCTAAGATATGTAGTGTGGTTATATACTCCGACGCAAGGATCTACCGCTGTTTAACTTCTTTGCAGGTTGTAATATTAAGTATCAGTGAGGTCGTAGACAAAGGTAGATTGCCACAGAATTGCATAGTAGATTGGTGCGTATCAGGAGAGTTGTTAGATGCAATTCTTCGCAATGACGAGTTTATTATGATGAAATAATAATGCATAATATATGGATAAGTTAGAACAATATATCTTGGATAATACCAAGCCCGAGGAGGCTCTTTTGCATGAACTTGAGCGTGAGACCTACCTCCGTGTTATTAACCCTCGTATGATCTCGGGACACTTGCAAGGTAAGCTCCTTGAGATGCTTGTGCGTATGATGCGCCCAAAGCGAGTATTGGAAATTGGAACATTCACAGGTTATTCAGGCTTAAGTATAGCCCGCGGCCTTGAAGATGGTGCTATACTTGACACTATCGAGGTGGATGATGAGTTGGAGGATATAGCATACAGCTTCTTTCAGAGGTCGGAGTATGGCCACCGTATTCGTCAGCATATAGGCTCGGCACTGGATGTTGTGCCTACGCTCGGTGAAGTCTATGATATGGTCTTTATTGACGGTGACAAGAGGGAGTACCCCGCCTACTATAACATGCTTATGGATGGCGGTTATGTGCGTAGCGGCTCAATACTTATGGCAGATAATATCCTTTGGTACGGCAAAGTTGCTGAGCCTATAGCGCACAATGATAAGCACACCGAGGCTATCGTAGAGTTTAACCGCATGGTTAAGGAGGATGATAGGGTGGATAATGTTATTGTGCCTATTCGTGATGGTATTAACCTTATACGCGTGAAGTAGTGTTAGACCTATATATATAGTAAGAGGGTGGCTAATCTGTTTAAGCCACCCTCTTACTATTGTTGTGTTGGAGTACTACTCTATGTAGTATGCCTTGTTAGCATTGCGCTCAGGAGCTGTAGGTAGCTCATCACTTGCTGGGTAACCAAAGGCAATACCCACCAAAAGTTTATAACCTTCAGGAAGCTCCAAACGCTCCAAGTAAGGCTTAGCCTCCTCTGAGTTCATCACAGGAACAACGCTACCCAAGCAGCATGAGCCGATACCCATGCTCCATGCAGCGAGCATCATATTCTCCGAGAGAAGACCTGAGTCATACTCGCCGCTGTAGCTCTCCTCAGGGCATGCCACGAAGGCTACAGTAGGGGCATTGCGGAAGAAGTTGCGGAAACCTGGCTGCTCCTTAAGCTGAGGGTTCTGCTTAACGGCAATAGCGGTAACGCCGTCAAGGAACTCCTTGCTATCCACTACGCGCACTGCCCATGGCTGCATGTTGATGGCACTTGGAGCATAGATGCCACACTCCAAAATCTTGCCCATCTCCTCACGAGATACAGGCTCCTCCTTATAGTCACGAATAGAGCGGCGTGTCAGAATATTCTCAATAACTGCCTCTTGCTTTGAACAAACAGCATCGCCGCACCTCTTATCGTTACTATCACAACAGCCTGTCATCGCTGCAACAGAGAGCATAGCAACAATAAAGCTAATTGTCTTCATACTCTTTACTCTTTTCTAATTACTAATTTCTAATTACTAATTACTCAATCCTCTTTCCCTTAAGCACAACACACTTAATAATTGGTGTCTGGTGTGCGTATGGCAGGTATGCCAACGATGGCAATGGCTTGGTGATATAGAAGTTTGCCACCTTGCCACGACTAATAGAGCCGAAATCCTTGCTCTCGCCCATCGCAGCTGCCGAGTTTATCGTAGCAGCATTGAGTGCCTCAGCAGGGGTCATCTTCATCTTTATTGATGCCAACGACACCACAAAACGCATATTACCCGATGGCGCAGTGCCAGGGTTGAAGTCCGAGGCGAGAGCCACAGCCAAGCCTGCATCAATCATCTTGCGTGCAGGTGGGTATGTGATACCAAGGAAGAAGGCACAGCCAGGCAACATCGTAGGCATAGTCTCTGTGCCACGCAATGCCTCTACCTGCTCATCACCCATAGACTCAAGGTGGTCAACCGATAGTGCCTTATGCTCAACACCTACCTCGACACCGCCCGATACTGCCAACTCATTGGCGTGAATCTTAGCGCGAAGACCATACTTAGCACCAACCTCCATGATCTTTGCTGTCTCCTCCACGGTGAAGAAGCCCTTGTCGCAGAATACATCCACAAACTCTGCCAAACCCTCCTTGGCTACAGCAGGAATCATATCGTTGCATACATGCTCGACATACTCAGCCTGACGACCCTTGTATGCGCGACCTACGGCGTGAGCACCGAGGAATGTGGCACACACCTCTATAGGAGAGTTCTCCTTGATGCGGCGAATGACGCGGAGTATTTTGAGCTCGTCCTCCAGGGTAAGACCATAGCCCGACTTAATCTCCACAAGACCTGTACCCATGCGGATAATCTCATCGACACGCTCCATTGCCTGACGATATAGCTCATCCTCCGAGGCCTCATGAAGACGGTCTGCTGAGTTTAGGATGCCGCCACCGCGCTTTGCTATCTCCTCATACGAAAGACCGTTGATCTTGTCGAGGAACTCCTGCTCGCGGCTGCCTGCATATACAATATGTGTATGCGAGTCGCAGAACGATGGGAAGAGCCAGCCTCCCTGGGCATCGAGGACTTCGCAATCCTCGATGCTTGGGAGAGAGTCCATAGTACCATAATCCTTAATACGCTCGCCATCGGTCAACAACCAAGCATTCTCCAAGGTGGCGATATCGGCCATAGCCTTACCCTCAACCCTGAGGCGACCGCTCTCGTCGATGCCTACGAGCGTTCCGATGTTTTTAACGAGCAAGCTCATAGTCGTTTAGGAACTTTACAGATGTTGCAATATGTGGGTACATAACTGTGTCGTTGTCCACAAATGGCACAACCTTGCGGTAAGCCTCGAACATAGCCTCTACAGCCTCTGATGAACGAAGTTTTGTCATCTCGTGGCGGAACTCCAAGGCCTGTGCCGAGTTCATAAGCTCGATAGCCAAGACGCGCTCGGTGTTCTGAACAACCTTCCAGAGCTTTGTTGCGGCGTTAGAACCCATACTTACATGATCCTCCTGACCCTGTGATGATGGGATAGAGTCGCATGATGCTGGCCAGCAAAGACCCTTAGACTGGCTAACGATAGATGCTGCGGTGTACTGTGGAATCATGAAGCCAGAGTTAAGACCTGGGTTAGCAACAAGGAAGTTTGGCAACTGACGCGCACCAGAGATTAGCTTGTAGGTACGACGCTCAGATATGTTACCAAGCTCAGCAACTGCGATAGCGAGGAAGTCCATAGCAACAGCGATAGGCTGGCCGTGGAAGTTACCTGCAGAGATTACCTCATCTGTATCTGGGAAGATAGTTGGGTTATCTGTTGCAGAGTTAATCTCAGTCTCCAATACAGATGCTACATAAGCGATAGTATCCTTTGAGGCACCGTGTACCTGTGGAATACAACGGAATGAGTATGGGTCCTGAACATGCTGCTTAGGCTGCTTGCCAATCTCCGAGCCAGCCAAAATCTCGCGGAAGTTACGCGCAGTCTCAATCTGACCATTGTGAGGACGGATAGCGTGTACATTATGCTCAAATGGCTCCATACGACCATCGAAAGCATCCAACGACATAGCACCTACATAATCAGCCCAGCGGCTAAGACGCTCGGCGTTGATAAGTGAATAGACACCGTATGCCGACATAAACTGAGTGCCGTTCAAGAGTGCAAGACCCTCCTTAGAGCAGAGTGTGATAGGCTCCCAGCCCATCTTATCCATCATCTTGCTACCCTCAACGACCTCGCCGTCAATCTCAACATGACCCAAGCCAAGAAGTGGCAAGCACATGTGTGCCAAAGGTGAAAGGTCGCCCGAAGCACCCAAAGAGCCCTGCTCATAAACCACAGGGATAATGTTGTTGTTGAACATCTCGATAAGACGCTCTACGGTAATAAGCTGTACGCCAGAGTGACCATAAGAGAGCGACTGAACCTTGAGCAAGAGCATGAGGCGTGCAATCTCTGATGGTACGCGAGCGCCTGTACCGCAGGCGTGCGACATCATAAGGTTCTTCTGAAGCTGTGATAGACCCTCCTCCTCAACTGATATGTTGCACAAAGAGCCGAAACCTGTGGTAACGCCATAGATAGGGCGACCTACGGTCTTAGTCTTCTGGTCGAGGTACTCACGGCACTTGTTGATACGAGCCTTAGCATCCTCGCTCAATGCGAGCTTGTAGCCCTTAGACAAAATCTCCTCTACGCGAGCGATAGTCAAACGCTCAGCACTAATATAATGAATCATAATACTCTATTTTACTTGTTCTCGTTGTAAACCTTGTTGATTAGCTCCATATCTGCGAGGTTAGGCATTGTAACCTTGAGAAGAGGTGTACGCTCCATCTGACGCTTGATAGCGAACATAGCGCCCTCGTTACGCGCCCAGCTGCGGCGTGCGATACCGTTGTTTACATCCCAAAGCAACATCTCCTCGATGTGGCGTGCAGAGTCCTCCGAGCCATCGATAACCATACCGAAGCCACCATTCATAACCTCACCCCAGCCTACGCCGCCACCATTGTGGATAGATACCCATGTAGCGCCGCGGAATGAGTCGCACATAACTTTGTGAACAGCCATATCAGCACAGAACTGTGAGCCGTCATAGATGTTTGAGGTCTCACGATATGGTGAGTCTGTACCCGATACATCGTGGTGGTCACGACCAAGAACTACAGGAGCTGAGAGCTCACCGCGCTTGATAGCCTCGTTGAATGCCAAGGCGATGCGTGTACGACCCTCAGAATCGGCATAAAGAATACGCGCCTGAGAACCTACCACAAGTTTGTTCTGCTTAGCCTCACGAATCCAGTGGAGGTTATCCTCCATCTGACCCTGAATCTCACGAGGTGACTCCTTGAGCATCTCCTCCAATACCTCAGCTGCAAGGCGGTCGGTAATCTCAAGATCCTCCTCTTTGCCTGATGTACATACCCAACGGAATGGACCGAAGCCGTAGCCGAAGATCATAGGACCCATGATACCTTGAACATATGATGGATAGCGGAACTTGCCATCTGCAGTCATAATATCGGCACCTGCGCGTGATGACTCCAAAAGGAAGGCGTTACCATAGTCGAAGAAGTACATGCCGCGTGCTGCAAGCTTATTTACAGCAGCCACATGGCGGCGCAATGATTCGCGTACGCACTCGTGGAAACGCTCTGGCTCCTCGGCCATCATGCGGTTAGACTCCTCGTATGAGTAACCAACAGGGTAGTAACCACCTGCCCATGGGTTGTGGAGTGAGGTCTGGTCTGAGCCAAGATCTACATTGATATCCTCCTCAGCCAAACGCTCCCAAAGATCTACAACATTACCAACATATGCAAATGAGATAACCTCCTTGTTAGCTACAGCCTCCTTAACGCGTGGGATAAGCTCATCGAGTGATGAGTACAATTCATCTACCCAGCCTTGAGCATGACGCTTCTCGGCAGCAGCGATGTTAACCTCGGCAGTGATGCTCACAACGCCAGAGATATTACCTGCCTTAGGCTGTGCGCCCGACATGCCACCAAGACCTGCGGTTACGAACAACATACCGCGCAAATCTTTCTGACCATCCTTCATACGCTTGCGCGCAGCATTCATAACGGTGATGGTTGTTCCGTGAACGATACCCTGAGGACCGATGTACATATATGAACCCGCGGTCATCTGACCATACTGCGATACACCCATGGCGTTGAAGCGCTCCCAGTCGTCCTGTGATGAGTGGTTAGGGATAACCATACCGTTGGTTACGATTACGCGTGGTGCATCCTTATGCGATGGGAACAAACCGAGTGGGTGACCTGAGTACATAACCAAGGTCTGTTCGTCGGTCATCTCAGCAAGATACTTCATCGCCAAGCGATACTGTGCCCAGTTCTGGAATACCGCACCGTTACCACCGTAGGTGATAAGCTCGTGTGGGTGCTGAGCAACCGCCTTATCGAGGTTGTTCTGAATCATGAGCATGATAGCCGCAGCCTGGCGTGAGCGTGCTGGATACTCATCAATAGAGCGAGCATACATCTCATACTGAGGGCGTAGGCGATACATATAGATACGACCATATCTCTTTAGCTCGTCAAGGAACTCTGGGGCAAGCTCTGCGTGGTGCTTCTCTGGGAAGTAACGCAATGCGTTAGCCAAAGCGAGTTTCTTCTCCTCATCCGTTAGGATATCCTTACGCTTTGGGGCGTGGTTAGCCGTAGGGTCGTATGGGCGTGGTGCTGGTAGTGGATCAGGAATACCTGCCAATATATCTTTCTGGAAATCTGTCATTGTCGTATATTTTAGTTGTTAGTTAATCTTTGACTCTACAACTGCCAAGATCTCAGCCTCAGCCTTCTGTGCTGCTGCCTGAATCTCCTCAGCCTCCTTTACAAGAGCCTCTGCCATAGCGCGGTCCTTCAAGCCTGCAGCGTTAATCTTAACATTGAGGCAAGCCCCCATAACTGCTGAGCGTGCAGCCAAAGCCCCTACACCACCGTCAGATACAGAGTTAGGGTTACCCTCCTCGGCCATAGCGCGTACAACATCGAATGCCTTGTATGCAGCCTTCATAGTGCGAAGAGGTACCTGTGTTGCGTAGAGAGTTGCAACCTCCATAGCCTCAGCGCGTGCAGCCTTCTCCTCCTCGGTACCCTTAGGCATGCCGAATACATCCATAATTTTGTTGAATGCTGCGGTATCCTCATCTACCAAGTAGAGCAACTCGTTCATTACAGCCATACCGTTATCTGCCCAATTTGAGAAATACTCCCAACGGTCGTCCCAGCCAGCCTTGTGTGATGATAGGTTAGCAACCATAGTGCCCAATGCAGCAGCCAAAGCACCCATGTATGCAGAGATTGAACCACCACCAGGAGCTGGAGACTCACTTGCTGTCTCCTCAGCAAAGCCTGTGCAGGTCATATCAACAAGCTTCTTAACACCCTTCTGCTCCTCAGCCTCAAGGATATACTCAACAACCTTCTCCTCAGGGTTGAATGGCTTCAAATTGCCAAGACCCATAGACTCTACAGCGATACGAACAAGCTCACGCTCAGGAAGACCTGTAGAACGGTTCTGCTTGCGTAGGAAGTGACGACCAGCATCCACCAAAGCACTCTTAGGTACAAGACCTACAATCTCAGCACCTGTAACACGCACGCCACGAGCATCAGCAGCACGGCATACCTCGTCAAATGCAACATGCAATGGAGTAATCGAGAGGTTTGTCATGTTCATAGATACCTGAGCGATACCATACTCCTCGATAAACCAGCCGATAGCCTTACAAGCCTTCAATGTACCTGGCTTCATCACTGGGTTGCCATTCTCATCCTTGATAATCTTACCTGTGATAGGGTTGCCCTCACGCATTGGACGACCCTTCTCACGAACATCAAACGCAATAGCGTTAGCACGGCGTGTAGATGTTGTGTTGAGGTTGTAGTTAACCGCAACAAGGAAGTCGCGAGCACCTACAGCTGTAGCACCAGTCTTTGCTACGCCCTCATCGTATGGACGAGCACCAAAGTCTGGCTTACGCTTATCGTCCATCATCTTCTCAGGCAATGCCTCATACTCACCTGCGCGGCAAACAGCCAAGTTACGACGCTCAGGTGTGAAGGCAGCAGCCTCGTAGCAGTATGTAGGAACATTTGTCTCCTCAGAGATACGCTTTGCAAGGGCGCGTGCAAGCTCAGCACACTCCTCCAAAGTAATGCCAGATACTGGAATAAGAGGGCATACATCGCAAGCACCCATGCGAGGGTGTGCACCCTTGTGCTGACGCATATCGATAAGCTCTGTAGCACGCTTGATAGCAGCAACAGCAGCATTACATACAGCCTCAGGCTCACCTACGAAGGTTACAACAGTGCGGTTTGTTGCCTCACCTGGGTCAACATCCAAAAGCTTAACACCTTTAGATGCCTCGATTACATCTGTAATCTGCTTGATAGTCTCCATGTTGCGACCCTCAGAGAAGTTAGGTACGCACTCAATAATTCTTTTCTGCATAGTTATAATAGTTTTAAGTTTATGTTTAATTTCGATATTTGCTATAGCTCATAATCCACATCGATACGCGATTCTCGTCTGCTCTTGCAATAGTCGCTAATTACTACATGTAGTGGATTAACTTTGTAGGCCTCCATAGCCTCCCATGTTGGAAAGTCGGCAGTGAGTACTGCATCGAACGATGATGCTGTCTCCTTGAGGTTGATGCCCACCTCGGCACGCAACAAACCATCAATCTTACCATTCAATGCCTCAAGACGGCTCTTCATCTCCTGAGCAATCTGTTGTGGTGTCTCCTCCAAATCGCGGCGGAATTTCCACATTACGATATGTCGTATCATAGTATGTGTGTTTAGGTATTTGCAATATATCGAACAAATATACGAAAATATTTCGAGTTTATGGTCTTAAAAAATAAATAATTTTATCTGCATCATAATAAATTATGATTTGTTTGGTATATCCGCTAACTTTTGCTAACTTTGAGTGTTGTTTGAAAACTTATTAAACTGTTTAGAATATGGAGATTTGGATCTATTGGGTAGTGGCAGCCTTGCTACTATTTATCGTTGAACTCTTTACTGCGGGTCTTGCAGTGATATGTCTCTCTATTGGTGCTGGTGGCGGTGCTATTGCTGCGGCGTGTGATGCATCGTTGGAGATGCAATTTCTAACATTCGCTATTGTGTCGCTTGTTGCCCTTATATGTGTTCGCCCACTGTTGAAGCGATACTTCTATCGTGGTGGTGAGAAGGTGGCAACAAACGCATCGGCTATGATTGGTAAGCATGGCGTTGTTTGCAGCGATATGGTCAGCGATGATGAGCAGGGTCGAGTAATGATTGAGGGTGTCGATTGGCGTGCCTTATCAGCTGATAATGAGGAGCTACCAAAGGGAACTAAGGTCGTTGTGGTGGCTATTGATAGCGTTGTACTAACCGTAAAAAAACTATAAACTATGGACTCTACACTTGTTATTTTTCTTGTCATTGCAGCTATTGCAGTGATATATGTGTTGAAGGGTTTTAAGATTGTCCCACAATCTGAAACTCGCGTTGTTGAGCGCCTTGGTCGTTATGACCGTACCCTACAGTCGGGTATCAACTTCCTGTTCCCAATTATCGACCATGCGCGTGAGGTTATCCAGCGCGACGAGATTAAGTATGGCGATGGCTCAAAGAGTGTGGTTATGCGCAGCACATCGCGCATTGACCTTCGCGAGCAGGTCTATGACTTTGATAAGCAGAGTGTTATCACTAAGGATAATGTTACCACAACTATCAACGCCTTGCTCTACTTCCAGATTGTTGACCCAGTAAAGTCGGTCTATGAGATTGACAACCTACCAAACGCTATTGAGAAGCTAACACAGACAACCTTGCGTAATGTAATTGGTGAGTTGGAGTTGGATGAGACACTTACATCGCGCGATACTATTAACTCGAAGCTCCGCATTGTCTTGGATGAGGCAACCAATAAGTGGGGTGTTAAGGTTAACCGTGTTGAGTTGCAGGATATTACACCTCCTGAGTCTGTACGCCGTGCTATGGAGCAGCAGATGCAGGCAGAGCGTGAGCGTCGTGCTAAGGTGTTGGAGGCACGAGGTCAGAAGGAGGCGATGATTTTGCAATCTGAGGGCGAGAAGGAGTCTCAGATTAACCAGGCTGAGGCAGAGAAGCAGACACAGATTTTGAAGGCTCAGGGTGAGGCAGATGCTAAGATTTTGCAGGCTACAGCCGAGGCTGAGGCTATCCGCAAGGTTGCTGAGGCTATCGCTGAGTCTAAGACCGACCCAGCAACATATATGCTTCTTATGAAGTATGTCGAGACCTTGAAGGAGATTGGCTCTGGCGAGCAGGCTAAGACCGTCTTCCTACCATTCGAGGCGAGTAATCTTGTTGGCGCGTTAGGCTCTCTTACTGAGTTGCTTCCTAAGAAGTAGAGTATAAATATTCTTTTCAGTTGCGGGGATGGCTATGTTGGTTATCCCTGCTTTTTTTTTGACGCTAGCGCCGCTGTGGATAGGGGCGTGCCGAGTATTTGCGCAGTCTTATGGGTAGAGTGGGTAGAGTGGGTAGAGTAGGTAGAGTGGATAGAGTGGGTAGCGCGTGCTAAATTACCCATTATTACCCATGACTACCAAAATAACCCATAGACTCAATCCCTACCCTTTCTTTCCTTAATCTTTTGTAATTCGTACATTCTGTCGCGGTGCTTGGCGGCATTTTGGAAGTCGAGTTGCTTGGCTGCCTCCTCCATAGCCTTGCGAGCTTCGGCGATAAGGGCGTCAATACTCTCCTCGATAGCGGTGCTATTCATTGTGGCGTATCCAGCTAGAGGCTCTGCAACGATTGAATTATCTTCATTTATGAAGAACTTGTCTGGCTTCATGCCATCTCTCTCGTCATTATAACCCTCGGCGATAAGTGGGCTTTGTCCTGTGCCACTTCTTCGTGCGCTACGAGGTAGTAGTTCATGCTCATAGTTGTAGGCTATCTGTTTGGCACGACGGCGGTTACTATCTATAATGGCGCGGCGCATGGTGTCAGTGACATTATCACCATAGAGAATAGCCAGACCACGCTCATTACGCGCAGCACGACCCGATATCTGGGTTATGGAGCGCACATCGCGCAAGAAACCCTCCTTGTCGGCATCGAGGATGATGGCAAGACTTACATCCGGAAGGTCGATACCCTCACGAAGTAGGTTTACGCCCACGATAACATCTATGCGATCCTCGCGTAGGTCATCCAATATCTTTATTCTGTCGAGCGTATCTATATCGGAGTGAAGATAGGCATTCTTGACACCTACACCATCTAAGAAACGCGACATCTCTTCGGACATAGCCTTTGTAATGGTTGTTATAAGTGCTTTATTACCACGCTTGATGGTGTGGTTTAGCGTGTCAAGAATATCGTCAATCTGTTGTTGCGATGGACGCACATTGAGTGCTGGATCTACAACAAATGTTGGGCGAATGAGCTGCTCGACAATCTCTCCCTCACTAACATCAATCTCATAGTTTGATGGCGTAGCACTCACATATATCACCTCGTGCGTCATATTCTCGAACTCTGGGAATTTGAGTGGACGGTTGTCGAGGGCTGCGGGGAGGCGGAAGCCATACTCCACAAGGTTCTCCTTGCGGGCACGGTCGCCACCATACATACCTCTAACCTGAGGTATTGTAACATGACTCTCGTCAATGACTGTGAGAAAATCATCAGGGAAGAAATCCATGAGGCAGAAGGGGCGTGAGCCTGGCTCGCGACCATCCAAGTAGCGAGAGTAGTTCTCAATACCTGAGCAGTAACCCAACTCGTTGATCATCTCAAGGTCGTACTCTACGCGTTGCTTTATGCGTTGAGCCTCCATCTCTCTGCCCTCGCGCTCAAAGAAGGCTATCTGCTTGGCTAAATCCTCGCGTATCTGCTCAAGGGCACGCACTATATGTTCACGCGTAGAGACAAAGAGGTTACAAGGGTAGATAGTTACACTCTCCAAGCTCCCCAAACGCTGACCTGTAGCGGGATCAATGGTATATATCGCCTCAATCTCCGTGTCGAAGAAAACAATTCTGAAGCACTGGTCGCCGAACTCACCAAACGATGACATAATGTCTATCGTGTCACCCGTAACACGGAATGTAGATGGTTGCAAGGCGTTGTCACTGCGTGTATAAAGCGCGTTGACCAGCTGAATAAGTAGATCTTTGCGCATATAGCGTTGACCTACGCTAAGCTTGATGGATGTAGAGTGAAAATCGTCGGGATTACCACAACCGTAGATACACGATACACTCGCCACGACAATAACATCCCTACGACCAGATAATAAGGTGGCCACGGTCTTGAGACGCAGTTTCTCAATCTCATCATTTATCGAGAGATCTTTTTCGATGTAGGTGTCTGTAGTGGGTAGGTATGCCTCAGGTTGGTAGTAGTCGTAGTACGACACGAAGTACTCCACTGCATTATCGGGAAAGAAGTTCTTAAACTCGCTAAAGAGCTGAGCCGCAAGAGTCTTATTATGGCTGATTACCAGCGTTGGCTTATCTATCTTGGCAATGGCGTTTGCAATGGTAAATGTCTTACCCGAGCCTGTAACGCCAAGCAGGGTTGTGCCTCTATTATGCTCAACGCTAACAGACTGCACAATCTTCTCTATCGACTCAGGCTGGTCGCCCGTAGGGTCGTATGCAGATACCAAGTTAAAGTTCATGCTACAAAAATAGAGAAAAATCGTATAAGTACAAAAATATATAGGGGCGACTAACCTACTTTTTAGTCACCCCTATATATTATATAAAATCGTGCTACTCCGCAGATCCGTAACCTGAGAATGGGTGGATTGATACTATCCACGCATTGCCGTAGCGAGTGGTACCTGAGAGCTTGATGTGTGACTTGCCCTCGTCAATGCTTACAGAGTACTCGTTGAGAAGAGGCTGCTTAGGCTCAGACATAAGATCGTCAGAGTCGGTAATCCAGATACGGGTAAGTAGGCCTGTAGCATTGTCAATCTCGTAGCCCCACAATGTTACAGAGTGGTGCAATGATGCGATGTTGCTGCTAAGAGATATTGTCAAGCTGGCAATACCGCGCTCAAATGACTCAACAACGAGGTTTGAGAAGTATGCAAGACGCTCCTTGCCCTCGAGTGAAGAGCCGTTACCCCAATGGTAGTAGTTGTTGTAGCAGTAGGTGTACATATTTGGGTACTGGCTTGGGAAGATGTCGTGCTTATAGCCGCAGTAGAGCTGAGACTCGATACTGCTCCATACGCTCTTCCAGTAGCCACCCTCGGTTAGAGGATATGCCTGAGAACCTGCTGAGGCGTACTCACCACCATATAGCTTACCCTCGAAGTACCATGGAATAGCCTCCTCAGGGTGACCACCCTTGCTGTTGTTCCACTCGTCGTGATATACCTCCATAAGCGCAAGCTCGTATGGAGAGAACGAGCCATAGATCTTTGTGCCAGGACCATTAATGGCTGTAGATGGTAGGGTGTTACCCGCAGCAACATATCTGTCCTGCCACCACTGAATCATATTTGCAGATGCTGCAGCCCAACACATATTGATGTCGCCATTGTCACCTGCTCCCTTCTTGTTTACATCGTACCAGCCCGATGAAATAGTTACGCCCTCAGCAAAGACGATGGTGTTACCACCCTCCACAGCCTCTACAGTGATGGTAATCTCGTTTGAGGTCTGCGAACCCTTAGTTGCATAGATGGTGTATGTGCCAGGTGTTGTGGTTGCGAACTTGTTGCCGTTCATAACACCACCATTAACATACAAAGTTGACTTGCTTGTTACATTTGCTCCATCCTGAGTAACTGTAAATATTGCGGAGTCAATGCCATTAGCCTTGATAGATGTTGTAGATGCCTCAAGGGTGATAGGCTTCTCCTCCTCCACGATGACCATCTTAGCTGTTACCTCCACCTCGTTGGATGTTAGCTCCTCATACTTAGCGTAGAAGGTATATACGCCAACCTCAGTTGTTGAGAAGGTCTTGCCGCTAAGAGCGGTGTTGTCCATGGCGTTATAGATAGTGGCTGCTACCTCCTCGCCGTCAACAGTTGCAGTGAATGTAGCCATCTGCTTGCCGTCAGCATCTATGACACTCTTATCTACCGTAAGGATAAGCTCCTTCTCTGGCTTTGGTGTAGGAGGTACAGGGGTATCTGTAGCCTCCTTTGCTACTATAGTGTACTCGTTTGATTTGCTGTTATCCTTCTTGGCGTAGAACTTATACTCGCCAGCATACTTAGTCTTGAAGGTGTTGCTCTCCAAAGCCTCGTTTGTGTCGGCGAAATAGATGGTTGCATCAACGGTGTTGCCCTCAGCGTTCTTCACGGTGAAGGTCGCTACATCGCTGCCGTCTGCCGTAATTTCGCTCTTGTCGGCAGCGAGTTCCAATACTTGCTCTACGATAGGCTCCTGTGGCTCACATGCTACAATGCCGAGCAGTGCCACAAAAGCAAAATATAATCTCTTCATACTATCCAATATATAAAGGTGAGGAGTTGACCTCCCCACCTATTAAGGTTGTTACTTTACTCGTGTAAGAACGATATCAGAAGTCGCCAATGCCCATGGTGAGTTGTCGCGGAATACAGCTGGGCGATATACGCCGTAGCCAAACTCCTCAACAGGGGTTGAAGCACCAATAGTCAAGGTGTTACCATCTGCTGATATGGTTACAGGGAATGTTGCAGGTGCTGTGAAGCTGTTCTCGATGTCGGCACCATAGAAGTAGAATGTACCATCTGAAGACCAGTTGTAGAAGTACTCGCCACGCTCCGAAGGTACGGTTACTGTGCCGTCTGCTGCAATCTCAAGGAAGATCTTTGGACCATAGTCGCGATATGCGAGCTGTGGGTTTTTGCCCCAGTAGTCTGGCATTGCCTCAGCAAGGTCTGAAGGAAGCATTGTAGGGATATGCTCGTAGTTACCAGCGCCATAAACATTGAATGGCCAATCAAGAATTACAAGACGGTTCTGCTCGCGGTACATCTGCTTCGAAGTGTCATCTACACCCTGAGCAATAGTTACCTTCTCGCCAGAGATAGATACATTCTGTTGGTTGACCTGAATGAGGTTGTATGATACCTCCCACTCGCCCTGAAGAGTTTCAAATAGATCTGACTCAACGCGTGCTGGGATAGGACGCTTTGCTGTAGCTTCTGTAGTAGCCTTGATTGTAGGGGTCTTCTCGGCATTCATTACATTTACAAGTGCGATATACTCAACATCTGGGTAGAGATCCTCCATTTTGATGCTAAGACCTGTGGTGCGTATTGCCTCCACCTGCTCAGGGCTAAGATCTATACCATTGCTTGCAATGATAGTCTCATCGTCAATTTCCTGATTGCGAAGATACGAGATATCTGCCACGGTGTTAAATGCAATTTTTACAGCAGCAGCATCAGCAGAGTAGATGTTAAGGCTTAGAGTGTTGTGCTCCTTGCCAACATGCTGTGTGAGTGATATATCTACGCTTGGAGCGATACCTGTAGAATTCTCCGTGCGGAACTCCACCTTTGTCAATGACTCAGCACCCTTATTATCAACAACTGCAATCATACAGTAGTAGTCGGTAGCTGGTGTAAGACCACTCCATGTTGCCTCGTTCTCGCTATAAAGATTCCATGAACCAGAGTTAGGACTCTTTACAAGTGTTGCAAGCATAGACTCATCATAGCCGTTGATGATGCCATCTGCCCACATCTTGTCACGAACATATACATAGTACTGTGTTACGGTTGAGTCTGGAGTTGTCTTAATGTTAACACTTGTAGATGTGATGTTGGTTAGCTGTGTAGTTATACCAGCCTCAGATACAGGCTTGCTTAGAGTCTTGAAAGACTTGTAGTAGATCTCGCCTACAGTATTTGGAGCAGGTCTAGCACCATCTGATCTTGCAGCGATAACATAATACTCGCTATTATCGCGCATACGCATCTCAATTGGACCATAATAAGCTCCATTGATCCAATCAACAGTTATAGGACCTTCGTCAACAATTGCGATACCTTCAGTCTGGATATACTCTTCGATAGTCTTGTTGTAAGCCTCCAAAGCGCCTTTGTCGATACACTGGAACATAATCTCACCAGGGATGTTGATGGTGAAGTTTGCGCTATCATAACCAATCTCATTGATGGTGATAGGGTTTGCTACGCCATCATCAGGTGTTGTGAAGGTGAGCTTCTTAGGTGAGCTCAATATGCCACCCTGAGTTGCGCGAAGTACCGCGAAGAGGGTGTAGTTGGTGTTGTCGTTAAGGTCGCCAACAGTGAGTGTTGCGCTATCTGCAACATTGGCAATATTACGAGCAAAAATCTCATCAATAGATGGGTTCTTGCTACCCTCTGCAACCACAGCATAACCGAGCTCGCCAGCAACATTTGTAGTAACGACGAAGCTGAAAGAGTTCGCTGTTAGCTCGCCAGCGGAGAGTGTAATCTCTGGTGTTGTATCAGGAGTTTCACCACCACCACCATTGTTGCCACCAGGAGTCTCTGGCTCTGGTGTACATGCCGCCATGCTCAAAATGCTGAACAGGGCAGCGAAAATTGTCAATAGTTTTTTCATTGTTGTATTTAATTAAAAAGTTTACTTATGTTGTTATCATTTGCAAAGATACAATAAAAAGTGTAAAACGCAAATTTTACACTTTTTAGCTCTCTTAGTAGATTATTTCTGTCGGAAATAGATCTGGATAGGTACGCCCGAGAAGTCCCACTGTTCGCGTAACTTGTTCTCCAAGAAACGACGGTACGACTCCTTGATATACTGTGGCAAATTCACGAAGAACGCAAACTGTGGCGTAGGCGTTGGAAGCTGTGTTACATACTTGATTTTGATGTACTTGCCCTTTGTTGCTGCAGGTGGATAGTTCTCGATAAGTGGCAAGAAGAACTCGTTTAGCTCCGATGTTGAGATGCGGCGCTTGCGTGACTGATAAACGCGGATTGCTGCCTGCAAAACATCGAGTATTCGCTGCTTGTTGATTACCGAGGTGAAGATGATTGGAATGTCACTAAATGGTGCTAACTTCTTCTCGAGGAACTCGCGCCATACCTTCATGGTGTTGCTGTCCTTCTCCACCAAGTCCCACTTATTAACTACGATAACGCAGCCCTTGCGGTTACGCACGATGAGGTTGTGGATGTTGAGGTCCTGAGACTCGATGCCCTGCTCGGCGTCGAGCATAAGGATGCAGACATCCGAGTTCTCAATGGCGCGTATAGAGCGCATAACTGAGTAGAACTCCAAATCCTCCGTTACCTTACCCTTCTTACGCATACCCGCGGTGTCGATAAGGTAGAAGTCCATGCCATACATGTTGTAGCGGGTGTGGATAGAGTCGCGTGTGGTACCTGCAACATTGGTTACGATGTTGCGCTCCTGACCAAGTAGAGCGTTGGTCATAGACGACTTACCTACATTTGGACGACCAACGATTGTGATGCGTGGTAGCTCGGCATCGTACTCCGCAGAGGTATCCTCAGGAAGGTTTGCAAGGATAGCATCCATCATATCGCCAGTACCGCTACCTGACATTGAACTGATGCAGAATGGCTCGCCAAGACCCAATGCGTGGAACTCGTGAGAGTAGTAGATAAGGTCGTATGTGTCAACCTTATTACATACAAGAAGTACTTTCTTGCCCGAACGGCGCAAGATATCTGCCATCATCATATCGAGGTCGGTGATACCTGTACGCACCTCAACAAGGAAGAGGATAAGGTCCGCCTCGTCGATAGCCAACATCACCTGGCGGCGAATCTCATCTTCGAAGATATCCTCCGAATTTACGGTGTAACCACCTGTGTCGATAACCGAGAACTCCTTGCCGTTCCAATCGGTCTTGCCGTAGTGGCGATCGCGTGTTGTACCTGCAGTCTCATCGACAATAGCCTGACGCTGACCCACAAGGCGATTAAAGAGTGTTGTCTTACCCACATTTGGGCGACCTACAATAGCAACCAAACTCATAGCTTTATATTGTTTTTGTTTTTCTTATGCGCATATTACGCCACAAAGATAAGTTAAATCATCGAATTTTGGAAACTTTATAAAATATTTGCGCAATATTTTGGTTTATTTATTTATAATAAGTATCTTTGAAAGATATTCGAAGTGTAGTAGAGGTATTATGGTAAGGAGAATAAGAGATATTGTGATGTTTGTGGCTATGGCGATTGCTGCTTTATCTGCTAGTAGAGCTATGGCGCAGGAGTATCTATATCCGTTTCCCAATGCAGCAGAGAAGGATGCTAAGATCTCTATGGAGTGGGGTGTTGGTGTAGGTGGTCTCTATACTGGCATTAACCATATATCTTCGCCCGATGTTACACTTCGCAGCCATCTCGGCTTTGTGGGGCATCTCGACATGGGCGTGGTTTTTGGAGAGTATTTTGCCGTGGAGAGTGAGATTGCTATCCAAAAGGTTAGACTCGATGCTCAGCATAGAGGAGAACTTTTTGATGTGAGAAGCACAACGGTGGTGATGCCTGTGATGGCGTCATTGCGTCTGTTCGATGGTGTGTTGAGGGTTAATGCTGGAGTGTCGTTGGGTTTGCTGTCGAATAGTGGCTACTTGGATGGCTATGACTACCTGATGCTCGGTGCGATAACTCCAACATGGAACTTTACGGCTGGTATAGGAGCATACATTGCACATACGGTGCTTGTTGAGTTGCGCCTAACTCAGGCTATGCAGGATAATATCAACCAGGTTGGTGGTGTGAAGCACCATGCGGGTACGGACTTTACGATGCGAACACATCAGGTGTCGTTGGGTGCAACAATACTATTCTAAGTGAACATGAGTGAAGAGATAATAAAGGAGATTTTAGTTGAGGGTGTCGATGCCAGAGAGCTCTATGGCGCGCAGGATGTCTATTTGGAGCAGATGCGCGAGCTATGCCCTAAGGTTAAGATTGTGGCGCGCGGCAGTCAGATAAAGGCACTCGGTGCGAAGAGTGATGTAGCGGCATTTGAGCGAAGGATGAATGCTCTTGTGGGCTATTATATAAAGTATGGATATATCTCTTCGGAGGTGGTGTCACAAGCCTTTTCATCGAGCCTTACGGAGCTATCCATAGAGCTACCAGCAGTGGATAAGGATGCTATTGTCTATGGAAATAATGGCGCGATAATTCGTGCACGCACCGTAAATCAGCAGCGCCTTGTGAAACTTGCCGAGAAGAATGACCTTCTCTTTGCTGTTGGTCCTGCAGGCTCGGGTAAGACCTATACGGCTATTGCCCTCGCTGTACGAGCCTTGAAGGAGAGGGAGGTGCGCCGTATAATCCTAACCCGTCCAGCTGTGGAGGCGGGTGAGAAGCTCGGTTTCTTGCCTGGCGATATGAAGGAGAAGCTCGACCCATATTTGCAACCGTTGTACGATGCTCTGAACGACATGATACCTGCTGCGAAGTTGCAAAAGTATATAGAGGAGGGTACGGTGCAGATTGCACCTTTGGCCTATATGCGTGGTCGTACGCTTGATAACGCCTTTGTTATCTTGGATGAGGCGCAGAATACGACGCTCTCGCAGATAAAGATGTTCCTAACGCGTATGGGTCGTAATGCTAAGTTTATCGTTACGGGCGATGTGACGCAGATTGACCTGCCTCGCCGCTCGGATAGTGGACTTACGCGTGCTATGGAGACGCTAAAAAATATTGAGGGCATAGGTATTGTAGAGTTTGATAAGCGCGATATTGTGCGTCACCAGCTTGTTAAATATATTGTTGATGCTTTTGATAAGCGCGACGAATTAGAGAATGGACTCAAGAGAAGTAATAACGAAAATAACTAACTAATTAACATTTAATAGACTATGGACAAGAATTTGAAAGGCTTGAAGCCTGAATTAGTGTGGAAGCACTTCGCAGAGATTTGTAATATTCCTCACCCTTCGCACCACGAGGATGCCATTCGTGCATATATCGTAAAGTGGGCAGAGGAGCTTGGTTTGGAGCATAAGGTTGACGAGGCACAGAATGTCTATGTATATAAGCCAGCAACTCCAGGTATGGAGGATCGCAAGGGTATCATCCTTCAGGCTCATACCGATATGGTGCCACAGAAGAACAACGACAAGGAGTTTAACTTCGAGACTGACCCTATCGAGGCATATATCGATGGCGAGTGGGTAACTGCTAATGGCACAACACTTGGTGCTGATAACGGTATCGGCTTGGCTGCTGCTATGGCTGCAATGGAGGATAAGGAGCTTGTACACGGTCCGTTGGAGTGCTTGTTCACTGCAACTGAGGAGACAGGTATGGATGGTGCTTTCGGTCTTAAGAGCGGTTTGCTCAAGGGCGATATCTTGCTTAACCTTGACTCAGAGACTGAGGGTGAGTTGTATGTAGGTTGTGCAGGTGGTATGGATGTAAATGTTACATTCAAGTATCGTGAGCAGCCTTTGGAGGGTAAGTTTGCTGCCTACAAGGTTACTGTTAAGGGCTTGAAGGGTGGTCACTCTGGTATTCAGATTGGTACACAGCGCGCTAACGCCAATAAGGTGTTGTTCCGCTTGTTGCGTCAGGAGACCGAGTCTTACGGCTTGGAGCTTGCATCTGTTGAGGGTGGTAACATGCGTAACGCTATCCCACGCGAGGCTTGGGCTGTTGTTGTAGTTCGTGAGGCTGAGGCTGCTATCTTCGAGGCAAATGTTAAGTCATACGAGAAGGTTATCATCAAGGAGTTCGAGGGTATTGAGGACTCTATCGAGATTTTCGCAGAGCCTGTGGAGTGTCCTAAGGCTATCATCCCACACCTTGAGTCACACTCACTCATCCGTGCTATCTGTGGTTGCCCTAACGGTGTACAGCGCATGTCTATCGCTATGGAGGGTCTTGTTCAGACCTCTTCAAACCTCGCTATCGTGGTATCTAACGGCTCAACAATCGAGGTTAAGTGCTTGTTGCGCTCATCTGTAGATACTGAGAAGGCAGAGCTTGCAGGTGCTATCTCATCAGTATTTGAGCTTGCAGGTGCAAATGTTGAGCTTTCGGGTGCTTACAGCGGTTGGAATCCAAATATGAAGTCACCTATCTTGCACACTATGCTCGCATCGTACGAGAAGTTGTATGGTGTTAAGCCATCTGTGACTGCTATCCAGGCAGGTTTGGAGTGCGGTATCATCGGTGCTAAGTACCCTGGTATGGATATGATCTCGTTTGGTCCTACCATCTGCTACCCACACTCTCCAGATGAGAAGGTTGAGATTGCATCTGTAGCTAAGTTCTACGACTTCCTTTGCAATACAATCGCTAACGCGCCACTCAAATAATTGTAAAACTTCAGGGGGCTTCGTGCCCCCTTTTATAAACAACCCAAACATGAGAGAACAGACCTTAGATAGACCTACTGTTAGTAGTAGCGCTAAGTGGTTTGTTGTGGTTAATCCCACATCGGGCTCAGGTCGAGGACTTACGGATTTTCCGTTGGTCTCTAAGCTTCTGCGCGATAATGGAATTATCCACGAAGCAGTATTCACAGAGCATAAGCACCATGCCACGCAGTTGACCGTTTCGGCTATAGAGAGTGGTTATCGTCACATCATTGTCGTAGGTGGCGACGGCACGCTGCATGAGGTAATCAATGGACTCTTTATACAAAGGAGTGTTGAGAGCTCCGAGATAACCATTGCGATGATATCGGCAGGTACGGGTAACGACTGGATACGCATGTTCGGTATCCCAACACGCTACTCCGAGGCAATACGAGCTATCAAGGAGGGTTACACCTTCTTGCAGGATGTCGCTGCAGTGAGTTATGAGGAGTCTAAGGTGAAGCAGGTGCGCTATATGGCGAATGTTGCGGGCTTGGGCTTCGATGCGGCGGTAATCAAGCGAACGCTCACAAGTAAGGCTAAGGGTTACCTTGGTCGTGGCGGATATTTGTGGTGTCTTGCTCGCTCCTTCTTCTCACATCGTGCTGCGGGAACGAAGGTGTGGATAGATGATGAGTTGGTATTTAACAACCTACTCTTCAGTATAGCCATAGGTGTTGGTAAGTTCAATGGTGGTGGTATTCAGCAGTTGCCCGATGCTGTGGCTGACGATGGATTGTTGGATGTTACGATGATTCGCCCGGTGCATTGGTGGCATGTGTTATTCCGTCTGCGTCGTCTCTTTAATGGTACGATATACTCCATAGGTCATGTTATCCATGCTCAGGGTAAGAAGGTGCGTATTGAATCCTCGCCTGAGACTCCGTTGGAGGTTGATGGTGAGCTATATGGTGGTACACCTGTGGAGCTACAGGTTATGCATCGCGAAGTGCGAGTGGTTATCAACCGAGCGTTTATTGATAAACTCAAATCCTAAAGATTGGGTGTTAACTAAAATAGCGGTCAAAAGACCGCTATTTTAGTTCTCTTTAGAGAATAACTCCGTTAGCCATGTGTCCAAGAATAGTAGCTCTGCATCATCCTTAACCACCTCGCTCATAAGTAGCGGCTCCTCGGAGTAGAGTTTTAATAGTCGTGTGTCAATTTCTCCCATAGGCATCTTGTTTTGTAGAACAAACGCATGCCTGTGGGGGATATTGTGTATGCCGACTAATTTAATGCGATATTTTTCTCCTTGATCAATCTGCGTAGGTTGATAAGTGCGTAGCGCATGCGACCAAGTGCGGTGTTTATGCTCACCTCTGTCTGCTCGGCAATCTCCTGAAACGATAGCTTCGAGTAGTAGCGTAGGCGCACAACCTCCTGCTGTTCGTCGGGTAGCTCGTCGATGAGCCTGCGCACGCTATCCATTAGTTCGCTATGGACGATATCATCTTCGGCAGTACTCTCAGCATAGCGCATAGTGCCGATAACATCATATCCCGCCTCCTGCTCGTTGATAAGCTTGCTCGACTTCTCACGACGGAAGTGGTCGAGTACACGGTTATGGGCTATGCGTAGTATCCACGAGAGGAACTTGCCAGAGTCGGTGTAGCGACCCTCGTCGATAACCTTTATCGCCTTGATAAATGTCTCCTGGAATATATCGTCAGCTACGGCGTCGTCCTTAACCATCATGCCTATGTAGCTACGCACGCGCTTTGAGTGGCGCTCGATAAGTTCAGATATAGCACTCCTATCTCCCAAAAGGTAGTTGTTAAGCAATACTCGATCGCTCAATACACTCACATTCATACTCTTCTATTTTAATTGTTCAAGAGCAGAAATTCTTCGATAGGCAATGCGTTTTAATGGTTAATACTTTTGTTTTCGGATGCAAGTTACAAAATATTTTTATTCCGACAAAATTATTTTTTATTCCATCCCATCGCCTATGCTCCCAAATGTTTAACGCTTTGTCTAAGCAATATCCTTGCCACTCAGCGATTTGCAGTGCTGATATGCTCGTTTTGAAATATAGGAACTAATGGGTGAAACGACCAATTATGGCGGTGAAATGTGTCGGTTATTTAGGGTGTTTCTCGCTAAAGTGGTCGATGATGACCTGTGCGCGACTTGCGCCGACAATCTTACTAAGCTCCTCATGTGAGGCTTTGCGAATATTGTTCACGCTCTTGAAGTGCTTGAGTAGGGCATCTCGGCTCTTGTTGCCAATGCCGTGTATCTGGCTTATCTCACTATTTATAAATGTATTATTGCGCTTCTGACGGTGGAAGGTGATGCCAAAGCGGTGTGCCTCGTCGCGTATATGGCATACAACCTTTAATGGTTCGCCTGTACGGCTCAGGTAGTATGGCTCTGGGTCGTTGGGGAAGAATATCTCCTCCAGACGCTTGGCAAGACCAACTATAGGCACACGCTTCTCGATACCGAGCTGTTTGAGAACTCCGTAGGCGCTTGAGAGCTGACCCTTGCCGCCATCCACGATTATAAGGTCGGGAAGCTCTGCCCCCTCGTTTAGTAGGCGTGAATATCTGCGCTCGATAATCTCGCGCATTGATGCAAAGTCATCGGGACCCACAACGGTCTTGATGTTGAAGTGGCGGTACTCCTTTTTTGAGGGCTTGCCATCGCGGAAGACTACGCACGATGCTACGGGGTTGGTGCCCTGAAGGTTGGAGTTGTCAAAACACTCTATATGTCGTGGCTCGCGCTCGAGGTGTAGCTCGCGGCGCATAGCCTCCATGATGCGGTCGGCATGCTTCTCTGGACTCTTTGTTGCAAGGTGGGATAGTCTCTCGGCGCGATATAGTCGTGCGCTACGCATAGAGAAAGAGAGCAGGTCCGCCTTGTCGCCACGCTGTGGTATGTGGAAAACTATGCCGTCGAATAGGATTGATGTAGCAGGCATGTGTGATACGATAACCTCGCGTGCAAGGGTGTGGTTAAGCTCCGATGTTATATGCTCGATACCGCGCGCAATAAGCTCCTCGGGAGCAGTCTCCACGCCTACACTCATGCGTATGGTCTGCACCGCTACGATTGAGCCATGGCGGATGCTTATAAAGTTGCAGAACGCCTCGTTGTCATCATCTTGGATGATGCTGAATATGTCTGTATTAACGATTTTTGAACTTACTATAACAGACTTAGACTGATAGTCTTGTAACGAGATTAGTCGTTGCTTGTACTGCTCAGCAATCTCGAATTGTAGTTGCTCTGAGGCGCGCATCATCTCGCCCTCGAGGTAGCTCTTAACAGGTCTAAGGTCGCCCTTAAGTATTGACTGTACAAGGGCGATGCTCTCGGCATACTCCTCTTGGGTTTGGAGAGCTTCGCAGGGCGCCTTGCAGTTGCCTAAGTGGTATTGCAGGCATACTCTGTATTTGCCCTTGGCGATATTCTGAGATGCGAGATTTAGCTTACATGTGCGCAGGGGTATGACCTTGCGTATAAACTCCAGAATGGAGCGCTGAGTACCTATAGAGCCGTATGGACCGAAGTATTGCGAGCCGTCGCGCACAAGCTGGCGTGTCGATTCAACCCTTGGGAATGGTTCCTTGCGGATGACTATCCAAGGGTAGGTCTTGTCATCCTTTAGAAGGATGTTGTAGCGAGGTTGCAGACTCTTGATAAGGGAGTTCTCCAAGAGCAGGGCGTCCTGCTCCGAGTCAACAACAATATGGCGAATATCGACAATCTGTCGAACAAGAACGATTACCTTTGCTGAGTGGTCGCGGCTCTCGACAAAGTATGAAGATACACGCTTTTTTAGGTCTTTAGCCTTGCCAACATAGATGACAACACCGCTACTATCAATGAATTGATAGATGCCTGGTGAGTGGGGTAGCATAGCCACCTGCTCCTTGATATGTTGTCTTATAAGCTCGTTCATAAGCCCTTGCGAAGCGTGTCGTCTAAGTTTGTTCCGAGGGCAAATATAGTGATAAATCTCGTATAATCGCCTAAATATCTCTTAAATAAGGTGCCAATTTGCAGATTAGGAGAAAAAGTCGTATCTTTATACGCTAAAAATAATAGTCTATGAAAACAGGAGAAAAACAGGCTTTGGTCGTATCACGCATTTCGGACTTCGGTCTATACCTTAAGGATGAGGAGGGTGTTGAGGTGTTGCTCCCTAATCGTTTTACGCGCCTCGATATGAAGGAGGGCGATACGGTTGAGGTCTTTGTCTATCACGACTCGGAGGATCGTCTTGTGGCATCTACCGAAGAACCACTTATCAAGGTGGGTGAGGTTGCGGCGTTGAAGGTCGTAGATAAGAGCATCCACGGTGCTTTCCTCGATTGGGGATTGTCGGGTAAGCACCTATTCCTCCCTAACCGTAATCAGCAGGGTAGTGTTATCGCGGGTCAGAAGACCGTGGTATATATGTATGTCGATGACCGCACGGGTCGTTGTGTGGCGACAAACAAGATAAAGCCATTTATCTACAACGATGACCCATTGACTGTGAAGGTGGGTGATGAGGTTGCGGTGTTGGTGGCCTTTGAGACTCCGATTGGCTACCGCGTTGTTATCAACAACCGCCACTGGGCGATGATCTATAAGAATCAGCTCTTCCGTCCTATCCGTATTGGTGATACATGCCGCGGCTGGGTGCGTAAGATTACCGAGGATATGCGTATTGATGTGAGCCTCCAGCAGCAGGGACTCGCCGAGGTTGAGACCTCGGTGGTGAAGCTCGAGCAGATGCTCAAGGAGCATGGTGGCGTGTTGGGCGTAAACGACAGGAGCGAGCCTCAGGATGTTGCACGCCTTACGGGTATGAGTAAGAAGGTCTTTAAGCGTGCCTTGGGTATGTTGCTTAAGCAGGGTAAGGTGCGTCAGACAGAGCATGGTATCGAGGTGATTAAGTAGTGGCGTATGGCGATAAAGACGGCAGAGAGGGTATCACGCGATGTGACCGACAACTATGTGTTCCAGCGTTCGAAGCTCGCCTATGTTGAGGCGGCAAAGCGCGTGGAGGGTCGTGTCCTTGAGATTGGCACGGGTACGGGCTATGGCGTGGATATCATAGCACCACATGCCGTGCAATATGTCACATTGGATAAGTGTCGCTCCGAGGAGCTACCCGAGATGCCGTCAAATGTGGAGTTCGTGCAGTGCGCTGTGCCTCCGCTACCCTTTGAGGATGAGTGCTTCGATTGTGTCGTGTCATTCCAGGTTATCGAGCATATCAGGCGCGACAAGGAGTTCGTAAGCGAAGTATGGCGTGTGCTAAAGCCCGGAGGAAAGTTTATAGTAAGCACACCCAACAGACCCATGTCCCTAACGCGCAACCCCTGGCATGTAAGGGAGTACACCGCAGAGGAGTTTAAGGCGTTGCTATCTATATTCCCAAGCGTTGAGGCTTTGGGGGTGGGTGGTAATGAGCGCGTATGGAGCTACTACGAGAAGAATAGAGAGTCGGTGCGTAGGATTATGCGCTTCGACATCCTTAGGATGCAGTGGTGGTTGCCTCGCTGGGTATTGCAGATACCATACGATATTCTCAATCGCCTAAATCGCCGTAAGCTCCATAGCGAGAATAGGACTTTAACGGAGAATATCACGATGGAGGACTACGCATTGAAGAGCGTGGATGATAGATGTTTCGACCTCTTTTATATAGCAACGAAATGAAGCAGCGAATAGCCATAGTGCAGCGCGATATTGCGTGGCAGAGCATTGATGCCAACCTCGAGGGTTTGGAGCGTATGCTTCGGAGCGTGGAGGCGGATGTTGTTGTGCTTTCGGAGATGTTTCAGACGGGCTTTGTGACTGCGCCTCGGAGTGTGGCGGATGATGGTCGCACGCTCGGCTGGATGAAGCGCATGGCTCAGGAGAAAGAGTGTGCTATGGTGGGCTCGGTAGTAGTAAACGAGGGTGAGGACTACCACAACAGGATGTATTTTGTAAAGCCTACGGGCGAGGTGGAGTGGTACGATAAGCATCACCTCTTCTCGGTGGGTGGCGAGAGCGAGCACTTCACCGCGGGAGATAGGCGCGTTGTTGTGGAGTGGCGCGGTGTGAGGTATTTGCTGGAGATATGCTACGACTTGCGCTTCCCGGTGTGGAGTCGCAGTCGTGGGGATTATGATGCTATTATCTACTCGGCGCTATGGCCTAAGCCTCGCCGCGAGGTGTGGCGAACACTGCTTCGTGCGCGAGCGATGGAGAATCAGGCGTGGGTTGTGGGTGTTAACCGCATTGGCATAGAGCCGGGGTTGGAGTACTCGGGCGACTCGGCCGTTATCGACCACCTCGGCAGAGTGGTGGTGGATGCCCTGGAGAGGGAGTGTGTTGAGGTTGCGGAGCTGGATACCTCGGAGATTGAACGATTTAGAGCGCGCTTCAATGTAAGCCGCGATGCAGACGAATTTGAAATGTTATAAAGTATAGGTATGAGTATTAACGAGATAGTATTGTTGTTGGCGTCAGGTGTGCTGGTAGGTATTATCAACACGCTGGGTGGTGGTGGCTCGGTTATCACCATGTCGCTATTTATGGCTATGGGTATGCCTATAGGCGTTGCTAATGGCACGAATCGTATTGCGGTGTTGTTGCAGAACCTCTCGGCTACGGTGGCATTCTTGCGTAAGGGTATGCTTCACATAAAGAGTGGTTTGCTGCTCTCTATACCCGCGATTGTGGGTAATATATTCGGTGCTATGGTTGCCACGGAGGTCAGCGAGTCGATATTTAAGCTATGCCTAAGTGTGGTGCTTGTCATAATACTCATCTACCTGATACTGGGTAAGGATAAGGAGCAGGTTGTGGGTGGTCATGGTCTGCAGATAAAGTGGTGGCACTATATATGGTTCTTCATCATAGGCTTCTATGGTGGATATATCTATATCGGCTTAGGATTTTTAATTCTCGCCATAACCATATGGACGATGAATCTCGATATCGTTACGGCAAATGTCATCAAGGGCTTTGTGATATTCCTCTCAACGCCCTTTGCCTTGGCGGTCTTCATCTATAACGGTCAGGTGGAGTGGTGTGCAGGATTGTTGCATGGCGTAGGTAATATCGTGGGTGCTATCATGGCGTCGCACTGGGCTATGAGCTGGGGTGTGAAGTTCGTGCGATGGTTCACCTTGGCTATCATCATAGTATTTTTTGTTGACCTTATGGGGTGGATATCACTGCACGATATGTTGTCTTTCCTTTTGTAGTGTAGCGTATGGCAAAGCGTGAGATTGTAGTTACGGGTGCGAGGGTGCATAACCTCAAAAATGTGGATGTTGCCATACCGCGAGACTCCCTTGTGGTCATTACGGGTATGTCGGGCTCGGGAAAGTCGTCGCTCGCCTTTGATACCATATATGCCGAGGGTCAGCGTCGATATATGGAGACGCTATCTTCGTATGCACGACAATTTGTGGGTAATATGGAGCGCCCCGATGTCGATCATATCACGGGTCTAAGCCCTGTTGTGGCTATCGAGCAGAAGACAACCAACAAGAACCCTCGCTCGACGGTGGGCACGGTGACCGAGATTAGCGATTTCTTGCGCCTACTCTTTGCGCGAGCGTCGCGCGCCTATTCGCCATATACGGGTGAGCCTATGGTGCGCTACTCAGATACGCAGATTTGCGACCTTATGATATCGGGCTTCGAGGGTCGTAGGGTGGCGTTTCTTGCCCCTGTGGTTAAGGGGCGTAAGGGTCACTACCGCGAGCTGTTCGAGACCATGGCGCGCAAGGGTTATATCTATGCGCGTATAGATGGCGAGATTAAGGAGATATCTGCGGGCATGAAGCTCGACAGATATAAGATACACACCATAGATATGGTTATCGACCGCCTCACGGTGGGTGAGCAGCACCGCGAGCGTATGATGACCTCGCTGGGTGAGGCTATGCGTCAGGGTAAGGGTACGATGATGCTCTACGACTACGGCACCGAGGGTGTGCGCTACTACTCGCGCAACCTTATGTGTCCGACAACAGGCACAGCTTTTGAGGAGCCACAGCCTCATACCTTCTCGTTTAACTCGCCTAAGGGTGCTTGTACAGCATGTAATGGTCTTGGTGAGCGTGCGGTGTTTGACCTACGCAAGATTGTGCCCGATGGCTCGCTCACGATACGCGAGGGCGGTATAGAGCCACTCGGCAAGCACCATAACAACATGCTCTTTGCCATGATGGAGATGCTGGGGCGTAGGTATGACTTCACCTTGGACGACCCTATAGAGACCATATCGGAGGAGGGCATGAACGCCATTTTGTATGGCGACTCTGAGCCTATGACCATACATATGGCGGAGTTTGCATCGTCGGGAGGCACGCAGCTATGTCAGTGGATGGGACTCTCGGAGTGGATTATGCGCGATGTGGATGAGGAGTCGAAGCGCGGACAGAAGTGGCGCGACCAGTTCCTTATGGTTGAGTGCTGCCCACAGTGTGGTGGCTCGCGCCTTAAGCCTGAGGCGTTGCAGTTCCGCATCGGAGATAAGAACATCGCTGAGCTCTCGGCAATGTCTATTGCGGAGTTTCGGGAGTGGATGGAGCATATCGAGGAGTACCTTGACCATAAGGAGCAGATGATTGCCCGCGATATCGTTAAGGAGATACGCGAGAGGGTGGGCTTCCTTATAGATGTAGGCTTAGGTTACCTATCGCTTGCGCGTGCTTCGCGTACCATATCGGGTGGCGAGTCGCAGCGCATACGCCTTGCAACGCAGATAGGCTCTAAGTTAGTGAATGTCCTCTATATCCTCGATGAGCCGAGCATCGGTCTGCATCAGAGGGATAACCGCAAACTTATTAACAGCCTTAAAAACCTCCGCGATGCGGGAAACTCGGTTATTGTCGTGGAGCATGATGAGGATATGATGCGCTCGGCAGACCATATTGTCGATGTAGGTCCTATGGCGGGTCGCCGTGGCGGTAAGATTGTGGCGCAGGGTACATTCGAGGATATATGCAGGAGCGATAGCATCACAGCAGACTACCTTACGGGGCGTCGTAGCATAGCTATACCTGAGAAACTCCGCGAGGGTAGTGGCGAGTGGCTCACTATACGCGGTGCGAGGGGTCATAACCTCAAGGGGGTGGATGTGAGCATCCCTTTGGGTAAGTTTGTATGCGTCACAGGAGTGTCGGGCTCGGGTAAGTCCTCGCTTATAAACGGCACGCTGCGCCCCATACTCTCGCGCCACCTATATCGCTCCTACGACCAGCCACTTAAGTACGACTCTATCGAGGGACTCGAACATATAGATAAGCTCGTGGTTGTCGATCAGTCGCCTATAGGTCGCACACCGCGTAGCAACCCCGCAACATATACCAATGTATTTGCCGATATACGCAAACTCTTTGAACTTACGCCCGATGCCCAGATTAGAGGCTATAAGGCGGGACGCTTCTCGTTCAATGTCAAGGGTGGTCGTTGTGAGGAGTGCCGAGGTGCGGGCTTCCAGACCATTGAGATGAACTTCCTGCCGGATGTATATGTTAAGTGTAGGGCGTGCGGTGGTAACCGCTATAACCGAGAGACTTTGGAGGTTAAGTATAAGGGTAAGAGCATCAACGATGTGCTGAATATGACCATAAACATGGCTGTGGAGTTCTTCGAGCATATACCAGCCATATATCAGAAGTTGCGCGCCATACAGGAGGTGGGTCTTGGCTATCTAACACTTGGTCAGCCATGTACAACACTCTCGGGTGGTGAGTCGCAACGCATAAAACTCGCTACGGAGCTATCTAAGCGCGATACGGGACGCACGCTCTATATCCTCGATGAGCCTACCACAGGACTGCACTTTGAGGATATACGCCAGCTGCTCGAGGTTATCAACCGCCTTGTCGATTGCGGAAACTCGGCTATTGTCATCGAACATAACTTGGATGTTGTGAAGGTTGCCGACTGGATTATAGACATGGGTCCTGAGGGCGGCAGCGAGGGCGGACAACTCGTCGCCGAGGGCACACCCGAGGATATTATGAATACCGAGCAGAGCTATACAGGGCAGTATCTTAGGGAAGTGACAACTGAGAAGTGCGGAGCGCACGGCAGCGACAACGCGGACTAACGCACGACCTCTGATGCACGACCTCTGATGCCTGACCTCGCTCTTGTCTCTCTGGTCTCTTTCGTCTCTTGTTATTTTGGGACGAGAGGGACAAGAGAGACGATAGTGACGGGAGCGAAGTCGCGAACAAAGCGAACAAAGCGAACAACCCTGAACAACCCTGAACATCGTGAACAAGAGTGAACATCGCGAACAACCCTGAACATCCTGAACATCCTGAACAAGGTGAACAAGGTGAACACCCTGTTCACTTGTTCATTTGTTCACTTGTTCGTTCGCTGGCGCGACCCTTCGGTGTACTGATACCAATATCACACTCAAATATCACTATATCAATATATAGCATAATTATGCTATCAAGTCATCTATGTCATACCATTTGACTAATAGTCACCTACTTAGGCAAATGGAGATTATCCCCGTAAGGGAGTATCTCTCTCGACATATACTATAATATATCGAGTAACTACCTGACGAGCAGACAATTATATCAGTAGATAGTAGTTGTATATGCTCGCACGGTAATATCTAAGCCATACCATACAGCCAACTAAATAACTATAATGGCGTTGCTAATGGTATGGATATCAATGTATTGTGATGCTATAGAGTACACTACACTGAGATATTAGACTATATATAATAAATCTCAGTAGTGACTATGAACGAATGGGCGTTGTGCGCCACACTGATAGATATACTTGATGCTGATAATCACTTGGTAGAAGCGAACGGATACGCGCCAGCGAACAAGTGAACAAATGAACAAGTGAACAGGGTGTTCCCCATGTTCACGATGTTCAGGATGTTCAGGATGTTCAGGATGTTCACTCTTGTTCGCGATGTTCGGGGTTGTTCGGGGCGTTCGCGACTTCGCTTTCGTCTCTCTTGTCTCTTTTGTCTCTTTTGTCTCTTTTGTCTCTTGTTATTTTGGGACGAGAGGGACAAGAGAGACGATAGGGACGGGAGCGAGGTCGGGCGTCAGAGAGAGGTCGTGCGTTTGTCAGCGTTGTCGCTGCCTTGCGCTCCGCACCACCGACTGCGCCAAAAAAATAGGGCTGCCCCGACGGACAGCCCCATACCTTATATATAATATAGGTATTACAATGGCAAGAATGCAAGCAAGATACCTGCTGCAACGGCTGAGCCGATAACACCTGCCACATTTGGACCCATAGCGTGCATCAACAAGAAGTTGCCTGGGTTGTACTGCTGACCAACGGTCTGCGATACACGAGCAGCCATAGGCACGGCTGATACACCTGCTGAACCGATAAGTGGGTTGATCTTCTCCTTTGAGAAGAGGTTCATAATCTTAGCCAAGATTACACCACTTGCAGAGCCGAATGAGAAGGCTACGATACCGAGGGTAAGGATACCCAAAGTCTGCCAGTTAAGGAACGACTCAGCGGTAGCAGTAGCACCTACAGAGATACCAAGGAAGATGGTAACGATGTTCATCAACTCGTTCTGCACGGTCTTAGACAAACGCTCAGTTACGCCGCACTCCTTCATAAGGTTACCAAGCATCAAGCAACCGATAAGTGGTGCTGCTGATGGGAGAAGTAGGGCGATGATAACGGTGATAATGATAGGGAAGATAATCTTCTCGCGCTGCGACACGGTGCGCAACTGCTTCATCTCAATCTTACGCTCCTTCTCTGTTGTGAGCAACTTCATGATAGGTGGCTGGATAACAGGCACCAAAGCCATGTATGAGTATGCTGCAACAGCGATAGGACCCAACAAGTGTGGAGCAAGCTTAGATGTTAGATAGATAGCTGTAGGACCGTCAGCACCACCGATGATACCGATAGAACCTGACTCCCAGTAGTTGAAGCCAAGAGCCAACGCACCAAGGAAGGTGGCGAAGATACCAATCTGTGCCGCAGCACCCAAAAGCAAGCTCTTAGGGTTGGCGATGAGTGGACCAAAGTCGGTCATGGCACCCACACCCACGAAGATCAAGCAAGGGTAGATACCGAGCTTAACACCCAAGTAGAGGTAGTCCAACAGACCTGCAGAGCCAAGAGCAAAGTCGCCCCAGTGTACATGGCCACCAGCAAAGAACTCTGAGTGGAACATGCCAGCACCTGGAAGGTTGGTAAGCAACATACCAAATGCGATAGGCATCAACAACAATGGCTCGAACTTCTTAACGATAGCAAGGTAGAGCAACACGAAAGAGATGAGCAACATCACTGCGCACTTCCAGTTATCACCCTTGAAGAAACCATTGAAACCTGCCTGATCAACGAAGTCCGATACAGCCTTACCAACGCTGAACTCAGCGTCAATCACGGCATTATCACGACCCTCGGAGCCCTGCACAGGGGCTACATGAGCCTCCTCAGCTACCTCGGCTACCTCAGCAACCTCAACGATAGCGACATTCTCCACAGCCTCCTCGGCAACCTCTGCTACCGTCTCCTGTGCCATAGCAGGCATAGAGAGCGAGAGCATCACAGCCGATAGAAGCAAAGAAAAGTAGAATTTTACACTCTTCATATATCTAATATTAAGAGTTAGCAATTAAGCGATATCGATAAGAGCCTCACCCTGCTGAACAGCCTTGCCCTCAGCAACATAGATCTTCTTAACGGTACCAGCACCTGGAGCCATAATCTCGTTCTCCATCTTCATAGCCTCCAAGGTCATAAGAACCTCACCAGCCTTAACAGCCTGACCCTCCTTAACCTTGATCTTCGACACGCTACCTGGAAGTGGTGACTTGATAGAGCCAGCGTTGCCTGTGATAGGCTGCTGTGGAGCCTCCACGAAGTCTGCACCCTGTGATGATGGCTTAACGGCAGCAATCTTAGGAGATACGATAGCCTCCTCCTTCTCTACCTGTACTGTGTAGCTCTTACCGTTAAGCTCCACACGAGCTGTGTTGCGCTCTGTCTCCTCAACAATAGCCTCGTAGCTCTTGCCGTTAATATTGAATTTGAATTTCTGCATAATCCTGTTTAAGTAAATAATTGTTAGAGCTGCTTGTTAATATTGCGAACCTGCCAAGCAGATACATCGTGGTTCTGGCGGAATGTAAGCACATCGCTCTCCTCATCGTGACGATTAAAGAAGAGGTTGACAGCCATAGCAATGGCTGCCACCTCCTCCTCACTGATCTCGTCAGATGATACTGCTGCAGATGTGGTCACCGCTGCCTTCTTCTCCGCAAAGATAACTCCGAAGAGCTTTAGGATGAAGATAAGAAGGATAAGCACTACGAACACCAACAAGATGCTCACCAATGCCATAAGCGATGCATTACCCCAATTTGTTGCAAGAATCATCATAACTTATACCTAAGGTTTAAGGGATTACAATGGAATGTTGTTATGACGCTTTGCAGGATTCTCCAAACGCTTGTTGCGCAAAGACTCCAAAGCGCGGATTACGCGGAAACGAGTGTTGCGTGGCTCGATAACATCATCGATGTAGCCGTAGCGTGCTGCGTTGTATGGGTTAGAGAACTTGTCGCGGTACTCCTGCTCCTTCTCTGCCACGAACTTAGCCTTATCCTCAGCGTTCTCGAATGATGAAAGTGCCTTAGCGTGCAATACCTCAACAGCACCGCTTGCACCCATAACTGCGATCTCGGCTGTTGGCCAAGCGTAGTTAACGTCACCGCGGATGTGCTTAGATGACATAACGATGTATGCACCACCGTAAGCCTTACGCAATGTAACAGTAACCTTAGGCACTGTAGCCTCGCAGTATGCGAAGAGTAGCTTAGCACCGTGGGTGATAACGCCACCGTACTCCTGAGCTGTACCAGGCAAGAAACCAGGAACGTCAACCAAGGTTACGAGTGGAATGTTGAATGCGTCACAGAAGCGTACGAAACGAGCAGCCTTACGAGATGCGTTGATATCAAGCACACCTGCCATGAACTTAGGCTGGTTAGCGATGATACCTACAGACTGACCGTTGAAGCGTGCGAAACCTGTGATGATGTTCTTAGCATAAGCTGCTGCAGACTCCAAGAACTCGCCGTTATCAACGATAGCCTTGATAACCTCCATCATATCGTATGGCTTGTTAGGGTTATCAGGGATGATCTCGTTAAGAATATCCTCCTTACGAGCGATGTCGTCAGTACATGGCTGATCTGGTACAAGAGCTGTGTAGTTCTGTGGCATGTAAGAGAGAAGGTCGCGGATAAGCTTTAGACCCTCCTCCTCTGAGTCAACAGCGAACTGAGCAACACCAGACTTTGTTGTGTGCATGTTAGCACCACCAAGCTGCTCCTGAGTTACATCCTCACCAGTCACGGTCTTAACAACCTTAGGACCTGTTAGGAACATGTTAGATGTCTCGCGGCGCATGATGATGAAGTCGGTCAACGCTGGAGAGTAAACAGCACCACCGGCGCAAGGACCAAAGATAGCAGAGATCTGTGGGATAACACCTGATGCCATAACATTACGCTGGAAGATGTTAGCATAACCTGCCAAAGCGTTTACACCCTCCTGGATACGAGCACCACCTGAGTCGTTCAAGCCGATACATGGTGCGCCGTTGCGAACAGCCATATCCATAACCTTGCAAATCTTGTCTGCCAAAGAGATAGACAAAGAACCTGCAGTTACGGTGAAGTCCTGTGCAAATACATAAACCAAGCGACCTGCGATGGTACCATAACCTGTTACAACGCCATCACCGAATGTGTGCTTAGCGTCCATACCGAAGTCATAGCAACGGTGAGTTACGAACATATCGAACTCCTCGAAGCTACCCTCGTCCAACAACATAGCGATACGCTCACGAGCGGTGTACTTACCCTTCTCGTGCTGCTTGTCGATAGCCTTCTGGCCACCACCCATACGAGCTGTCTGACGGTTGTCCATCAACTTCTCAATCGCTTTCTGAATTTCGCTCATAGTGAAATCTATTTTTTAATGTTTAGATAAATTTTCTAAGTTGTGCGGAGTGTTGCCACCCCCCTTGTGTGTTAATAAGTGATATAATTTGAGTTAGTTTTAGGCGCACGCAGTTCGAAATAGCGGAGTTTACTTTTGGTAAATGAGCATATTGAGAACAAGTGCAACGCCAAAATAACCAAATTAGATTACTTATTTTTATTCTCGCAAAGCTCAGTTAGAATACCCTGCGTTGACTTTGGGTGAAGGAACGCGATAGTTAGACCCTCAGCACCCTTGCGTGGAGTCTTGTCGATAAGACGGATGCCATGAGCCTCAGCGTCTGCCAACTGTTCCTCGATGTTCTCGCAAGCAAGAGCCATGTGGTGGATACCTGCGCCCTTAGTCTCAAGATACTTAGCGATTGTTGACTCTGGAGATGTTGGCTCCAAAAGCTCAATCTTAGTCTGACCAAGCATAAAGAATGCGGTCTTAACCTTCTGATCAGCTACCTCCTCGATAGCGTAGCACTTTAGACCCAATACATTCTCCCAGTAAGGAATTGCCTCCTCCAAGCTGTTAACGGCGATGCCGAGATGCTCAATGTGTGATACTTTCATAGTGTTTAATTTTTATAAAGTTTAACTTAATATTTATTTGTTTTAACTTCTCTTTTTGTTTAATACAAAAATCACCCAAAGGTACTTCTTCTTTTTGAAACTACGAAATATTTTCGTCTCTTTTTTCTAAATATTTTACCCTTTTTGAGTGTGGTTGCAAAATGGTGCGTTGCAATAGCAAAAAATATGGGGTAAAAGGTTGTTGTTTGAAGAATTTTCGTTAACTTCGCATATTAAATCCTCATAGGGTAAATATTGATTTATTGAAAATAATTATTCGGTTATGTCATACACAAAGATAGAACACTACGAGAAGGAGTATCTCGACCATCACCACGACAGCGCACTTAATGTAACTAAGGGTGTTGAGGATCAGCCTGTGGTAAACCCATACTTCGTGCGTAAGAAGCGCCGTCAGATGACCACCGATGAGTATGTCGATGGCATCCTCGCGGGTAATATCACAATCCTTGCTCAGGCAATTACGCTCATCGAGAGTAATAACCCTACGCACTATGCTCAGGCTCAGGAGATTATCGAGCGCTGCTTGCCACATTCGGGTAAGTCCGTGCGTATCGGTATCACGGGTGTTCCGGGTGCTGGTAAGTCGAGCTTTATCGAGGCTGTGGGTAACATGGTTACCTCCTACAAACATAAGCTCGCGGTGCTTGCCATAGACCCAAGCTCGGAGCGTAGCGGTGGCTCTATCCTCGGCGATAAGACCCGTATGGAGAGCATCTGCTCTAATCCCGATATCTTTGTGCGCCCTTCGCCCTCGGCAGGCTCGTTGGGTGGTGTGGCGCGTAAGACCCGCGAGACTATTGTGTTGTGCGAGGCTGCAGGCTTTGATGTGATATTTATCGAGACCGTGGGTGTGGGCCAGTCTGAGACCGCTGTACACTCTATGGTCGATATGTTTATGATGCTTCAGATTTCGGGCGCTGGCGATGAGCTTCAGGGTATTAAGCGCGGTATCATGGAGATGGCAGATATGATGGTCATCACCAAAGCCGATGGCGAGAATGTCAAGAAGGCGGAGCTTGCCAAGGCACAGTATCAGGGTGCATTGATGCTCTTCCCTCTCCCTGAGTCGGAGTGGCGTCCTAAGGTTTATACCTGCTCATCATTGGAGGGCACGGGTCTTGAGGAGGTATGGCAGGGTGTGGAGCAGTACCTACAGCATATTGAGCTAAATGGCTACTTTATGGCAAACCGCAACCGCCAGAATAAGTATTGGATGTATGAGACTATAAACGAGACCCTTAAGTCGAGCTTCTACAACAATCCAGAGATTGAGTCGCGCCTTGCCGATATCGAGCAGCGCGTGCTGGATGCCAAGCTATCCTCGTTTATCGCCGCCAAGGAGCTTCTTGATATATACTTCAAATAGTCGGCGCGAAAGTCTTAAAATACAATGATTAACGAGAGTAAGATTTATCAGGTCTTACTCTTGTTGTTTATTATTACTCAGTCGCTCTACTATACTAAAAATTATCGGTGCTAAGCAAGATATTACACCGACGACATATTTTGTCGCTGACATTATGTATCTTTGTAACAGCAAAACCAAAACCGTATGAATATCATTGACCAAATACGCAGGTTGGTACGTATCACTAATAGAGTATGTATGTCAAAACCCATATCTCGTGAGGAACTTATCGGGCATATTTGTCAAAATCTAACCGATAACGACAAGAGTATCACTCCGAGAACACTACAAAGGGACTTGGGGTACATCAACGAACTGTTTAACATAGAGATAGTTTACGACCGCAGCGCAGGAGGATACGTTGTCAAGCAGAGGGGCAAAACATCATCTGAGTACGAGGCATTACTCCAAAATTTCGAGCTGTTAAGTCGCATCGACAACGACTCGGTTTTGATGGATTGTGTCATCTCCGAGCACCGAAGACCTCCGCTCGGGGAGTGCTTCGAGCAGATATTGGATGCGATTAGAAATCGGGATATTATCGAATTTAGCTACGAGCATTTCCGCGATAACGGTCGAATATCGAAGCATATAATCAGTCCCCATTTCCTGAAAGAGTCGCAACAGCGATGGTACTTAGTAGGGTACAATATGGAGGATAAATTGAGAGTGTATGCGTTGGAGAGGATGACCTACGTAAAGCTATATAAAGGCTTAAAATTCAAGCCAAAGAACACAAAAGATATACTCAAACTCTTTGATGACAGCTTCGGGGTATGGGTCGATGAAACGATAGATGTAGAGGATGTGGTTATCAGATACGATAAGCTGGACGGCGAGTTTGTAAACAGTATGCCACTGCACCCCTCACAGCATATTATCGACAGCACAGAAAATTCGGTAACCATAGGTCTGCGGCTTAGGATAACCAACGATTTTGTGATGGCACTACTATCACGTAGCCGCTCGTTGGAGGTTATCGCCCCACTATCGCTGCGCCAACGGGTTGAGAGAGTGTTTAGAGAAGCTCTTGAACGTAATAAAACTGACAAATAGCCTATGTATTATCGCCAACAAATAAAGGAGCTGATGCGTCTAACGTGGCATCACACCAAATACTTTTATTTGACATTGACATTAATAGCTATCGCATTGTATATCTATGACCACTTCTCCAAAGAGGAGCGCACGAAGCCCGAGTGTTATTGGAAGAATATAGACAAAAGCCGTAATGCATCGGATATTAAGGCTTTCGACTACGAAAACGGATTAGTAATCTATCGTCCCGAGGGCAAATACAGAGGTTATGAGCAGAGCGACAGCCACCCGACAAATGATTATTTCACAGATTGGTCAGATGTCTCCGACTACTACGATTTACATGAATATTATCACGATTAAAAGATAGCAATATGAGAACAATTCAACAACAAACAATCGACGCCTTAGCTACCATAGGCTACAATTCGGCGAGGGTCATAGATGGCATAGCCACTCCGTCGTTCATCTTGGAGGCGACAAATGCGGATGATAGGGCTGTTGCAATCAGTCTTATAGACGAGCAGACACACTGTAAAGAGTATTTCGAGAAGAGTATCTCACGAGCTGTTGATAGTGGTTATCGCACCATTATATTCGCCGCACGTACACCCAAGGCAATGAACCTATTCGACGCATTTGATTTTCACGAGAGGTATGACGAACTGTCGTTCAGTTGGATGATTTTGTAGGACGGTACACTCGAAAAAAAACGGATATTATTTTTATATATAGGATATTAATAATCAATCAATTATGTGTAATTATATCAAGTTCGACCCTAAGTGCCAAGACTTTGGTCGTATAAGCTCACTTAATGGTATATATATCATAGCTTTGCGCGAGGGATGCAATATTCCACAAAGCGTCATAAAGCCCTCTTACAGACTACACGATGGTCTAAGGGTGCTGTATGTCGGAAAGACCAATCAGGCACTTAATTCGCGCATAGGCAAAACGCATTTTAACGGCACGGCTGGCAAATCTACACTTCGCAAGAGTTTAGGATGCCTATTTGGGTACAAGCTAATACCTCGCAGCAAGAACAACCCGAATGACGGTAAAACAACATTTGAGACGTGCGATGAAGAGAGGCTCAGCAAATGGATGAGAGATAATCTAATCGTATTTTACGCCACGGCGATAAACGACATCGAGTCTGTTGAGAATGAACTTATCCACTCATACTCTCCCCCATTGAACTTACAACAAGTTCCGTCAGATGAGAATATGGGATTTAGGGCGTATTTAACCTCTTTGCGTACAAATAGATAAAAATAGACGGTAGCAGCGGCTACCGTCTATTGTCTATTATAGGGTTGGCTAAATAAATATTTCCAACACCACCATCTTCTCATCCTTTATTATCGCATCTAAGCGGGACATCATCCTACGCGAGAGCACTGGGCAGCCGAAACTACCCACCGTGGGGATAGGATATATCGGGAATGAGGTGGTATGCTCCCAGCCGTGCAGAACGACACAGCGAGGGCGTAGATTGGAGTTGCTATCCTCCAGACCGTCAAGGCGATAGGCAATGCCATAGCGACCCTCATAGCGTTCCCCCACAAGGGCACGACCTACGGAGGAGAGGTGCGAGCCATCCTCGTTTGAGATACGCGCATAGGCGGAGCGTACATGCGACTTAATGCTACCGCTACCATGACTTACGGGGCATATAAGCAACGGCTTCTCGGTCTCGAAGTCCCACACCACAAAGCGGTTGAGCCCCGAGTGTAGTGATAGGTCAACAAAGAGGGCTATGCGGGAGTTATACCCCCTGCAACAGCACCACGCCCGTAGCATGCAGACACGCTCGCGGATATGTTTAAGCAAGCTCATTTTTGAGTTGTTCTAAGAGTTGTGGCACACCCACAGCACCACGCTCCTTGATATGGGTTAGTGGGTTGCGTATCATCGCCGTGTCGGGGTTTCCTGGGTCAACCAAGTAGATAGGCACCTGGCGGTCACGCACATAATAGACCAACGATGCCGCAGGATATACCGCCAACGATGTACCCACAACGATAAGGATATCCGCCTCGGAAACTATCTGGCATGCCGGCTCAAACATCGGCACACTCTCGCCAAAGAAGACAATATGTGGGCGTAGCAATGCGCCATCCTCGCCTCTCGCATCGAGGCTCTGCTCCCAACCATCGTTGATGTCGTAGATAAGGTTTGGATTGCGCTCCGAGCGCAACTTCATAAGTTCACCATGGAGGTGCAGCACGCGCTTAGAGCCCGCCTGCTCGTGGAGGTTATCGACATTCTGTGTTATAACCTGCACATCCGCCCACTCCTCCATTGCGGCAATGGCGAGGTGTCCTGCATTAGGCTTCTTAGTTAGCGACTCCCTACGACGCATATTATAAAACTCTATGACTTGTGCGCGGTTACGCTGCAAGGCCTCAGGGGTACACACATCCTCAATGCGGTAGTTTGCCCATAGTCCGTCAGCATCACGGAAGGTGGAGATACCGCTATCGGCACTCACACCAGCACCTGTAAAGACAACAATTCGTTTCATAGTTTGAAAGTTTTTCTAAGCAAAGTTACAACTTTTTATACAATAAAGAGCTCTTTGTGCGTTATTTTCGGTCTAAAGGTTGGTGCATTAGACCAAAAGCACTACCTTTGTCGCAAATTATATATAAAAGTAGAGATGAAAAAGCTTCTTAAGAATTTAGGCGTATGGATAATCATCGCCATGATTATCGGTATCGTCGTAGGTATCTTTATGGGTCCTGAGGCCTCAATGTTCAAGCCTCTTGGCGACCTCTTTATTCAGCTTATCAAGATGCTCGTCGTACCTTTGGTATTGGTATCTATCATCAGCGGTGCTGCGGCTCTTGGCGAGACAAAATCGGCAGGCTTGATTGGCTTCGTGAGCATCGGCTTTATGATGGTGACCACGGTGATTGCCATTGTCGTGGCGTTGGTACTCGGCGAGGTGTTCCAGCCAGGTGTTTCGGTAGATCATAATGTCGTGACCTCGCTTGCTGCAGGCTATGAGGTTGCGGGTGGTGCAGCCCCTGCAATGGGCTTCTGGGATACGGTGATAGGTATGATTCCAGCAAACCCTATCCAGGCACTTACCGAGGGTAACATCCTGCAAATCATTATCTTCGGTCTATTCTTCGGTTTCGGTCTTTCGGCACTCCCTGCCGAGAAGCGCACCAAGATGTCTAACGGTCTTAATACTATCCTCGAGGCGTTGATATGGTGCATCGAGAAGGTTATGTTCGTAGCGCCTTTCGGTGTCTTTGGTCTTATTGCAGATGCAACAGGTACATTTGGCTTCGGTGTTCTTATTCAGGTAGCCAATGTCCTTTGGATTGATATCATCGCTATCCTCATTATCGGCGTTGGTCTCTTCCCATTGTGCGTGGCTCTCTTCTCACGCGTTAAATTGAAGGATTACTTCCGCGCGATGGTTAAGCCTCAGATTGTATCGTTCTCAACAGCCTCATCCCTCGCTACGCTCCCTGTGAATATGGAGGCGTGCAACGAGATGGGCATCTCGAAGCAGACCTCAGGCTTTGTGCTTCCTTTGGGTGCTACAATCAATATGTCGGGTAATGCGATTTATTACGCCTTGCTTGCTACATTCTTTGCGCAGTTCTACGGCATCGACCTTAGTATGGCAGACTATGTGTCAATCACCATCGTTTGCGCCCTCGGTGCTATCGGTCAGGCGGGTGTCCCAGGTCCTACACTCCTCGCTGCTGCTGTTCTTGTCGCTGCGGGTATTCCTTTGGAGGGTCTTCCACTCTTCTATGCCCTTGACCGTATCTTTGATATGATGCGTACAACGCTCAATATCACCGGCGATGCGGCTTGTGCTGCGGTTGTTGACCGCTTTGTTAAGCAAGAGTAATACTTTTACTCTATTAGGTTATAGGGGCTGGCTTAGTCAGCCCTATTTTTTTTGGTATAGTGTTTGCTCATCTAAGGGTAAAACATTATACCATGAGAAGAAAGAGTATTTTAACGCTCCTAATTATAGCGATAGCTGTTGCGGGAGTGAATGTAGCAATCAATGCTAAGGAGGATGCGGAGGCTAAGCGCAATGCCGAGCGTACAGCGCAACAGGAGGCTCGCCAACAGCGGCGTGCTGAGCGACTTGCCAACTATGAGAAGTTTATCGATTCGCTTGTGCTCTCGCGCGATTTTCGCTTCGTGCCACAGACCATGCAGCAGCTCCCCGCAGGAGTGCTAAGAACGATATATAACCCTTCGTACGAGGTGGCGGTGTGGGATGGCTCGGTGGATGTTTGTATGCCGTTTTTAAAGGGCTACACACCACCATACTATCCCGTAGTCTTTAACTATGTCTTGCCAAGTGTGGAGAACTACACAACGGAGCAGACCTCACACGGCTGGATAGTATCCTTCTCATCCAACATGTTCTCGGCAAACGACTATAAGTTTACCTTCGATATATCGTCACACTATGGTGGCGCAGAGCTTACCATAAGCTCTCCGTTCTATAATAGTGTGCAGTATTCGGGAAATATATTCTCTAATTAGTAAAGTACTCAAAAAAACTCTTTTTGTAGTTCTCGCCTAAAGGTATGTACTCGCCATTATCGAGAAATATTCGTCCCTTGGTGTAGCTCGAAATACGCTTTATATTGACGATATAGGAGCGATGTACGCGTAGAAAGCTATCTTGGGGTAGTGCCGATTCCATATTCTTTAGGCGGAATAGGGTGGTTATGACGGGTGCATCCTCGATATGTAGTCGTACATACTCGCCAGCACTCTCCAAATAGACTATATCGGCAACACGCACAAGCTGTGTTTTGTAGTCAGCCTTGACAGAGATAAACTCCTTATCCTTATTTTCTGCCTCGCTTTGATTTAGTGTACTCTCGGCTATCTGACAGCGCTGCATAAGGTCCACAAGTGATATAACCTTATGTGTCGCCTTCATAAACTCCTCGAATGTAAAGGGCTTGAGAAGGTAGTCCAAGGCGTTGAGCTTGAAGCCGTCAATGGCGAATTCTGGGTGTGCTGTAGTAAATACAATGTAGTGTGCCGAGTCGAGTGAACGCACGAAATCCAGACCATTCATATCGGGCATGTTGATATCCACAAAGATCAGATCGACCTTTGTGGTTGAGAGTATCTGTTGCGCCTCTAATGCGCTACGGCATGCTGCAACAAGCTCCAGCTGCTCGGCGCGGTCGATATAACTCTTAATCTGTCGCAGTGCCAAAGGCTCATCATCAATGGCAATACACTTTACTATCATGGCTATTTGTTTGTTATAGGTATTACTAATTCAACGGTATATCTCTTATTGTCGCTGTCATCTATGGTTAGTGTCGAGCGATTACCAAAAAGTAGCTCAAGGCGCTTGGTGATGTTGTTCAGACCTATGCCACTATGCTCCGTGGAGCTATCGCTTGTCGTATGACGACTATTTGTCACGATGCACGACAGTTCGTCATCAAAGACCATAATATCAATCTTTATGAAGGAGTTGTGGTTGTAGCTGATGCCGTGCTTGAAGGCGTTCTCCACAAGTACGATAAGTAGTAGTGGAGGCAGCTTAATCTTGCGGCATAGGATAACATCGGGCTTGTTGAACTCGATGTCAACCTCATCGATATAGCGTATTCGCATAAGCTTAATATAGCTGTCTATGAATGCTATCTCCTTGTCGAGTGTCGTATGCTTCTCGCTTGAGTCGTAGAGAATATGCCTAAGTAGGTGTGATAGCTCAACCACAGATTGCTTAGCCATGTCGGTGTCGAAGTCAATCATCGCGTGGATGTTGTTGAGCGTATTCATCAAGAAGTGGGGGTTGATCTGATACTTCAGATACTCCATCTGTGACTCGAGGGTCTCCTTCTCGAGAATAGCCATGCGCTGAGCCTTGAAGAGTGTACGGTAGTAGAGTTTTATGAGGGTGTTTACCGCCGCTAATGCTAAGCCGAAGAGCATATTCCAATACCAGCGTAGCTCGGTAATGGATATTTCGCCTAAACTGTCTTTGAAGTGTATAAACTCCACATTGCCAAAGACCGCTACAACAAGAAGCAATACCGAGATAATATACCATAGGTGTCGCTGACGCAACAGTAGGAACGGCGCAAGGATGTAGTTGTTAATGAGGAATATAACGAAGTAGGGTATTATTTTGCCCCACGATACTAACAAGTCGTGCATATCTGGGGCAATCTCCGATACTAACTTTGTGTATATGAATGGGATGAGAAATATGGTTGCCCAAAATAGCGCATAGACCATATTCTCACCCAAGGTTATTCTTCGTATTATACTTCTAAGTTTCATTTTTTATGTATGGTTGTGAGGTCAAAGGTACAAATTATTTCGTATATTTGAACCATCAAATAGCTATATCATGGCAAAGAAGATTGAAAAGACAAACGCTGCTCGCCTCTTGGATAGGGCAAAGATTGAGTATCGCTTAGTTCCATATACCGTCGATGAGAATAACCTCGCTGCTACGCATGTTGCTGAGGAGCTTGGTGAGGATATCGCCACCGTATTTAAGACTTTGGTTCTTAAGGGGGATAAGACGGGACACTTCGTATGCGTTATCCCTGGCGATAAGGAGGTTGACCTTAAGGCTGCGGCACGCGTATCGGGAAATAAGAAGGCAGACCTCATCCCAATGAAGGAGTTGCTACCTACAACAGGATATATCCGTGGTGGTTGTACACCTATAGGCATGAAAAAGCCCTTCCCAACATTTATACACTCCACCTGCTTGCTCTATGATACCATATATATAAGTGCAGGGGTCAGAGGACTGCAAATAGCTATCAATCCGCAAAATTTGATAGACTTTGTTGGGGCTGTGGCTACGGAACTTACGATGCCAGAGACAGCTATTTAGATGATAACGCTTGCGTGTAGGGAGTGTTGAACTTGATATTAGTTGCCGTCGGCAATTATGGTGGTGAGAATAGATAGTAGGCTGTGGTCTTGGATTTTAGAGAGGGCGGTAATGCCCATAACATCTGCCATAAATATCTCGTCCATGCGTCTTAGTGATGAGGCTGGTATGGGGCGTACGGTGAGCTTATAGCCTGCCTTTCGGATAGTCTCGGCAGTGGTTATATACTCCACGGTTTGATGCTCTGTGGGAGTGAAGACATGGTTGTTATAGACCACGAATATTGGTCTCCAAGGACGACTTATCAGCTCCTCGTTCTCATCCACTAACACCGCAACATCGCCACTATGCTGAATGCGTGCATCGTACATAGCGTCGAGGGCGAGGGTGATGGTGTTTTGTGATATGTATTCGGGCTTTGGGGTCGTGAATAAAACCCCCTTAGGACGCATAACGCGCAATGACATGCCACTATAGTATGTTGGCTCTTCGACCTCGAAGGATAGCTCACCAAGCGAACTTAGACGCATAGCCACTGGACAACTGAAGTTGGGCGATACGCGTGAAAGACGCAATAGTTGCTCGATGATACGCTCGGCATCCCTACTCTCACATAGCGAGGCAAAGCCAAAAAGCGAGATGGAGGCGTCGCGCATAAGTTCTATATGGCGTGCCATATTATACGCCTTGTAGTCGAGCGTATGTATGCGGTGCAATATATATGGCGTGGTGGGCTGAAAAGCATGAGCCTCAACCACCTTGCCATCGCACCACACCATGAGTTTCATAGTTACATAAAGATTTTTAGAAGTAGCTCCTTGAGTAGCTCTCCGCCATCCAAACCGCCACTATTTACGCCCTTACTCTTGGCATCATATTCTCTTAGTAGTCCCAATACTTTAAACAGTTGGGGACCTGTCCATTTGCCTATGTTTGCCTTTAACTCCTTAAGTGCAAACGCGTTATAGGCTCTAATGGCAGGTATAAGTTCTGTGTCTGTAGGCATTGGAACACCCTTTTTACGATTTTGCCACATGTGGTAGTTCAGCAAGAAGAGCTGCTGAAACTGGTTGAAGAGCAGTGTTATGGTTTGAGTGATAGGGTAGGACTTGGGGTTTTGAGCAAAGTGCCCAGCGATGCGCATTGCGCGCCCTACATCGCGCTTCATCACTGCGTCGTTCAATTCGAAACTATTAAACTCTTTTGAGATGCCGATATACTGCTCAATGTCGGTGTCTGTAATCATCTTTTGATTTTCGGGCATAGATACCTTTAGCTTATCAAGCTCATGCACTATGCGCGATATATCCATGCCTACATGCTCTTTAAGCATAGCCATAGCCTTGGGCTCTATGCCGAGTCCACGCGAGCCTATATGCGAACCGAGCCACTGGTCAATCTCATACTCCTTGGGGCGCACCGACTCAAAGAGACATCCCGACTTAACACAGCTCTTATAGAATGAGGTGCGCTTGTCCAAACCCTTGCCCTGCTCTTTGTTCTTGTAGCAGAGAATAAGTATTGTTGAGCTTTGTGGCGAGGTGGTGTAGTGTACAAGGTTTTCAATTTTGGTGAGCTGTTGAGCCTCACGCACAATGACCACCTGATAGCTACCCATCATAGGTAGCTGACGGCATAGCATCACAATCTTACCTGTGTCGCTATCTGCACCATAAACCGTAACCTGATTAAACGAACGCTCCGCTTCATTAAGAATGCTCTGTGAAAGACGCTCTGCAATAGCATCAATGAAGTAGCCCTCGTCACCAGTAAGAAGATAGATAGGGGCAAACTGACGCGCCTCGATACTCTTCATTATCGAGTTATAGCTTGTCAACGACTCCGTAAATTTTGATACCTTAGCCATATATCTCTCCTACAGTGTGTAACGCGTTACCTTAAGTACATTTTCAGTCTTGCGACCTATGGCGTAGCGGTCATCGAGTCTGCGCCCTACAACCCACACAATATCATCGCCCGAGAGAAGTACAAATTGGCGCGACTTCTCTGCCATCGACACCTTCTTGTCGATAAGGTAGTCGCTGAGCTTCTTGCGCCCCGACATGCCGAATGGCACAAACCAATCGCCCTCCTGCCAACGGCGCACACGAAGTGGAAACTTTAGTTTATCGGCATCGAGCAGTGCCACATTATCGCCTTGGTCGAGCGTATCTATAAAATCTATATTGCAATACTCGAAGTATAGCACTGAGCCACCCATATAGCATCTTGCAACGCCCTTTTCTATGGTTGTTTCACAGCTATCCTCCTCTGTGATAGGTGTTATGACAACATCTCCACGGTCAACAACCGCCACCCACTCGCGTGAATAAAATCTGCGTCCAGTAGCATCAGCATCAAGGGCATGACACAGAGCATCTACAACATCACCCTTAAAGCCATACTCCGAGTTCAGAATCTCATATATCACATAGTTGCGAGGTAGTGTCGGGCGAATCTTACCTACGCGCAGTGTGTGTATATCACCGCTATGCTCCAACGCCTCACCCTTAACAAGGTCAATTGCCGAATTGATGAAGTCCTGAGCTTGGCTAAGACGCGCAATATTACGACGCATGATGGTTGTAAACTGTGGATTTATCTCCTTTAGCATAGGCACCAGACCAATGCGCACCTTGTTTCTTAGATACTTTGTAGAGCGATTTGACGAATCCTCTCTAAAAGGAATACGATGTGCTACAGCATAGTCGTGTATATCCTTACGCGTAGCAAACATCATAGGGCGCACAACGCGTCCCGCCTGCGTGGTGATACCCGTAAGACCGCGAAGTCCTGTGCCACGCAGCATGTTGATAAAGAAGGTCTCTATGGAGTCGTTGCTATGGTGTGCTATGGCTATAGCGGTGTAGCCGTGCTCATCGCAAAGTTCCCTGAACCACTGATACCTAAGTCGGCGAGCAGCCATCTCCATAGACTCCCCTGTGCGCTCCATCTCACCCGTAGTGTCGAAACGCTTGTTAAAGAACTCCACGCCAAGGCGTTTTGCCTCATGCTCAACAAGAGCCTCATCCTCATCACTCTCCTTACCACGAAGTTGGAAGTTGCAGTGCGCCACACCGAATTTATAGCCTGCTGCCGCCGTTAGCGCCATCATTACCATGGAGTCAACACCTCCAGATACGGTTAGTAGTATCTGGTCATCGTGCGTAAATAGCTCGTTCTCCTCGATATATTTCTCGAAACCGTCAAGTAGTAACATACCTATAAAATATTAACCTCTGGGCTTATCTCCACGCCAAACTTCTCCTTCACTTGTTGGCATACATAGCCCGCCAAACGCATAACATCACCTCCTGTAGCGCCTCCGTGGTTTACAAGTACCAACGCTTGACGGTCGTGAACACCCACCGAGCCATCCTTGTAACCCTTCAACCCCGACTTATCAATGAGCCAACCTGCAGCAAGTTTTACCTTTGTGTTGTCACCCGCTACTGGATAGTGCGGCATTTCGGGATAACTCTTGAGCAACTCATCAGCTACCTCACGCTCAACAATCGGATTTTTGAAGAAGCTACCTGCATTACCAAGTACCTTAGGGTCGGGTAGCTTACTGCCACGAATAGCACATATCGCCTCGCGAATATTTGCAAGTGTCGCGCCACCACGAGCCTCGACCTCCTTAATAACATCGCCATAGCCAAGATTTGGCTTAGGCTCACGGCTTAGGCGAAACTCCACGGCGAGGATAATAGCACACCCCTTCAACTCGTGCTTAAAAACACTCTCACGATAAGCAAAGTGGCACTCATCATTACTTAGGCGCACAACCTCCATAGAGCGAGTATCGAAATACTCCACCACAGTGATTGCATCCTTCGCTTCAGCGCCATATGCGCCAATATTCTGTACTGGCGCAGCTCCCACAGAACTTGGTATTGCTGATAGGTTCTCTATGCCCCATAACCCTTGTGACACACTCCATGCCACAAGCTCATCCCAATCGTGTGCCGCCTCAACGCGAATGTCAACATTCACACCATTATCCTTAAGTATCTCAAGACTTCGGCTTGTAGGTGTAAATATTACACCATCGTATGAGCGTGTAAAGAGTGTGTTGTTGCCCGCGCCAAGAACATACCATTTCTCGGGCTTCTCCGCGATGAAATACTCTTTCAACTCCTCCGAAGAGTCGAACTCAACAAGCGTTTTTGCACACTCTACGACACCGAAACTATTGCGATTAGCAAGGTTTATGTTATTATAAATGCGTTTCATAGTGCAAAGATAAAAATTTTTTACTAAATTTGGGGCTAAATATTGCAACAATATTGTGCTGTTAGGTGAGAATGATTGTATATAACCTTTAACTACTAAATAAATACTTTTATGTTTAATAACGAAGATATTTTACAAATCGAGGCGCGCGGTATAAGCGTAGCGGAGGTTGAGAAACAGATTGAGAATTTCCGCAAGGGCTTCCCATCACTACCTGTGGTGCGAGCTGCATCGGGTGGCGATGGCATACTTCAACTTAGCGATGATGAGATTAAGGCTGCTGAGGAGCTATACAATACGCGAGTAGGTGAACTGCGCACAGTGAAGTTTGTGCCAGCATCAGGCGCTGCAACACGCATGTTCAAGGAGCTATTCGAGTATGTCAACGACGATAATCGCACAGCAGGCATAGATAAGCTCATTACAAATCTTGAGAAGTTCGCCTTCTTTGCAGAGTTAGCAAAATACCTCAAACCACAGATTGACGACAAGGATGTGGTGCGCAACATTATCGTTGATGGTCTTGCATACGGTTCAAAGCCTAAGGGATTGGTGACCTTCCATGCCTATAAGGAGGGTGCAAGAAAGCCTGTTGAGGAGCATCTTGTTGAGGCTGCGTTGTATGCCTCTGATGGTGAGCGCGCAAACATTCACTTCACCGTATCGCCAGAGCATAAGGCGGGCTTCTTGGCACTGCTTGATGAGCGCCAGAGCCACTACGAGAAGAAGTACGGCATCAAGTACGATGTGTCGTTCTCGGAGCAGAGCCCAGCAACCGACACTATAGCGGTAAATCCTGATAACACTCCATTCCGCACCGAGGATGGCAAGCTACTCTTCCGTCCTGCGGGTCATGGCGCACTTATCGCCAACCTCGATAAGCTCGATGCTGACATTATCTTCGTCAAGAACATCGACAATGTAACCACCGACGAGCGCAAGGGCGACACCGTGACCTTCAAGCGCGTATTGGCAGGAACACTTCTTCGTCTTCAGGAGCGTAGCTTCGAGTTGCTTCGTGCCTTGGAGCGTGGCGAGGATAGGGTAGAGGAGGCTAAGGCGTTCTTGCAGAGCGAGCTATGCTGTAAGCTCCCTGAGGATGCATCTAAGGAGCTTATCATCAAGACTCTCGACCGTCCTATCCGCGTCTGCGGTATGGTTAAGAATGAGGGTGAGCCTGGTGGTGGTCCATTCTGGGTAGGTGACGAGTGTGGCAGAGAGCAGTTGCAGATTGCCGAGTCGAGCCAGATTGCTAAGGAGGATATGCATCTTATGAAGGAGGCTACACACTTCAACCCTGTTGACCTTGTTTGCGGTGTTCAGCGCTACGACGGCACAAAGTACGACCTAACGAAGTACACCGACCCAAAGACAGGCTTTATCTCCTCTAAGTCGGCAGGTGGTCGTGAGCTTCGCGCTCAGGAGCTTCCTGGCCTCTGGAACGGTGCAATGGCAAATTGGAATACAATATTTGTGGAGGTGCCAATTTCGACCTTCTCACCTGTAAAGGTCGTTCAGGATTTGCTTCGCCCAGAGCACCAGTAATCAATTAGTAATTAGTAATTAGAAATTAGTAATTAGTAAAGAGTAATTTCTAAAGAGTTTAGGGAGTTTAGGGAGATTAAGGGGTTTGTGATTATAGACCCGCTAATCTCTCTAAGTTCCCTAAATTCTTTCTTCCCCACTCTCGCCTTAGACAAATCTCTGTTGGTATAATTCTTGGTATGGCAACCAATACAAACCAATAATTTTACGGCTATGAAAAGATTTCAAACAATCACTATGTTGAGCCTCGTGGCAACACTTCTTTCTGTCACTGGGGTAGATGCTCAGAGTGGCAATAAGCAGATGTTGGCAGAGTGGCGCGATGGCGACTATATCGTGCGCAGATATGTGATCACGGAGAATGCCCCGCAGAGCGAAAATTATGAGATACACTATGCTATAAACTCCGCAAACACGGTTGTGGGCTTTGAGGATAACAGCGAGGAGTTGGCGCGTCTTGATAGTTTCTTTGATCAACTAAAGAGGGATACAACAATACATGTTGCTAAGATTGAGATTGTGGGTTACGCCTCACCTGACGGTACTACAAAGTTCAACTCGGAGCTTGCACGCCAGCGCGCTCAGGAGCTTAGTGCAATGCTTGCACAACGCTATAACATTAGCGGTAGCAACATTGCCATATCTTCGCATGTGGAGCCTTGGAGTGCCACGACGGAGGCTATCCAAGCCTCGAACTTGAGCAATCGCAGTGACTTGGTGCGTATTGTAAACTCCAACGAAGCACCTATGACCATAGATAATAATCTGAAGCATGAGGATAAGGCATGGAAGTGGATGAAGAGCGATGTTCTACCAGATATGCGCCGTGCTACGGTGAGCGTAGCCTATACAAAGGATCGTGTGGTGGATAACCGTGAGTATAAGCCTGTGAGTAGTGCGCCTACGGAGGTTGTTATAATCGAGGAGATTATTGAGGAGCAGCCAAAGAGACACCACGACCGCGATAGACATCACGACCATGGCAAACACCATAAACAGGATAAACACGAGCGCAAGGTGGTAGTATTCAATGAATGGGATGGCGTAATTATAGATATGGGTGCTGCCAACGAGGGCGAATGTCCTAATAGTTGTAAGTAGAAAATTGTATAAATATTTGCAAATAAGATTTGAATATATTATCTTTGCATAATAGGAATTTAACTTTAACGCAAAATATTATGGCAAATCTTAGATTTTTGAAGAAGGAGATTGACTACCGTTTGGAGGAGTTCGCATTCGATTGCCACATGGCAATTTTCGTACAGCCAAACAAGGAGGAGCAGATTGTAGAGCTTATGCAGAAGGGTGTTGAGTTGCGTAACGCATTCTACCACAAGGCTAACAACCCTGCTGAGCCTAAGAACCGTTCACTCGTTCGCAAGCACTACGCTGCATTGCGTCGTGATATGGCTGAGAGCTTCGCAGGTCTCTTCGCTGACCTTAGCGCAGTTTGTGAGTAGTCAATAAATAGCTTTATAGTATGGGGCTGTTCCGAATGGGACAGCCCCTAATATTTTATTTAGTTAAAGTAAATAATATTGCAATGGCTTATTGGTCAAAATAGTACATAAAATCGGGGCGGGTTTTGTTTATTGGTCAAAAATAGTACATAAATGCGGGTATTTGCCCGCATTTTCTACTTGTATTTGAGCCTGAAATACTCATCTATAAAGAGCTTGCGATACCTCTTTGACATTCCATTATGCACCCTCAATTTAGTTTTTAGATCGGTATTGATTGCCTCGAGAATATTATTAGTATTGGTGATGGGAGTGTCGGGATTATCATACCAAGTCCAAAGCCATCTCATATGTCGCTTTATCGAGAAATAGGCACTTCTTACTCGCTGATGCGTGTATGATTTCTTACCCGTCTTTTTGTCGAGTGTTCTATGTTTAAGCCACTCGCCCCATTTCTCATACCACATCTCTAACATTCCAATAAAAGACTCCTTATCTGTGTGGCAAAGTAAGTGAGCAATCTTTTGTAATTCTTTGCCGGCATCGGTTTGTAGATTCTTTGTAAGATACTCATCTATGGTCTTAACTTGGTGAAACTGACAATATTGCACCTTATACCGTGCTAGAGCCTGTGGTAATCCCCATAGTCCATCGCACACAATACCGAGTATTTTGAATTTATGCTCACGCAGCCACTCGACGTCTTCTAAATAGTCGGCTATTGTTTCCTTTCTATCGAGGAACTTGCGCCATAAAAGTCGCTTGCGATAGGCATCAACAATAAGTAGAACACCAAAGCTCTTACCCCAATAGGTGGCATCCATAAGGATTACTACCTCTTTGTATTTTGATACTATGCGAGTGGTGTGAACTTGGCGCATTCTGCGCTGCACAGTACTCACGGATAAGCCGTGTCGCTCGGCTATTTCGGAGAGAGTTTGCTTGCCTTTTACATACTCTTCATAAAGACTCTTGGGCGAGGTACTACGGCGAGCTATTGGCAACACGGAATGACGATGGCAGTTAGCGCAAAAATATCGCTGTTTACCCCCGTTGTAGCCGTGTCTGACGAGGGTGCGATGCCCGCATTTTGGGCAAACTTTTTATCCATTTCTAACACAAATAGTGCAAATATAAGAAAATCAATCGTTTGCCCCGATTTTATGTACTAATTTTGACCAATAAGCCCAA
>JAZRRF010000026.1:0-6793 GCA_045650465.1 Alistipes sp.
TCACAGAACGACATGGCTACGTCCGACTTGGTCTATGGCGTAGTGTGCCTTCGCCCTCGATGGTTATAGGTGTGCCAAGAAGTGATGCTATAGGTGTGAATAGTCGCGCAGCAAGTCCCGATTCGCCGACATTGAGAGTGCTGGTTGTAGGGTTAATACCGCCCTCTATAATAAGTGTATTATCATCCGCTATCTCCACTTTTGCTCCCAGATGCTCGATAGCAGATATCGCTGAGCGTGTGTCACGGCAAAGCTCAATGCCGCGAAGTGTAGTGCGTCCCGAGGCGAGAAGTGCTGCTGCCAAGGCGCGCTGAGCATAGCTCTTTGAACATGGGGGAGTAACCTCGCCATGTATTCTATTCCCTAAGGGAATCGTGCAATCATCCATATATCTATATGTTCTGTGTACTAAATATCATCCTCATCATCCTCGTCATCCTCCTCGTTTGGCTGAGGTATGTGACCCAAGGCGCGCAATGCCTCTTCGCGTTCGCGCTCCTCTTGCTCACGCTGCTTACGCTTCATCTGAGGCGATGTGCGTAGCTCGAAGTTGCGACCAAGATATACGCGGCGCACCATCTCGTCATTTGCCAAATCCTCGGCTGTACCAGTTTTGAGAATCTTTCCCTCGTAGAGTAGGTATGTACGGTCTGTGATGGCGAGTGTCTCATCAACATTGTGGTCTGTGATGATAACGCCGATATTCTTATCCTTGAGTGTGCCCACAATGCTCTGAATATCCTCTACAGCAATAGGGTCAACACCCGCGAAAGGCTCATCAAGAAGGATGAATGATGGGTTGATTGCTACAGCACGAGCAATCTCGGTGCGGCGACGCTCACCACCTGATAGCTGATTGCCATAGCTCTTGCGTACCTTCTGCAAGCGGAACTCCTCGATAAGGTTCTCTACGCGCTCGCGCTGATACTCCTTCGAGTACTTTGTCATCTCCAATACGGCGCGAATATTGTCCTCCACGGATAGATGGCGGAATACGGAGGCCTCCTGAGCGAGGTATCCCACTCCCATCTGCGCGCGGCGATAGACAGGTAGTGATGTTATATCTGTGACTATACCTTCGTCATTTTCCAAGAAGATGCGTCCTTCGTTAGGTTTGATAAGACCTACTATCATATAGAATGTTGTTGTCTTACCAGCGCCATTAGGGCCTAATAGTCCGACAATCTCTCCTTGGTTAACATCAATAGAGACATGATTCACGACAGTGCGTGATTTATAGGATTTTACTAACTCGCTTGTGTAAAGTCGCATTGTGTTCCAATAAAATTTATTATAAGTTTTTTGCAAAGTTATTACATTTTTACAAAAAAATATATTATATTTGGGTAAATTTTCTACACAACGAGAAATTATGGATACCGAAAAGGGAGGGATTTTACACGAAAAGTTGCGCGAGTACTTCGGTTTTTCTTCGTTCAAGGGCAACCAGGAGGCGGTAATTAAGAATGTTTTGGATGGCAAGGACACCTTTGTTCTTATGCCTACGGGTGGTGGTAAGTCGCTGTGCTACCAGCTCCCTGCGTTGATTATGGATGGTGTCGCAATCGTCATTTCGCCACTTATCGCCTTGATGAAGAATCAGGTGGATGCTATGCGTACCTTCTCAACGGAGTCGGGTATAGCGCATTTTTTGAATTCATCGCTCAATAAGACTGCAATTGCGCAGGTGCGACAGGATGTATTGGATGGACGCACCAAGCTTCTCTATTTTGCTCCTGAGTCGTTAACCAAGGAGGATAATATCGCCTTTTTGCGCAAGATTAAGATATCGTTCTATGCCATTGATGAGGCGCACTGTATCTCGGAGTGGGGTCATGACTTCCGTCCCGAGTATCGTCGCATACGCCCTATTATAAATGATATAGGTACAGCACCGCTTATTGCCCTTACTGCTACGGCTACGCCGAAGGTGCAGATGGATATCCAGAAGAACCTCGGTATGACTGATGCTACGGTGTTCCGTTCGTCGTTCAATCGACCTAATCTATACTACGAACTACGCCCTAAGCACAATGTAGATCATGATATTATTCGCTTCATCAAGCAACACGATGGCAAGAGTGGTATCATCTACTGCCTCAGCCGTAAGAAGGTTGAGGATTTGGCGGAGTTGTTGGTGGCTAACGGCATAAAGGCGTTGGCGTACCATGCGGGTATGGATGCGCAGACGCGTGCTGACAATCAGGATGCCTTCCTACACGAGAGGGTAGATGTCATTGTTGCGACCATCGCCTTTGGTATGGGTATCGACAAGCCAGATGTGCGCTATGTTATCCACTACGATATCCCTAAGTCGTTGGAGGGCTACTATCAGGAGACAGGTCGTGCGGGTCGTGATGGCGGTGAGGGTCACTGCCTGACCTATTATAGCTATAAGGATATCCAGAAACTCGAAAAGTTCATGCAGGGTAAGCCTGTGGCAGAGCAGGAGATTGGTAAGCTACTTCTTTTGGAGACTGTCTCATACGCTGAGAGTTCGATGTGTCGCCGTAAGTCGTTGTTGCACTATTTTGGTGAGGAGTACACCGAGGCAAACTGTGGCTCGTGCGATAACTGCTGTAATCCTAAGCCAAAGGTTGAGGCTAAGCGCGAGATGGTTCTTGCTTTGGAGGCCTTGGAGGATATTGGCGATAAGTTCAAGATTGACCACCTTGTTACGGTGCTTATGGGTAAGATGACCGCTATGGTCAAGAGCTATGGGCACAACAAGTCGGAGTACTTCGGTGCTGGCGAGGAGAAGGATGTGCGTTTTTGGAACGCTGTCATTCGCCAGGGTCTAATCATGGGGCTCATAGATAAGAATATCGAGAACTACGGACTAATATCGGTTAATGATAAGGGTCGTGCCTTTATGGATAAGCCTACGGCTGTGACTATCACTCTCGACCACGACTACGACTCGGAGGAGGAGAATGCCGCATCGTCAGGCCCTATGCGCGGTGGTGGTGCTGCCGATGAGGAGTTGTATGCTATGTTGAAGGATTTGCGCCGCAGTGTTGCAGCGCATAATAACCTGCCTCCATATGTTATCTTCCAGGATCCATCGTTGGAGGAGATGTCTATTCAGTATCCTATCACTATCGAGGAGTTGCAGACAATTTCGGGTGTAGGTGCTGGTAAGGCTCAGAAGTTTGGTGCTGAGTTTATCAAGCTCATCAAGACCTATGTCGATGAGAAGGAGATTATCCGTCCGCAGGACCTTGTGGTTAAGGGTGTTGCAAATAAGGCGAGCAATAAGATTTTCATCATTCAGTCTATCGACCGCAAGATGGACTTCGAGGATATTGCCCATGCTAAGAACCTCGATATGGATGAGTTGCTCACGGAGATAGAGTCTATCGTTAACTCTGGTACGCGTCTCGATATCCAGTACTACCTCAATCGTGTGATGGAGGAGGATAAGGTCGAGGATATATACCTATATTTTAAAGAGGATGCTGAGAGTGATTCGTTGGATGCAGCCATCGAGGAGCTTGGCTCGGAGTATAGCGAGGAGGAGATACGCCTTGTGCGCATTAAGTTTATTTCGGAGGTTGCGAACTAAGAGATAGTTTCTAATGGCAGAGGTAAGAGCAAAAAAGGCACTTGGTCAGCACTTCTTGACGGATCTGAATATCGCACGCAAGATTGCCACATCGCTATCGGGAGGTACAGCAGAGCATCCCGATAAGGTGTTGGAGGTTGGCTGCGGTATGGGTGTTCTCACTCAGTTTATGTTGCAGCGTGACGATGTTGTGACCTATGGTGCGGAGATTGATAGTGAGTCTGTGGAGTATCTACATGCGCACTATCCAGAGTTTGCGCCGCGCCTTACGGAGGGTGACTTCCTAAAGATGGATTTGAGGACTGCCTATGGTGATAGATTGAAGATTATCGGTAACTTCCCATATAATATATCGTCGCAGATATTCTTCAAAGTGCTGGAGAATAGGGATATAGTCCCCGAGTGCGTGGGTATGATTCAGAAGGAGGTCGCTGTGCGCCTTGCCGAGCCTCCGGGCTCTAAGGAGTATGGTATCTTGAGCGTGCTTCTTCAGGCGTGGTACGACATAGAGTACCTCTTTACCGTGGGCGAGAAGGTCTTTAACCCGCCGCCAAAGGTTAAGAGCGCGGTTATCCGCCTTGTTAGAAATGGAGTTACTAAGCTCGATTGCGATGAACAACTCTTTATTAAGGTTGTTAAGGCTTCGTTTGGTCAGCGCCGTAAGATGATACGCAACTCGCTAAAGGCTGTCTTTGGCAACTTTGGTGGCAACGAGCACCGCTTCTTTACGATGCGTGCCGAGCAACTCTCTGTTGCAGATTTTGTGGAGCTTACCAATTGGGTTGAGGAGAATAAATAGTGAAATGTGATATTATTCTATATTTGGCGTATCTTCGTGGTGCGCCTTTTTTTTATGCTTATTTGTTGCATATTCCGAATATTTTGAGTAGTTTTGCATACTAAATATCGTTAAATAGCGCAAATGTTGATGATGCAAAAAAGCACATATTCTTATAGTGTAACTCCTTCTACCAAGAATGGGGGGTATTTGCTTGATTGTCAATTAGTTAGCGTATCTCAAAGTAATCATTTAAATATAGTTTATTTAACATATCCTGTTACTTGACCGTAACGGGCTTTGTTGTTTGTGCCTATATCCTTCGATTTGGCACGACAAATGATATTGCGAGAAAGATAGGACAGAAATTTCAACATTATTATTTATTTAAATTTATTTACTATGAAAAAATTATTTGCTCTATTGGCAGTTGCCCTCGGTGTAGTGGCTTGCCAAAAGGATCAGGCCGACATGGGTGTCAACCTTGGCGGCGAGCAGGAGGTGATGATCAATGTGTCACTTCCAGATGAGACCCGTGCTGACAGTGCGGATGGTTTCGATTTGGATTCGCTTAAGACCGATGCCAACTACCAGTTGCGCTATATCCTTGAGATTTATCGCGATGGTGCAGAGGATGGAAAGAAGTATCGTGATGTTAAGTATTCAGACGATACCTCTGTAAGTTTCCCTGTGCGCCTTGCTCCAGGTCGTGCATATAGCATTGCTGTATGGGCTGATGTTGTAAGCCAGACCAACCCAGGAGATTTGTACTACAACACTGAGAGTTTGAAGAATATCTCTATCAATGAGTCTTATTGGACTGCAATGGATGAGAAGCGCGATGCATTCTATGGTAAGGCTTCACTTGGTACAAACGATCATGTTGCTGATATGAGCACTATCACTCTTAAGCGTCCTTTCGCTAAGATTCGTGTTATATCTACAGATATTGATGCTGTTCGCAATTTCGATCTTGATCCAACCAATGTTTCAGTTGAGTACCTAAGCGAACTTTACACATCATTCGACGCTGTAAGTGGTGCGGCAGTTGGTACAACAACATCTAATAAGGTTGTTACTGCAAACTATGATACTGCTAAGTACGCAGATTTCAATACTAACGAGGCAACACTCTTTGCAGACTATATCTTTGTTCCTGCTAATGGTACTATTCAGTTTGCAATGACAGTAAACGCAGCTGCAGGAGTGATCAATACAGCTTCGTTCACTACTCCTATCCCTGTTGAGGTTAACAAGGTTACTACCATTAAGGGTGATGTCCTCACTGAGGGTGGTAATGTATCTGTAAAGATCGAGAACGAGCTTGGCGAGAAGGAGACTATCAACATGGTTAACACTGCAGAGTCTTTGCAGGAGATTATCAACAATACACAGGTTGGCGAGAGCGCAAATATTGCACTTGGTGGCGATATCGACCTTGACGATCTCCTTGGTGCAGGTATCTTGTCAACACGCGCAGCTGCTAACGCAGGTCTTGTAATTCCTGAGGGTAAGAGCGTAGTTCTTGACCTTAACGGCTTCACAATCAGTCAGTCTAAGGCATGTGATGCAAGCTACTCTATGATTACAAACAACGGTAACCTTACAATCTTGGGTGGTGGTATCGTTGAGTTTACAAACACTGCGGAGGGTGGTGGCTCAACATGGGGCACATACACTATTGAGAACCGTGGCGAGGGTGTACTTACTATTGACAATGCGACAATTCGTCACAATGGTTGTGTTAATGGCGAGATAAATCACGATACAAATATCGCTATCCAGAACTATCAGGGTAAGGTGGTAGTTAACAACGGTACTATCGCATCTACTCAGTTCCGCTCATTGCGTGACTTCACCGCAGGTGGTGAGATTATCATTAACGGCGGTACATTCTTGGGTCAGGTTTGGATGCAGGGCTTGGGCAATGGCTCTTCAAGCCTCACTATCACAGGTGGTAGCTTCTCTCCTGTAGAGGGTTACGATGGCTCATCTGTATATATCACCAACAACACTAATGTTGTTAATGTTGCTATTACAGGTGGTATGTTCAACACCAAGGTTGGTTGCTTCGATGCAAACAAGGAGGGTGCAAAGGGTTGTATCACTGGCGGTACATTCACTACAGCTGCTAAGGAGAATACAGCAGCAGCTCTTATTAACGACGACTATGCTTGGGTTGAGGCTGAGAACGGTCTTTGGACTCTTGATCGCAAGGCAGATGTTGCTAAGATTGGCGAGGTAGGTTATACATCATTGGCTAAGGCTGTTGCAGCAGCACAGAATGGCGATACAATTCTATTTGTTGCAGATGTAGAGCAGGAGGATGGTGTTATTATTACAGATAAGAATATCACTATTGATTTGAATGACAAGACATTCACAGTTTCTAATGGCGCAAGTACCAATAATCGTAACTTCAAGGTTAACGGCTCATCTGTAGTAACCAT
>JAZRRF010000027.1:0-20586 GCA_045650465.1 Alistipes sp.
CCCAATAGAGAGTGCATATTGCTTTGGCAATTGGATCCTGGAACTCAATAATTTGAGTATTATCTATTGAATTATTGCCCCCCGGTTGCTCTGGCTCGTGAGGATTACTATCCTCACACGAAGCAAAAATAATAGCAATAGATGCAATTAACAATACCTTTTTCATAATAATAAAGCAAAACAAAAATACTATCCGCACCTCGATAGTGATTAATAAAAACAAAGAAAGCGTGGTACTGAAAACTTATTTTAGTTAAGTAGGTCGTAGGAAACCTTGACAATAAAACAAGCAACAGTCCACGCCATACCCTAATACAGGATATGACGCGAGAAGATGTCTGCTTATCCTCTTGTCTATATGAATTTCCTACGTTCACTTAACGAGAATAAACTTACACTTTCCGCGTAAATATTATGTTGCCACAAATGTACAAAAAAGTATTTAGATTACATCACTTTAGAGGGTATATTTTGATGTAACAAAATTGTAGAAGGAGTGTCATTATGACAACAAAGGCAGAAAAATATCCTAATTTCACAAAACAGACAATAGACAACAAAAGATTTTAGCGATGTTTCCTGCAAAAAAACATAGCAGTTACAAAATAATTCGTATATTTGCACGATATATATATTTGTATGAAGTTTATAGCGAGATTACACATAGGAGCATTAGCTCTCTGCATGGCGTTTATGTTGGCATCCTGTAGCGAGGAGGCTGACACCACACTCACATCGCAGCAGAAGGCTATTGAGAACTACCTCACCAAGTCACACAAGCCAGCACTCATAGAGGAGTACCTGGTCTCTGAGTCAACAGAGGAGCAGCCACCATTCTACACCCACTGGGCATTGAACATCTTTCGTTACATATCGACATACTATGAGGAGGGACGCGAGAGTTGGCAAGTAATCGAGAAGGGAACAACTTTTGACATTCGCTATACCGCCTATATCTTTGCAAGTTCACCAGGGGCGATGTTCGCCACAAATGTAGAGAAAAACATTGAGGAGATCTATGGACAGTACCCCGACGAGGAGAATGTATGGTCCGCAGAGCCTATGCGCATAACCTTGGGAGAGACACCTCTTATGAGTGGTCTTACCACTGCATTGGAGGGTTGTAGGATTGGAGACAAGATGGAGGTGTATCTCACCTATGTAGCCGCCTATGGCAAGCAACATATAGGCTTTGTGCCAAGCAAGAGCGCAGTAATGTGGGAGATTGAGATTTTAGAAGCGAAATAGAGTAATATATGAGTTTTAAGAGAATTGCAGGCATGCTAATCATGCTTGTTGTTGCTACAACAGCATGTGTAAGAGAGCCACAAGAGACACACGAGAAGATTGAGCAGCGCTCACTTCGTGCATGGATAAAGAAGTATCACCCTGAGTTGTTGGACAACTATCAGGAGGAGGGCGGCTACTATGTGGAGATATTGGAGGAGGGCAGCAACGACCATATCACCACAGGTAAGAATGTGTGGATATGGTTCGATATCACCGTACGCGACCTTCAGGGTAATATCTACGAAACTCGTAAGGCTGAGGTTGCAGAGCAACTTGCAACATACACCAACTACACACACTATGTCCCAGCCATACGATTCAGTGGCAAAGATACACACACCCTTATGGAGGGTACATATCTTGCAACATACAACCCTCTAAAGATTGGCTACATCAGCGGTCAAGAGTTAGACAGCGACATCGAGTACCAGGTTAGCGAGGGCAGCAAGCTACGCCTATACCTACCATCATCTGTCACTAAGAGTACGGCAGACACATCTGACGGTGGCTACGAGGGTCAGTTTAAGATGGATGAGAGCAAGCCTTTGATTGTGGACATGACCATCTACGGCAGCGTGGAGAACCCTGTGGAGTATGAGGGTGAGCGCATCGATGGTTTTGCTGGTGTAAATGGAGGTCTATGCACCGACCATAAGGTTATCAAGGAGGAGGAGAATAAGGAGAACCAGAAGAGCCTCTACCGCCGCCACGCAACACGCACAGACGAGAGCGAGGAGGAGAGCGAGGAGGAGATTGATACACGCCCCTTGGAGTTCTTCGATGGTCGCTGGCATCAGCCTATAGATACCCTTGAGCATCTACTTGTTAACTACGCATACAACCCTGAAAAGAGTATAGACTTCAAGGGTAGTATGAGTGGCAATGAGATGATGTACCCTGGAGAGAATATCTACAACACCGGCGCTATCTATGGCGATGACAAGTACTCGGATGTTGACCGCCGCATAAACGAGGCACTTTTAGATCGTTTCGGTAAGGGTATCAGCTATGACGAGGTACTTGAGGCTGACTCACTCAAGACACAGACAACAGCTAAGATATGGTATATAGGTCGCTTCTTGGATGGTTTTATCTTCGACACCAACATTGATGAGGTCAAGGAGATTGTCTATGGCGAGGTAGCATCGGCAGGTGAGGCACTATCATTCGAGACCAGTAAGCCATTGGAGAACAAGTATATCTTGGCATGGAACTACGCAATGCCTACACTCCGCTATGGTCAGTGGGCAACAATCCTTACTGCATCAACCTATGGCTATGGTATTGCAGGCATTGTCGGCTCTCATAAGACATCGACAAGCTACGATCCGTCGTACTACGATATGGCCAACTACTACAACATGATGAACTACATGAACAACTACTATGGCTATGGCTACGGTGGCATGTACAACAATAACTACTACGGTTACAACCCCTACTACTACGGCTATAACTATGGCTATAACCCATATCCAAGTACAGGTACTGTAACCACCTCAACAACTACATCAACAGAGATACCTGCATACTCACCACTACTCTTCCAGGTATTCGTCGAGAAGCCAGATAACAATTAGTAAATAGCAAAGAGTTAGAAGGCTTCGCTATTTTGGGTTAGAGACTGTTGAGACGAGAGAGACAGGGAGAGACGAGAGAGAGGACGAGTATCATTTATCTGCACGGCGGTGCAGAACGCACGGCATTGCAGAACGCACGGCGGTGCAGTTTGTCCGCGACTTCGCTTTCGTCTCTTTCGTCTTTTTCGTCTCTTGTTATTTTGGGACGAGAGAGACAAGAGAGACAAGAGAGACGGGAGCGAGGACGAGCATCATTTATCTGCACAGCCCAATAGCAGAGTCGGCTGACAGAATAAAAAAGTTACCCCACGGTATAGTACACATTAGTACAGCCCGTGGGGTCTTACTTTTTTGGATGTGCCGCAAATTGCGGCTTATAACAATAAATTTAGAAGAGGTAGCCTGTGTTAATATAGAACGCTCCATTACCATCCTGTCCCTTGATTGCAGGGTTGCTGCTGAACTTGCTAATTGGCAAGCCATACTCAAAGGCTACGATGAAGTTCTGGTTCATGATGAAGCGAAGACCTCCACCAACGGTGATATGTGGGCGGTCCTTACTAAGACCCTGCTTCATATATGCATCATACTCGGCACGATGCTGCTCGTCGCCACGGAAGGTCATATCGTAGTTGCGAGTAACCATAGTACCATCGCTAAATACGCTTAGACCAAAGGCGATATTTTGGTTGAATAGAGCGAAGTTAACAAAACGCCAGCGAAGCTCAACATTGTATGAAGCCATATCGAGACCCTGCACACGGTTACGCATAATACCTCGGATTGTGCGGTAGCCACCCATACCATCACGGTCGTAACTCTGACCCATAACGGTAATAAATGGAAGAACATAGTATGGGGCATCCTTACCCAATGTACCCTCATAGTTTAGACGATATGCAAAGGTTAGGATATCGTTCTCGATGATAGGCAAATAGTGGCGGAAGGTTGCAGAGTAACGGTAGTATGGGATTGATGTACCAAGCCACTTTGGAGCGAGGGTTGTGTGAGCCTCTGCCCAGATACCGCGTGAAGGGGCTCCCTCCTTATCGCGAGTGTCGTACAAGAGACCAAGACGCAACGAACTGTTAAAACCACCCCAAGCCTCCTCCTCGGAGATGATACCCCACTTACGGTAGAGGTCAAATACGGGCATCTCCTCTGCTGGGAATACCTTATTCTCATCCTTGCCCTTGTTAATCTTATCGAGGTTCAGAGCCTGACCATTGTAGCCGTGCTTGAGATAGCTAAGGTGATAGCCCGCCTCCCAGAATAGTTTATTATTCCAGATATTACCCGTAAAGTCAGTTTTGAACAACACAGCAACACGGTTCATACGGTACTTAGGGGTGTAGATTGGAGTATCAGAGCTCTTATCCTTACCCAAGGCTACGGTCTCGTGGTCGTAGTGCGCCATATAACCGTTAAAGCCGTAGAAGTCCATAGCCTTATCGTTTGTGAGGGTGAAGTTCGATGACCAGCGCACACCAGGGATAAGGGTCTTATTATCGTAGGAGATGACAAAGAGCTGCGAACCCTTAGTGAAGAACGATGCCTCGAAGTACCACTGAGAGTATGGATTTGGGTATGTAGAGCCATCACCAAAGTTATAGATATTGAGCAGGGCTCCCATCTGAAAACCCTTATCAGCATCGAAAGCCACGGCTGGGAGAGGTCCGAAGTTAAGACCCGTCTTAATAATCTCCTGCTTTGCTGGCTGTTCAGCTGTTTGGGTTAGCTCGTCCTGCTGGGCATAAGCACAAATAGTCATCATCGAGGCACATACAAGTACCAACAAATTTCTAAGTTTCATAGGTTAGCTTTATTACTGAAACATTATTTCTCTAATTTCACGATACTTCTCCCTAAGGCTCTTACAACGCCATAGCTTGACATCAGATATCATAATACGGAATAGGCGATAAACCTCATGTGTAACGATTGGCGCTGGGATAAGTGCAACTGTTGCTACTGCAGCCCATAGAGTTGGGAGATAGACAAACAAGAGAACACCATATACGACCATCAATAGTGGCCACAACACCAAGTGTAGCACATAGCGCACCGAGTTACGGAATGCCTGGTCCTTGAAGAGTTTGAAGATAAAGTAACAAGCAATCTTTATCGGAAGGGTGCATATCGTGGCAACAAGTGTATATGGCAGTGTCACCAACATAAACAACACCTTGAGGATGCGCGAAAGGAGTGGATACTTCACCGACACGGAGTTAAGACTTATATGCTCCTCGGTGCGGAGCTTTGATGCCTCGTTGCCAAGCGCTATAAGACGCGAAGCAAGCTCAGGATTAACCTTTTTGAGGTAGTCGAGGTGCTTGACGGTCATATTATTGGCTGCGAAGTGGGCATCTATACCACGAAGATGACCATACTCCTCATCATTGCGTAGGTGGTTGACCTGCTTCTTAACCACTGCTGCACAAATCTCGTATGTAGCATCATAGTCCTCATCGTTAGGGATGTAGAAGATAGACTCCTGCATACGCTTCTCCAAGCATGTTCGCATATCGTTCATCTGCTCCTGAGGGGTCATATCGGGATGCTCTGCGATGAACTCACCGATGTTTATAGGCTCGCCAATCTGCACGCGTGCCGAAGAGCGGAAGCGGAAGAAGCTACCGTAGCGGATACCTACAGGGATGATATGTAGAGGCGTGTCGGGCATCAGCTCATGCGCCTGCATAGCGATACGGAAGATACCCTTGGCAAGTGGGAGTGTCGAGTACTTAGTTTGGTGTGTACCCTCAGGGAAGATACAGAAAGGTACTCTGTCACGCAACACCTCGACAGCACGCTCTATAGTCTCGTTGTTCTTCTTAACCTCGTCAATACCATCACGCATACGCATAATAGGCATAATCTTACAGAAGGTAAGGAACTTTGCCAACTTAGGGTTTTTGAACATATCAGCACGAGCCACAAAGACCTTAGGACGCCTATCCATTGCAAGGATAACCAAAGCATCCATCAATGCTCCCGTATGGTTGGGGGCAAATATCACCGCACCATCCTTAGGGATGCGCTCCAAGCCTACATATTTGATGTTGCGATAGGATAGCTTCAACACCAAATCGACATATCGGCGCAGACTATTATAGATAATATCGTTATCCTGAACTCTCTTTTGCTTAGCCATAGAGCAACGGTTTTACTTCTGACGACGGAAGATTGTAGCTACTGTCAAGCCTGAGATGATATGCCATACGCCCCAGAGTGCTGTAACGATAACCATACCGCCATTGTTATGCCATACCGCAGGGTCGAAGATTGCAGGGTTGAGAAGCAACGCCAAGCCAAGACCTGAGTTTTGGATACCTGTCTCGATAGTTAGTGAACGGCGGTCTGCCGATGGCACCTTCATAAGTGTTGCGCCATAATATCCTGTACCCAACACCGAAGCGTTGTGGATAATCACTACGACCAAAGCTGTAAGGAGAGCAGCATAAACAGCCCATGTAGAGTCCAAACCTGTAAGCACCTTATTCACAGATACCACAACCATAGCCATAAAGAGGAGGATTGATAGCACCTGTGCTGGCTTAGCCAACGCCTTAGCTACGCGAGGGATATAGCGCGAAACGATGACACCCAAAACGATTGGAATACCAAGGATAAGCACAATCTGCTCGAGCATCTCGGCAAAAGGAATTTCGAGGGTTGGGATATCATTCTTCACAGCTGCAAAGCGGCAATAGAGCGTACCCCACAACCAGAAGTTGAATGGAGTGATGATAGGCGCAAAGAGTGTTGACACGGCTGTCATCGACACAGATAACTCGATGTTACCCTTTGAGAGCGAAGAGATGAAGTTTGAGATATTACCACCTGGACATGAGGCAACCAAAATCATACCGATAGCAACCATAGGGGTAATAACAGGGTTAAGAACGATTGCAAGCAAGCAGGTGAGAGCTGGCAATGCCACCCACTGCAAGCCAAGACCCGTAAGCACCGACTTAGGGTTACGGAATACATCCTTAAAGGTTTCGAGCTTGATGCCGAGAGCCACGCCAAACATAACAAAGGCGAGGATGATATTTACGAGTGTTGTTTCGGTAGCTCCAAGGTTAATAGTTAACTGGTCAAGATAGAGCAATTGTTCCTTCATAATTAGATCTGTTTTGTATAGCTCAGCGAGCTGTAGAGTTAATAATTATCGTTTGTGTTTTATCAATATGGTCTTTGAATATCGCACAAGGCTCATACCATGAACCATTCTAAATACCCAAAAACATAGCAAATATACCACACTTTTGTCATAAAACGCTCACAATTTCTCCTTTTTTATCATCGAACACCACATAAATAGGTATATATACTTACTTTATTTTCGCGATTTATCATCACTTTTGTATAAAGATATTGACGATATTACTCAAACCTATCATAAGCGATTATGACTATTTTGAACTACACCCTACTTACGCTAATCTTCCTATTAGCCCCAGCAGTGGCTATATGGCTATGCCGTCGTGTTGCCCTACTCGAGAAGTTGGGACCCATTATGCTACTCTACGCCTTTGGTATCATCCTCGGCAACATCCCGTGGAAGCCTGCCGAAATGCCTCTGATGCAGGAGTTGGCAACAAGCGCGACTATACCCCTTGCAATACCCATGATGCTCTTTGGTTGTCACTTCACCCTTAAGGAGGCGAGCACACAGCTTAAGGTCTGCATATCGGGATTTCTCTCGGTATTCATCGCCATTGTCGTAGGCTACCTACTCTATGGCAAACATATTAGCGAGGGCGCGGAGATTGGTGGCATCATGTCGGGCATGTACACAGGAGGCATGCTCAATGCCGCAGCCTTGCAGTCCATCTTCCGCGTGGAGGAGCAGTCCTATATCATTATGTGCTCCTACGATGTGGTTATCTCGTTCCTCTACCTTGTGTTTCTCGTATCTGTAGGATACAAACTTTTCCGCAAGCTCTATGGCGAAAGGACAGCAACAAACCTTAGCCCTGAGGAGCGCATGGAGCTGGAGAAGCAGATTGCCGAGCAGAAGCAAAACCCATACGCAGGGCTTTGGAGTCGTAGCGGTATGAAGGAACTTGGCAAGATTGTAGGCATCACACTCCTCGTTGTGGGCATCTCAGCAGTTGCCACACTACCCTTCCCCAGCGAGTGGTTCATGGTCGTCTTCATCCTTACACTCAGCACCCTTGGCGTAGTATGCTCATTCATCAAGCCTATCCGCATGTTGGAGCGTAGCTTCGACATAGGCATGTACCTTATATATATATTTAGCATAGCTATGGCATCGATGGCTGACTTCTCAGAGCTTAACCTCGCGGAGGGTGTCAACCAGATACTCTTCCTATGTATCGCGGTCTTTGGTTCGACACTACTCCACGCGCTCTTCTGCCGTATTATGCGAGTCAAGGCTGATGCTATGGTGGCATCCTCGGTAGCCTTTATCAACTCACCGCCGTTTGTACCGATGATGGTTGTTGCGATGAAGAACAAGAGCGTACTTATCGTGGGTCTTGGAGCTGGTATCATTGGCTATGCTGCGGGTAACTATTTCGGTGTTGTGATGGCAAAACTGCTCTCTTTGCTATAATTTTTAAGCCAAAAGAGTATAATATTTGGGTTTTATTGCTACATTTGTAGTGGGAAAATAAAAACTAAAACTTAAATAGCATGAAAAAGAGCCTACTTTTACTTCTAACTGCCCTACTTGCGGCATCATCACTATTTGCTCAGGATGTAGATATCCTACGCAGAAAGTACTCTCAGGTGAGCTACGCCCAGAACACCTTTAAGCATGGCAAATGGGAGATGAAGAGCGACTTTGCGGTTAACTACTCAAATGGTCGTATTTTCTATCTCCACGAGGATGAGGTTGCAGGGCTTATACGTTTCGCCATCGACGGAACATGGACAGACCTCACCTACGCAAAGTACTCTCGCACGCTACCTTGGGATGGTAAGGACAAGGCTTACAAATTCCATCAGATTGACTACTCGTTGGGCGTAGGTCCATCGGTACATATTAACCCTGTGGATGACCTCTATGTACACACCTACTTCCGCTATGCACCTACATACTCATTCTTTATGGGCGACAAGCAGGTATATGGCAACTACGCTACAAACTTCGTCACAGGTCTCTCAGTATCGTTTAACTTCGTGGCAGTAGGTTTCGAGGGTCGCTTCGGTAACTGCGAGTATAAGAGCCTCGTATCAGCCGAGAAGGCAGCAGAGTATATCGAGCAGCTCAAAACCAACCCACTCAACCAACTCACCGAGAAGGTCAAGAACCGTGGCTGGAGAGTATATGTATCGTTTATGTTTTAAACGAAAAGACACATCGAACAAAAAGACACATCTTTGGGGTGTGTCTTTTTGTTAATTAGTAATTAGTAATTAGAAATTAGTAAATGTTAAAAGTCTGCGACTTTTTGAGGAAAGGGGCCTGAGGGACCTAAGAGGCCTAAAGGGGAAATTAGTAATTAGAAAAGAGAAAATTCCCTTTTGCCCTATTCTGCCCTTTTTGCCCCTTAATTTCCTTTAATCACCCTTAATCACCCTTTTATATATCGTGCGACAGCGGTGCGGGCACGGTGTTGCGCATATCGAAGTCGCCCCAGCGCTCGGCGACATGGTCCAAAGTGGCGTTTATCTCCTCGACATCGAACGAGGTGACGAGTTTAAGGCGTGTCTGTTTAAAGTCGGGAAGACCCTTGAAGTAGTTGGTAAGGTGGCGGCGCATCTCGAGTATGCCTACCCTATCACCCTTAATCTCGAGGGATTTTTGGAGGTGCTCCTTGGCGATAGCAACACGCTCAACGACTGAGGGTTGAGGTAGTAGCTCTCCTGTTTCGAGGTAGTGCCTACACTCGCGGAATATCCATGGGCGTCCGTATGTTGCGCGACCTATCATCACGCCATCCACGCCATACTTATCGAACATCTCCTTGCACTTCACTGCCGAATCGACATCGCCATTGCCGATGATAGGTATGGTTATGCGAGGGTCGTTCTTAATCTTGCCTATAAGCGTCCAGTCAGCCTCGCCACGATACATTTGCGAGCGTGTACGCCCATGTATGGTGAGGGCTGCGATGCCCACATCCTGCAGGCGGAGGGCTATCTCCTCGATATTCTTCATTTCGTCGCTCCAGCCGAGGCGTGTCTTTACGGTCACAGGCTTGTTTACAGCCTTGACAATTTGTCGTGTCATCTCCACCATAAGGTCGGGGTCACGCATCATGCCTGAGCCAGCACCGCGGTTGGCAATCTTCTTCACAGGACAACCGAAGTTGATATCTATAATATCGGGGTTGGCACTCTCGGCAATACGCGCCGCCTCTACCATAGGCTCAATCATATGACCATATATCTGAATACCCACAGGGCGCTCATAATCAGCAATATTGAGCTTAGCACGCGACTTCCATGCATCGCGTATAAGACCATCCGAGGAGATAAACTCGGTATATACGACATCCGCCCCGAACTTCTTACACATATAGCGAAACGAGGGGTCTGTGACATCCTCCATAGGGGCAAGGAAAAGGGGCTTATCGCCCAACTCTATATCGGCAATCTTCATAATCAATTAGTAATTAGTAAAGAGTAATTAGCAATATTAAAAGGCGTTGCCTTTTTGAACTAAAAACTTCGGTGCAAAGATACAAAAAATAATTAGTTGTTAAGGGGGAGTAAGGGGTTTTAAGGGTTGTTAAGGGTTTTTAAGGGTGATTAGTGTCTTCGCTGTCGTCTCTTTCGTCTCTTTCGTCTTTTTCGTCTCTTGTTATTTTGGGACGAGAGGGACAAGAGAGACGATAGGGACGGGAGCGAGGTCGGGTATCAGTCTGGGTTGTCGCTGCCTTGCGCTTTGCACTGCCGTGCGGTTGTCCGCGAGTTCGCTGTCGTCTCTTTGTCTCTTTCGTCTTTTTCGTCTCTTGATATTTTGAGACGAGAGTGACAAGAGAGACGATAGGGACGGGAGCGAGGACGGGTATCAGAGGTCGTGCGGTAGTCCGCGATGACACTGCCGTGCAGATAAATGTTGTCCGCGCCTACCCACTCTACCCATCCTACCCACACTACCCATTACTACCCACCGACTGCGCAAAAAGTCAAAGCCTATTAACCATTACTCTCCCTGATACTCTCTTTTGTTCTGTTCGTTCGTTCGAACGAGTAGGGAAAACGAACGAACACGAACACTCCTAAACGCTTTGGCGAGGTCGTTGTGCATCCTACTCACTGCAAGGAACGAGAATTATGCGCCTAAATCGCACTTTTTATTGCACCTATTTTTTGATATTATCATTATTTATACTACCTTTGTTTTGTCTATGCGGTAAAAGTCCATAGGCAGACATATTATTTTATTAGTGAAAGTGTTTCGCTAATCCTTATAGATGAAATTTGGCGATTTTTGACAGTGAGGATAACGGATGCTTACATCACTTGTATTGGTATGCTTGGTCGGCACGCTCTGTGCCTACTCCATACTGTACAGGTGTGGAGTATTGTTTATTCGCTGTCGGGCCACGCCAAATGCCTATCTATAGATAAACGAGCATCTCCACACTTTCTTTTTATATTAACCCGTCATAGGAGGTGCGGCGGACACAAACCATTCTATATTATGAAAGCAAAGCATCTACTTTTTGCTCTCTTCGCTCTTTCATTGGGTGCAACTTCCTGCGAGAACGACAACATCGATTCACAGCAACCATCAGAGCCTAAGACCTACACCATTAAGCTTCGCACCACAGGCGAGGTGGATGTAACCTATGAGCCACTAACCCGTTTCTCCCCAGATGACCGCGACCTGTATGGCGTTCAGGTATTTCATAAACCGGCAAGTGAGTCATCATATAAGGCATATGCTTATGGACTTTTCGACAATCTTGATGATATTACATTGGAACTTACAGAGAACTACAAATACTGTTTCGAGATTATTTTAATTGATGATGGTAAAGATAAAATTTACCGCGACTCTATACTTGTAGATGCTCAGAATTACTTAGGATACGGTGAACCATTTAGAGCTTATAACAAATATAATGGTTCATCTTCAGAATCTATAACAAAGATTACTAATGAATTTATTATCGCATCAGACAAGTACTTTAATTCAAGCAGAGGAATTTTTGGAGATTATTCTTACTATGAGATGACAGATGGAAAACAAGTAAGAACTCCAGACAATATTGATGTTTATTATGGAGAAGTCAATGACTACATTCCAATAGATGGTGTAACAGATATTTCTATATATCTTAAGCGCATGAACTACGGATTGAAAGTAAAAGTCGGAGACTTCTTTGACGAAGGTAAAATGAGTGTATGGGTAGCTGATTACTTTCAGGGAAAGAATGGTGCTCATACTGGCAAATATTACTACATCACACCTGAAAATAAAGAATTGGAGATAGTATTTGCCAATAACTGCCCTGTTGATTGGTACGATTATACTGAATTAGATAAAGCAACTACATCAAGAGGATTAGACTTTGTATGGACAAAGAACGATGGTACACAAATCAGATATGACCAAATTACAGCAAGTTTTTGCCGCCTAAAGTATTCTGTAATCAACCTCGACTATTATGGTACGGATGACTCAAATGGAGAGAGCTCTTTTGTTTTTCACTATGATGATACTAAAATAGAAGAAACATACAAGAATTACATCCATGGAAGTGATCAAAATGACTATGAGTGGTAGTTCCACCCATTGCCTCTAACCCCAAAGAGAGCTATCCCGTTGTATTGGAATAGCTCTCTTATTCATTATACAGACCGCAAGAAGAGGAAATTGTGTGACTTAAGTACACTTTTTTTGTCTATATTTGGATTATTTCGCAAATAAAAGTTACCTTTGCGCCTAATTATATAAACATAGGTAAAGTATGATAAATATCGAGGAGTTTATTTCGAGTGTCGTTAAGCGCACAACCGAGGAGTTGTACGGCACAAGCGACAACATTCAGATACAGAAGACACGCAAGGAGTTTGAGGGCGACTACACCGTAGTTGTCTTCCCACTGCTCCGAGCATCTAAGAAGTCACCTGAGGCTACCGCAACTGAGCTTGGCGAGAAGATTGTGGCTTCGACACCAGAGATTAAGAGTTTCAATGTTATCAAGGGTTTCCTAAACCTTGTTATCGACTCATCGTTCTGGTCGGCACGCTTCGCGGAGATTGCCGAGGCTAAGGACTACGGCATGGCGGCACCTTCAGGTCGCACAATAATGATTGAGTACTCATCGCCTAACACCAACAAACCTCTACACCTCGGTCACATCCGTAACAACCTACTCGGTTACTCGGTGGCTACAATCCTCAAGGCTAACGGTCACAATGTCATCAAGGTAAACCTCGTCAATGACCGCGGTATTCACATCTGCAAGTCTATGCTTGCATGGCAGCTCTACGGCGGTGGCGAGACCCCTGAGTCATCAGGCATGAAGGGCGACCACCTTGTAGGTAAGTATTATGTGGAGTTCGACAAGCACTACAAAGCGGAGGTAAAGGCTCTCGTTGCCGAGGGTATGGCTGAGGACGAGGCAAAGAAGAAGGCCCCTATCATGCTCGCTGCACAGGAGATGTTGCGTAAGTGGGAAGCTAAGGATGAGGCTGTCTATTCGCTCTGGCAGACCATGAATGGCTGGGTATATGAGGGCTTCGATGTGACCTACAAGGCTATGGGCGTTGACTTCGACAAGGTATATTACGAGTCTGAGACCTACCTTCTCGGTAAGAGTCTTGTGGAGGATGGACTTAAGAAGGGTGTATTCTTCCGCAAGGAGGATAACTCCGTATGGATTGATCTCGAGGCTGACGGTCTTGACCAGAAGCTACTCCTTCGTGGCGACGGCACATCGGTATATATGACTCAGGACCTCGGCACTGCCCTAAGCCGCTTCGAGGAGAACAAGCTCGACGATATGATATATGTTGTGGGCAACGAGCAGAACTACCACTTCCAGGTACTAAAGCTCGTGCTAAAGAAGCTCGGCTATGAGTGGAGCGACAACATCTTCCACCTATCATACGGCATGGTGGAGTTACCTGAGGGTAAGATGAAGTCACGCGAGGGTACCGTTGTGGATGCCGACGACCTTATTGCCGATATGATTGGCACAGCACGCGAGATGTCCGAGGAGTTGGGCAAGCTCGATGGTGCATCAGAGGAGGAGGCAGCCGCCATCTGCGAGATGGTGGGTCTTGGTGCTTTGAAGTACTTTATCCTTAAGGTTGACCCTAAGAAGACCATGCTCTTCGACCCACGCGAGAGTATCGACTTCAACGGCAACACAGGTCCATTCATCCAATATACCCACGCCCGCATACGCTCTATCTTGCGTAAGGCAGAGGAGGCGGGTATCTCTACCGAGGGCTACACCAACGCAGAACTCCTACCAGAGGAGGTTGAGCTTATCAAGGCTCTATCTGAGTTCCCAGCGGTGGTACGCACAGCAGGTGAGCAGTTTGCACCTTCGGTAATCGCGGCATACGCCTACGACCTCGCTAAGCAGTTCAACGGCTACTACCACGACCACTCAATCCTCAAGGAGGAGAACACCACAACACGCGCCTTGCGCCTAATGCTTGCAGCTACCGTGGCGAGCGTTATCCGCCGTGCGATGTCGTTGCTTGGCATCAGTGTTCCAGAGCGAATGTAACCAGAGAGTGAATAAAAAGTATATTTTGTCGTTATGCTCGCCCTTAAAATGCTCATTTACACAAAGTAAACTCCGCTTTTGCGGGCTTCGCGAGCCTAAAACTATATCTTTTTATTCACTCTCTTAAAAATAACGGCTGGCTAAATTAGTCAGCCTTTTTATTAAACTATGCGTTATATAGTATCACTTCTTATCACCCTACTCCTCGTGGGATGCGGTGGCAGACAAAAGAGCAACCCCGAGCCCGTAAGCTACGAGCCAGGCACTCGCACCATGAGGCGTAGCGTGGAGAGCATATCCTCGATACGCACTCAGGAGGAGTACATCGCCATGATTGACCACTTCTGGGACGACTTCGACTTCGAGGCAGGCGAGGAGATTGTGGCATACGACACCATCGACATTGTCAACGCCATGAGCGAGTATGTGAGCTACATACCGCCACGCGATGCCGACTCACTCCTACGCGCACTCATCCACCGAGCCTCACAGAGCAAGCCCGTTCTGGAGTTCTTCGGCATGGTTGCCGAGGTGGTGCTCCACGACCCCAACTCACCGCTACGCAACGATGAGTACTACATCCCCGTGCTGGAGAGCATCCTCCTTTCGCCACTACTCGATGAGTATGAGCGCATTGCACCCGAGTACGACCTCGAGATAGCGCGTAAGAACCGTATTGGTACACAAGCCAACGACTTCGTATATACCCTTGCTGATGGCAGCAACCACCGCATGCACGACATCGAGGCGAACTACACGATACTTATGTTCAGCAACCCCGGTTGCCCCATGTGTCGCGAGATTATGGAGCAGATAACCTCCTCGCCCCTACTCAACGAGCTTACCGAGCGTGGCGACTTACGCACCCTATCGCTCTACCCCGACGAGGACCTCGAGGCGTGGCGCGAACACTTCGAAGATATGCCAACCTCGTGGATAAGAGCCTACGACAAGGGACAGAAGCTCACCCACGAGCGACTATACAACCTCTCGGCTATACCTGCGCTCTATCTGCTCGATAGAGACAAAAGAGTCATCGTCAAGGATGGCACATCCGTACCTCAAATCGAGAATATAATCGCATACCTGGAGAGCCTATAACCCACCGAATGATGAGAGATATTATAGAGATATTCAGCCTCTTGGGCGAGCGCATCGAGGGCTTTGGCAGGGATGCTGAGACCGCAACCATCATCGACACAGCCATAGAGCAGAACGCATGGTTCACACGCCCCGACATAGAGCGTGCTGTGGAGGCTATACGCACCGATATGCTACAACCGAGCACACTGCAAAGGTGGCTCAGCGGCTACACACGCACAGCAACCCCTAAGCGTGTAGCTATCATCATGGCGGGCAACATACCCTTGGTCGGCTTCTTCGACCTCTTGTGTGTACTCTGCTCGGGTCACGAGGCACACATAAAACCCTCGAGCAAGGACACCATCCTTATGCGCTACATCGTTGACTTACTGCGCAGTATAGAGCCAAGCATCCCCATATACGACTACATAACCGAGGAGCGCTACGACATGGTCATCGCCACGGGAGGCGAGGAGGCTAATCGCTACTTCGAGAGCCACTTCGAGGGTACTAAGCGACTACTTCGCGGTAGCCGTCACTCTGTCGCGGTGCTTAGCGGCAAGGAGAGCGCAGAGGAGCTGGAGGCACTTGTGGAGGATATCACCGCCTACTCGGGACTTGGCTGTCGCTCGGTGTCGATGATATTTGCACCCGAGGGCTACGACATAGCACTACCCCACACCACAGCACAAAACCCTAAGCTCAGGCGTAACATAGCCTCGATGCGTGCGTTACAGACCATGCAGGGACGCAGCTTTGGCGACCATGGCTCATTCCTCACCACCGAGGGCAGCACCTTTGCCGAGAGCTTAGCCATGATTACCCTACAACGATACGACGATGTATCTAAGGTGAGAAGCTGGCTAAAGGAGCATAACGACGAGATACAGTGCGTTGTGTCGCACCTCGACATCGAGGGTTGTGTAGCCTTTGGCGAGGCTCAACACCCCACACTATGGGACTATGCCGATGGTGTGGATACGATGCAGTTCCTTACGGAGGAGTAGATAAATTTGCATTTTCGGCAAATATATTGTATATTTGTACACCCTCATAATGGCGAGGGTTAAGTTTTATGCAGAAACTCTATATCATAGCAGGCTGTAATGGTGCAGGTAAGACCACAGCATCCTACACGATGTTACCAGAGATGCTCCACTGCCACGAGTTCGTTAATGCCGATGAGATAGCCCGCGGATTGTCGCCATTCAACCCCGACAGCATGGCTATCGAGGCGGGACGCCTTATGCTTAAGCGCATAAACGACCTCCTGGACGAGGGTACAGACTTTGCCTTCGAAACAACGCTATCAACACGCACATATCAGAAGTTCATAGACCGCGCCCATGAGCGTGGCTACTTCGTCTCTTTGCTCTACTTCTGGCTACCCTCGCCCGAGCAGGCTATCGAGCGCGTAGCTAAGCGCGTGAGCCTCGGAGGTCACAACATCCCCACCAACACCATCCGCCGTCGCTATGAGAGCAGCATGCGCAACCTTACCAAGCTCTATGTGCCTATATGCGACTATTGGGTCATCTATGACAACTCCACAGCCGAGGGTGTAAAAAAGATTGCTTATGGCACAAAGGGTGAAATAAAAGAGATTGCAGACCCGTTAGCGTATCAGAAAATATTGAGTTATGAGTGAGTTTGAGATTAGAGAGCTTCAGGAGAGAATAGATGCGGGCATACTGCTTGCGCAACGCCGACTCATAGAGCGCACACGCAAGAACGACGACTACTTAGTGGTTATGCGTGACGGTGAGATTATGCACCTCACACCCGACCAACTGCTTCGCGAATAGCTTTAGACCACCCTCTGAGGTGGTCTTTTTAGTTTTAAGTGAAAACTGAGAAGCGTGGCTGGTCTGCGACTTCGCTGTCGTCCCTATCGTCTCTGAGGTCTCTTTCGCCTCTTGTTATTTTGGGACAAGAGGGACAAGAGAGACCAGAGAGACCAGAGCGAGGACAGGTATCAGAGGCAGTGCGTTAGTCCGCGTTGATGCTGCCGAGCGCTCCGCACGGTCGTGCAGATAAATGTTGTCCGACCTCGCTCCCGTCCCTATCGTCTCTCTTGTCCCTCTTGTCCCAAAATAACAAGAGACGAAAAAGACGAAAGAGACGAAAGCGAAGACACTAATCACCCTTAATAACCCTTAATAACCCTTAATAACCCTTAATAACCCTTAATAACCCTTAATAACCCCTAATCACCCTTGAAAACTAATTATTTTTCGTATCTTTGCACATTGAGAAATTATGTAATTAACTATAACTTAAAAACTATGATTAAAACCCTAAGAACATTAGCGATGGTGGTTATCACAATGACCATGTCGCTTAGTGCCGTGGCGCAGGACCTATCGTCGCAGCGCGGTGAGTCACAGGACCTTGGAGGTCTCTTTGGCGAGAAGCTCGACCACAAGGGCATCATCATCAACCCCACGCCTCAAAAGTTGGAGCGCATCGAGGCTGATGGGCTAAACATCCTTAATGGCCTATCCCTAAAGGGCAAGGCAGCGGAGTTTGCCTCAGATATCGACTTTGTAGCCCACAACAAAAAGGGCGCAAAGCTTACAATCAACTACGGCGCTAAGGCTGCAAAATACACCGAGGCTAAGGAGGGTGCATACACACTCAACATCACAGCTAAGGGCATCGTTATCAACGCCTATGACGCTCTTGGAGCCTTCTACGCTATTCAGACCTTGCGTCAGATTACCGAGAGCCCTGCAGCTAAAGAGGGTACACTTCCAGCGCTAAGCATCAGCGACTACCCCGACCTACGCTACCGCGGTGTTGTGGAGGGTTTCTACGGCACACCTTGGTCACACGAGGTACGCCTATCGCTTATCGACACCTATGGTCGCTACAAGATGAACTACTACATCTACGGTCCTAAGGATGACCCATACCACAGCTCTCCATACTGGCGTGAGCCATACCCCGAGGAGGAGGCACGCGAGATTAGCGAGCTTGTGGAGGCGTGCAAGCGCAACCGCGTAAACTTCGTGTGGGCAGTCCACCCAGGTCAGGATATCAAGTGGGAGGAGTCCGATATTCAGAACCTTCTCCGCAAGTTCGAGGCTATGTACAACTTGGGCGTGCGTGCCTTTGCCGTACACTTCGATGATATCTCGGGCGCAGGTACTAACCCATACTACCAGACCGAGCTTATGAACATCCTCGATGATGACTTCGTTAAGGTTAAGGGCGATGTAGCACCTCTTATCGTATGTCCTACCGACTACACCCGCCTATGGGCTAACCCTACAGAGCGTGGTAGCCTCTATGTATATGGCAATGAGCTATACCCCTCTATCGATGTATTCTGGACAGGTGATGCCGTATGTAGCGATATGACCCCAAAGACTATGGAGTGGATAGCTACACGCATCAAGCGTCCTGCCCTTTTCTGGTGGAACTTCCCTGTTACGGACTACGCTCGCCATATCATGATGCAGGGTCCAGTATATGGTCTTTCGCCAATACTCACCGAGAACGAGACACGCGGTCTTGTGAGCAACCCTATGGAGCATGGCGAGGCATCGAAACTCGCCCTCTACAGCGTTGCTGACTACACATGGAACACCGAGGCCTACAACCCTATCGACAGCTGGGAGCGTGGTTTGGAGAGCCTTGCTAAGGAGGTCTATGAGAGCTATCGTCTCTTTGCCATCCACTCATGCGACACCGAGACAGGTTACCGCCGCCATGAGTCATGGGAGACCACCACATTCGGCTTCGAGGACTACACCGCAGAGCTATCTACCGCATTGATGGAGGAGCTTAAGCGCATCGAGGCTGTACCTGCCCAGATGGAGGCTATGGAGAATAAGGCACTCCTCGGCGAGCTACGCCCTTGGTTAGTGGAGTTCGGCAAGCTCGGCACACGCTGTCGCAAGGCGTTGGAGATGCTTGACAAATACATGACTGCCCCTGACGATACTAAGTTCGAGGGCTTCTGGGAGGCTTATGTTGACAACCTAATGAGCCTTGAGGATATCGAGGCATACGACGCTCACCGCGTGGGTACAATGAAGCTTAAGCCTTTCTACGAGCGCGTTATGGATGGTCTTGTATCGCGCTACTACGAGCACCTCACAGGCACAAAGTCATCGACACTCTCGGCTAAGGGTAGCTACGCATCATTGCAGGCTCCACAGGCTAAGTATATGTTCGACAACGACCTCGAGACCTACTACCACTCAGGTCAGGCACAGCGCACCGATGACTGCGTAGTTGCAGATATGGGCATCGTGCGCGAGGTACGCGAGCTTCGCATCATCCAGGGTCGTAACTCAGTTGACGATGTTGACTACTTCGACCATGTTGTTGTGGAGTACTCCAAGGATGGCGAGGAGTGGTTCGCCCTTAGCGAGCCTATGGAGGGAGTCTATGACATCCTATGGCAAGGCGAGCCTTTCGAGGCACGATATGTTGGCATCCGCAAGCTCGAGTCTAAGAAGCGTAATTGGTTGGCTATCCGCGAGTTCGCCATTAATCCTGTAGATATGAGCCAGTATGGCTGGGATGCAAATCCTTTCACAGCATACACCACCACAGAGGCTGTAAATATCGCTATTAAGGAGAGTGCGACAACCCTACGCCTACTCCTCGGTGCGCTTGATAAGGAGCTATGCTACGAGATTACAGACGCTAAGGGCAAGCTCTTGGGCAACGGCACAATAACCTCTCCAGAGCAGGTTATCTCCCTACCTAAGGGCGCATCAACCCTACACCTCGTAGGCAACGCAACCATCTACGAGGCGATAGCAAAGTAATCGCCCACAGGAACTGATATAGAGGCATCCTCCACTCGGGGGATGCCTTTTTGCGCAGTCTTATGGGTAGAGTGGGTAGGCGCGGAGATCATTTAACTGCACGGCAGTGCAAAGCACACGACAGCAACAACGCAGACTGATACCCGTCCTCGCTCTGGTCTCTCTGGTCTCTCT
>JAZRRF010000028.1:0-12890 GCA_045650465.1 Alistipes sp.
AAAGTTACATACAGACAAGAGAGTGAATAAAAAGTGTATTTTGTCGTTACACTTGCCCTCAAAATGCTCATTTACGCAAAGTAAACTCCGCTTTTTCGGGCTTCGCAAGCCTAAAACTACATCTTTTTATTCACTCTCTTAGGTTAAGGAGGCTGGCTAAGTAAGTTTTTAGTCAGCCCCCTTTTTTTGTGTCATTGAACTCAATAACTGAGTTATAGAGCTAAAATCGAATAATAATTTCGAAACATTGTTCGTTAATTCAAAAATTATATGTAACTTTGTGCGCTTATGCGCATAAGCTAAAGAATTAACGGGAGAATGAAGCGTATATTTGGATATATTGTAGCATTTGTGAGTGTTGCGCTTGTGGCCATTTCATGTAGCGTTGTGAATGAGGCTCTAAAGAGTGGCGACCCTCAGTATGCCTATGACCAAGCTATTGTGTTGTACAATTCCGAGAAGTGGGACGATGCATCTACCCTATTCGAGGCGTGTCGCCATGTCTATATGGGAACACCTCGCGAGGACTCGCTATCGTTCTACAATGCGCGTTGTAAGTTCAAGTCGCACAACTGGAGCGATGCATCGGTACAACTTGATGAGTACCGCCGTAAGTTTGGACGCAGCCCATTTATTGAGGAGGCAGAGGGCATGTATGCATTGTGTCACTTCTACATGTCACCTGCACCTGAGCGCGATCAGACCATAACAACACAGGCTATCATCGCCATCACAGAGTTTATATCTCGCTATCCAAACTCTGAGCATATTGATGAGTTTAAGGAGATGCTCGACACACTCACTTCGCGTCTTATGGAAAAGAGCTACCTAAATGCCTACACATACTTCAAGATTGGAAGGTATAAGTCGGCAATAGTGGCCTTCAAAAATGCAATGAAGAACTATCCAGAGTCGCCACACAGAGAGGATATGATGTACTACACAACTGTTTCGGCATATCGCTTGGCGGCAAACTCTGTGGAGTCAAAACAGTTGGATAGATACATTGCAATGCTCGACCACTACTACTCCTTCCTTGCAGAGTATCCAGAGTCGAAACATATTAAAGAGTTGGGACGCATGGCTAAGGATGCCCGCAACTTTATTGATAAAAACCGCAAAACAGAAGATAACGCATAAACAAAATATAAGCTATGGAGATTAAGAAGAATGTTCCCAGCAACACAGTAACACGCAAGTTGGTTGACCTCGATGCCCCTACAGGCAACATCTACGAGAGCATTAACATCATCGCTCGCCGTGCAAACCAGATTGCTACAGAGCTTAAGACTGAGCTTAACCGTAAGCTCGCTGACTTCTCTGCACCAACTGACAACTCAGTAGAGGAGACCTTCGAGAACCGCGAGCAGATTGAGATTTCTCGCTACTATGAGCGTTTGCCAAAACCTGCACTCATCGCTACTGAGGAGTTCCTCGATGGCGAGGTATATTTCCGTCACGGAAACAAGGAGTAAGCAATGCTTAACGGGAAACATATTATACTCGGTATCACAGGCAGCATAGCAGCTTATAAGGCAGCTATGCTGTGCCGTCTTTTAGTAAAGGAGGGAGGCCAGGTGAGGGTTGTGGTGACACCACTTGGTAAGCTGTTCATCACCCCACTAACTATGGCAACACTATCTAAGCACCCTATCCTTGTGGAGTTCTTCAACCCAGAGAATGGCGAGTGGAACTCACATGTATCGCTTGGTGAGTGGGCAGATATGCTACTTATTGCCCCAGCTACAGCCAATACCCTCGCAAAGATGGTGACAGGCATTGCTGATAACCTACTACTTACAACCTATCTTTCAGCGCGTTCGAAGGTTGCCGTAGCTCCAGCTATGGACCTTGATATGTATGCACACATCACCACACAAACAAACCTCAAAACATTGGCTGAGCGTGGCGTGGCAATTATAGAGCCTGCTGCAGGTGAGCTTGCAAGTGGTCTTGTTGGCAAGGGTCGCATGGCTGAGCCTGAGGATATTGTTGAGCAGGTAAAGGCTATCTTCGCGGGCGAAAAAAAAAAGAGCTTAGAGGGTAAGCGATATATCGTAACTGCGGGCGCTACTATCGAGGCTATCGACCCTGTGCGCTATATCACCAACCACTCTACAGGTAAGATGGGTTATGCCATTGCCGAGGAGTTGGCGAGTCGTGGTGCCGATGTACGCCTTATCAGTGGTCGCACATCGCTTCCTACGCCTAAGGGTGTGGAGCGTATTGATGTACTCTCGGCTGAGGATATGTACAATGCCGCAGTAAGGGAGTGGGCAGAGGCTGACGGTGGCGTTATGTGTGCCGCTGTTGCCGACTACACACCAGTTACTGTTGCAGACAGAAAGCTCAAGAAGTCGGATGACGATATGCGCATTGAGCTTAAGCGCACAAAGGATATTGCAAAAGAGCTTGGCGCAACAAAGGGTGAGCGCGTATTGGTAGGCTTTGCCCTTGAGACCGACAACGAGGAGGCAAATGCCGAGGGTAAGCTCCAGCGCAAGAACTTCGATTTCGTTGTGCTTAACTCCCTGCAGGACAAGGGTGCTGGCTTCCGTGGCGACACCAACAAGGTAACACTCATAGACCGCAACGGACACGAGGAGCATCCTCTGATGTCAAAGAGCGCCGTTGCAGCTGTAATTGTGGATAAAATCGAAACTATAAATCAAAGATAATCAATGCTTAAGAGCCTAACTATAGAGAACTATGCACTTATCGACTCTCTCCATGTGGAGTGGGACGAGCACCTTAATATCATCACAGGTGAGACAGGTGCGGGTAAATCTATTTTGTTAGGCGCATTGGGCCTACTCTTAGGTGCTAAGAACGAAGGTAACGCCACCAAAGACCTTGAGCGTAACTGCGTTATCGAGGCGATATTCAACATTTACGGTCTTGGTTTGGAGTCCTTCTTTGAGGATAACGACCTGGACTACGAGGAGGAGATAACCATACGCCGCATCATCACACCTGCGGGTAAGAGTCGCTCGTTTGTGGGTGATATGCCTGTGCAGCTCACCACACTTAAGGAGCTTGGCGCACACCTCGTGGATATACACTCACAGCACCAAAACCTTATCCTCGCATCCGAGGAGTTCCGTATCTCAACCCTCGACAGCATTGCTCAAAATGCCTCAATATTGGAGGAGTACACCACCCTACTTACTAATCTTGGCAAGCTACGCAGCGAGTACCGCCGTATGGCTCAGGATATGGAGGCGGCACGCAAAGATGAGGAGTGGTTGCGCTATACGGTAGATGAGCTTCGCGCTGCAAAACTTAAGGAGAACGAGCAGAGCGAGACAGAGCAGAAGTTGGCGATATTGGAGAGTGCAGACAATATCAACGAGGCACTCACCACACTACGCAACACTCTTGATGATGAGGAGGTTGGCGCGATTATCTCACTTAGTCGTTCAGAGCGCGAGTTATCATCGCTTGGCGAGAAATACCCTATTGGTGTTGCTATCGCCGAGCGTCTAAAGTCTGTTATCGCCGAGCTTAAGGATATAAGCGTAACGGCAGGTGACGAGGTTGAGAAGTTGGATGCCGACCCTGAGACCTTGCAGAGGTTGAGCGACAGACTCAACACCATCTACTCGTTGGAGATGAAGCATCGCGCAGAGTCATACAACGACCTTTTGGTGAAGTTTAAGGAGTTCGAGGCGCGTCTTTCAACTATAGATAATAGCGACACTGCATTACGCGAGCTTCAGGCACGCATCGAGAGTGCAGAGGCTGAGTGTCGCGCTGTGGCTGAGCGACTTAGCGACAGTCGCAAGGGGGTATGTGCGACTTTGGAGAGCCATATCATCACAACACTCAATAAACTTGGTATGGCGGATGCTAAGTTTGTCGTTGAGATTAGCAAAACCGAGGAGTTCACACCTCTTGGCACAGATAGCATAGCCTATATGTTTACGGCTAACCCTACCACAAAGCTTGCTGCCGTGGAGCGCATAGCATCGGGTGGTGAGCTTTCGCGTATTATGCTTGCCATCAAGTCATTACTCGCCCGTTGCAAGCAGTTGCCTACTGTGATATTTGACGAGATCGACACAGGTGTATCGGGTCGTATTGCCGATGCTATGGGAGATATTATCTCTACGCTTGCCTTAGATTTGCAGATTATCGACATTACCCACCTGCCTCAGGTGGCCTCAAAGAGTGGTTCGCACTTCGTGGTCTATAAGGAGGAGGGTCGCACCAATATACGCCCACTCACAAAGAGCGAACGCATTGACGAAATAGCAAAGATGCTTTCGGGTAGCGAGATTACCGATGCAGCACGCAAACAAGCAAAAATCCTCTTGGGCTAACCAAGAGGATTTTTTGTTTTAGGGTATAGAACAACTACTCAGCACTATGCTCCTCAAGTCGTTCTCTGAGCATCTGTCGTGTGACAATACCATCGGTTATCTGCTCTGGCGAGGTTATCTCCCGCGCAAAAATAAGGGTTGTCGAGACGCTAATATCTAACTTATCCCACATATTTTGCGAATAACTCTTTTGCTCACCCACAAACCTCCAGCCTCGCGCAGACATATAGTTCAAGGCTCCGACAATGCTATTGAAGTAGATAGCCATGCCATCCTCATCGACAAGAGTGTTTCTAAGGAGTGACTCCTGCCCGTAGTCTATCTGCGAGTAGGATGCTCCTGAAAGTGAGCAATAGACGGTGTATGGCTCGGCAGCCGATGCCCCAATAACAATTAGCATAGCGGCAAAAAGTGTAATAAGCTTTTTCATAGTTGTTGTAGTTTTAATAGTTCCTACAACAAAGTTACTTCACATATAAGCCTTTTGCACCTAACCTTACTACCAAACGCCAAAATAGAGGCGTGAAGTGACCGAAATGCGCGGTAAAGAAGTAGAGGATACCGCAACCGAAGTTGGATATCCTCTATATAATACTAACGGTTATACCTTAGAAGTATAGGCTGAAGCTTACAGAAGCACTTGATAGTACATCAAAGAGTTGAGTGTTAACTGTAAGTTTTACATCATCCTCTTTATACGATAAAATATTGCAACACTCATAGGATTTATGCCAATGCAATATAATTGTAGTTATTTGCTTACTTTAATGCAAATAAGCAAAAATCCTCTTGGGCTAACCAAGAGGATTTTTAGTATAAATAAGAAAAATGATTACTCCTCAATAGGTTTAAGTTTCATAAGTTCAATCTCATAAACCTTGTATTCAGGCTTTGTTACTGCACCTGTTGCGACATCAATTGCCCAACCAAGCACATCAGTAAGATTGATAATAGATACAGGGTTTAACACCTTATCGACATAGACCATTGTTGTTTCATAGCCTTCAGCCTCAGCCTTAACAATAGTTTCATCAAAACCTCTTTCAACATCAGTAGTATATGGGAATGTGACATTTTTATGTTTACGACCATCAATAGTTAATGTTGCCTCACTAACATTACTTTCAAATGTTACTTGAGCTTTGGTACCACAAAAAACCGTAGCGCATGACGAAAATGTCAAGGAGCATAGCATAAATGCAGGAATTAAAAATCTCTTCATAATTGTTTGTTATATTCGTATGCGTCCCAACATACAGGTTAATACCAAATAAAAAGCGTGGGACTAAACTCATCCATTTGCTTTCTGAGGCTCTGGTAAACCATACAACCAAATAGAGAATGAAGCCCACGCCAAACGACGCAGGCGTCAAACTTTACTCCTCGGTTGTCACAAAAATTTACCAGATTTTCAGAAAGCAAGGGAATAAAGCTAACGCTTTATAATATGTCAATTGCACGCTTCCAGCAATGCAATAATCTATCAATTAAAAATTAAAATTCTTGTATCGTTCTGTATATCACCTTTATTAGTTAATATTTCCAACTACTATATTCCGTTAATGCGTTAGATTGTTAAGAACATTATTACTAATTACTAATTGTTTTTGCCAGATGCCAAAAGACCCAATAAGATAATGCATTAAAGGAGCTTTTTCTTCGATGGAATCACCAAAAACTCCTTCAAATAAAACGGCTCGAAGTATGCAATATCCTCAAATTTTTCTGCATTGAAAGCCTCTTCAGCAAGGGCGACAATACCGCGTGCAGATGGTGTCACAGAGACATATATCGCATCTGAGAGTACCTCGCAGCACTTCTGTGCGCCATTGCCAAAGATGACAAACTTTCCATCTTTGCGCCACTGAGCAAAACTCTCTTCGGTGATAATCTCGGCTGAGACATCTGTCTTAGCGATGCCATTGGTATCGAAAATCTGTGTATAGACCTCCATGCGGCGAGCATCGACCATAGGGCAGAGGTGAGCATTTGCCCAATCTGCATCCTCGATATCGAGAATACCTGCCTCGAAGTCCTCACATGCCACCTTAGTTAGAGCATCGAGAGAGCCGATGGCAATAAGTGGAATATTGAGGTCATAGCACATACCCTTAGCAAATGAGACACCTATACGCAAGCCTGTGTATGAGCCAGGGCCTTTACCCACGGCTATAGCATCGAGATCCGAAGGCTGAACACCTGTCTCCTTGAGTAGCTCATCAACGAATATCGCCACCTTCTTGGCGTGGTCGCGTCCCTCATCACTCTCGCGAAGTGCCATGAGTTCGCCATCGTTAGCCAAAGCCACCGAACATACATCCGTACCTGTTTCGATTGATAAAATTAGTGCCATATCGCTATCTTCTATTTACTTTCATTGCCTTATCCATCTCGCGCTTAGCATCGTTCTCCTTGATATACTCGCGCTTATCGTAGGACTTACGACCACGCGCAAGACCGATAGCCACCTTTGCCAAGCCCCTATCATTGAGGAATATTCTTAGTCCCACAACCGTAAGACCTCTATCCTGCAGAGCACGCTGTAGCTTGTTTAGCTCCTTACGATTAAGAAGTAGTTTTCTATCGCGCTTAGGAACATGGTTGTTACATGTACCCCATGTGTACTCCGCGATATTTACATTTCTTATCCACAGCTCGTTACGCTCAAAGTAGCAGTATGAGTCCACGAGCGATGCCTTGCCGAGTCGCAAAGATTTAATCTCTGTACCCACAAGCACGATACCTGCAACATACTCCTCCAAAATCTCGTAGTCGAATGTCGCACGCTTATTACGAATATTTATATTCTTATAGTCTGCCATCGTCAATTACCCTATTACCTTATATTACCCTATCAATACCCCCCTTTCGGCACACCTTTTGCCACACGATGATGTGGGTGGACTCGGATAAAGGTAACTAATTCTTTTATCTTTGATATGTTTAACACATCTTTTAAGTTTATTTTCTGTTTGCACACCGTTAGCGTAGTGATACGCTGACACTCCGGGTTCACCCTTTTTTATATCAGTCGCCCCGCAGTGCGTGCAATCTTCACTCTAACGGCGTGATACTTAGCCAGCGTAGCCATCACAGCACTCTCATCCTCCTCCGTACCAGATGCCAGGCGAGCCTTTAGCTCGGTGATACGCTTGTCGAGAGTTCGCCACTTATAGACCATCATCGCCTTAGGCACACCCTCCGATAGCTGCTCCTCAGCACTCTCGATATGCACCTCCTTCTGAGTCCATATCTTGCTGATTACATAGTTATCATCCGAGGTTAGAAGCTCTATAGCCGTGGTACTCACCCTGATATCGGGGTTATTGATGAATATATGAGTCTTAACCTCCACGCCGTCACCCAATCGCTCCCACTCCGCACGGTAGATATCCGCGATAAAGCGATAGGACTCTATATCAAACTGCAAGCCATCGTTATCAAGTTCCTCAAATATAAAGCGTGCAACATTGAAGGTCACAACATCGCGATCCTCAATAACCTCACAATTTATATGACCATACTTCAAGAGATACTTCGTTAGCTCACGCTCCAAAGTCTCTGGCGTAGTGCCACCAGCCTGTCTGTTAGCCTCAGCAAAATTAACCTCAGGACGCGCCACAGTAAGTGACTGCTGAGAATACTCCTGACGCTCGCGTTGCTGCTGACGAAGCAGGAAGTTCTGAGCCTCGCTATTGCCCTTGATGCCATCGAGCTGCTTTGCTACAGCCACAGCTAAGGTGTTGTGGTCAACATTCATAATCTCGGAACAGTATCGCACATACTCCGAGCGCTTAATCTCATTAGGAATAAGCGATATCGACTGTACCATATCGTTTATGGCGTTGGTACGCATCATAGGGTCATTCGTAGCCTCGCCCAAGAGCAACTTAGCCTTGAAAGCAAGGAAGTCCTGAGCATTCTCCTTGATGTATGCCCTGAGTGTTTCAGAGTCATTGGCACGGGCAAAGGTGTCGGGGTCATGCTCCTCAGGGAGCAGTACGATACGGACATTCATACCCTCCTTTAGGATAAGGTCAACACCGCGCAATGCCGCCTTGACACCCGCAGCATCACCATCGAACATCAGGGTTATGTTGTTTGTAAAGCGGAAGATAAGGCGTATTTGCTCCTCGGTAAGCGATGTACCTGACGAGGCAACAACATTCTCCACGCCTGCCTGATGCATAGATATAACATCGGCATAGCCCTCAACAAGGATAGCCATATCCTCCTGCTGTATAGCCTTCTTAGCGAAGAAGAGACCATACAACTCTCGGCGTTTGTTGTATATCTCACTCTCGGGAGAGTTCTGATACTTCGCCACCTTCTTATCGGTGCGAAGCGTACGACCACCAAAGCCCACCACGCGACCCGACATGTTGTGTATCGGGAAGATTACCCTATCGTAGAATCTATCGCGCAATGCACCATCAGACTCGCGGGCTATGGCAAGACCTGTCGAAAGGAGGAACTCCTCCTTATATCCTGCGCCACGCGCATCGTCCGAGAAACGGTGTCCCGACGATGGACAGAAGCCAAGTCCAAAGCGTTTGATTGTAGCATCCGAGAAGCCGCGTAACGATGAGAAGTAGCTCAGACCTACACTGCGACCCTCATCCTCAAACATCATATATCGATGGAAGTACTCCGAAGCCCAGGCATTGAGCGCAAACATACTCTCACGGTTGTTGTTACGCGCAATATCCTCCTCGGTCATCTGCTCCTCGCGAACCTCGATACCATACCTCTTGGCGAGCATCTTCAGAGCCTCAGGATAGCTCACACTCTCGCTCTCCATAATGAAGTTTATGGCATTACCCGACTTACCACAACCGAAACACTTGTATATACCACGCGCTGGCGACACCTTGAACGACGGCGTCTTTTCGTTGTGGAAAGGACAGCACGCCTCATAGTTGACACCCTTTCTGCGGAGCGTAACATAGTCACCAACAATATCTACGATATTGACAGCTGCGTATATTCGGTCTATGGTTTCACGATCAATCATTCGGCAAATATAAGAAATAATATGAAAACTTAAAAGAGATACAAATATTTTAAGCGCACCAAAGGGAATTAAGATTGATTATAGCGAACTATAACATTGTGTAAGTCCATGTAAAGAGAATATATCTATTTTGCTGGTTGGTAACAAACATAGGGAGTATAAGGCTCATTCAAGATGCTCTATACTCCCTATTACCGCACACTCTACCAAGGTCTGTTTGGTCTATCACCCCCACCAGGAGGGCCTCCAGGGCCACCAGGACCACCACCGACATTACCTATGGTTGTAACAACGCTCGATGGTGTGAAGGCTGTAAGGGATGTTCCACCCGACCATATGCCATCAGAGAAGTAGCCCTGCCATATGTCGCTATAGTCAGACATTACACCGCCCGACATGATTGTATAGGTTGCACCATTTGAAATATCGGGAGTTGTAAAGAATAGCGTAGAATTACTCAATGCCGAAGGTATCTCAAAGGCAAGAAGTGTATTATTTGAACTATCCAATACCGCAATCTTATCGCCCATAGAAGCAGCAAGGCCACCATATACCACAGAGTTCTGCAAGCTTGCAGTTGATGGAGTACCCATCATAGAACCACCAAGTCCGATAGCCACGCCACCATTGATAACAAATTGTGTTCCGTTATCAATATCAATACCACCCTCTGGTTCGCGAGAACCAACACCTATAAACAGACCACCATATAGTGTAATAGCACCGTTTGAATCTATACCATCGTTGTTCGTAGCACGCGCATATACCTTACCATCATTCACAACTATTGCACTTGCAGCATTGATAGCATCATCATAGGCATTTATAACGGTTTCACCACCATTAAAGGTCAATACTACCTTACTCTCCATACCCTCCGAACCTTCGCTTGCGCCCGTTACAGAGATATTCACATAACCGCCATTGATTGTAATATTACCATCAGCACGAATACCCTTAGGCGAAGATGTTAATTGACTTGAATACTTGTACTGACCACCTGAAGTAGAGATGTTTACAGCGCCATTGTTCACCTCTAAGTCCCCATCTGCGCTAATACCCTTGCCACCTGTACCACTTGAACTTAGCGCCAATTCGCCGCCATTGATACAGATGTTTGTGTCGCTCTTCAGACACGATGCCGAGGAGGTGTCATTATCCTCGCTATCGTATGTAGCATCTCCCGATGTTCTTAAATTGAGCTTACCACCATTCACCACAAGGTCCATATCGCACTTAATCGCCTTGCCCGCTGTTGAAGATATGGCTACGGTGATAGCACCGCCCTCAATAACCACACCTGTGTTATCGTCACTATCACCCTTAACATGAATACCATTCTTCGCGCTCTCCGTAACAGCAATCGTAGTTCCTGGGCGCTGATAATAACATCCATCTGTTACAATAGCGTGTTTATATCTTCCCGATACAACCAAGGCGCCATAACCACTAAGGATGATGTTACCCTCGGTAAAGAGCGCACCCTTTCTATCCTCGTTGGCTGATCCCGCAATAGTATAGTGGTCGTTAGTATAGCTTGCACAGTCCGTTAGGCGGTTTGTTGTGCCATCGCCAAGGTGAAGATATACACGCTTCTTAGACTGCAAGTTGATTGCTGGGCCACGCTGCGATGCTAAATCCAGACCGTTTAGTGTAAGCTTATATTTATTGTTGCTATATATCTTAAGGCTACCATTTGAGCTACTACCCATGGCGATAACCTCAACACCACTCACCTTAGTCATATCCAACGCCACATGTGCGCCATCAACATAGCTCTTAATATTGCTATTTGCTGACTCCACAACAGCGCTATTGCCGTTGTAGGTTACGACAACCTGTGTACCGAAGCTATTAAGCTCATAGAAGAAGTCGTTGTTACTGCCCACAGCATCCAATGCTCTATCATCAGCCCAAAGGCCCTCCCAACGAGCTATCGAGGTATCTCCCTCTGGAGTATCAGGACTATCTGGGGTCTGGCCATTGTCATCCTCTTTGTTCTCATCATCATCCTTGCTCTCCTCGTCATCCTCTGAGTTATTTGGGTTGTCGTTCTCATCGGAATCATCTGGAGTTACATCGGGCTCGTTAGGCTGCTCCTGTGGTTGTTGCGTATCATCCACTTCGCTACTTGTTGTACAGTAACAAAACAATGATAAGCAAGATATCACCACTAGTAACCTTAAGTAAAAAGTTAAATGTTTCATGTGTCCAAACTTTTTAAGGTCATCTATTTTTTAATATCTTTATCTTTCACAAACTTCGCCTTTAGTCTGCGCCACCCCTCAACACCGAGTATCGCCAAGCCTGCATATTGGGTTGTTTTAGCAAGGCCGAAGAGGATAAACCACAAAACGCCCTTTGCTGTAGCAGATATTGGCAGTGCCATCTGTGCAAAGGAGAGTATATAACAAGGCACACACAAAGCGAGGATTATAACACCTGTACGAAATGACAGGCGTCCCAAAAAACTCTTTACCTTATCCTTAAAGCTACTCATTTGTTATACCCATTGGAATATGTACTGCTGGAACATTCTTCAGATGGTCGAGGTGCGACATCTGGTCATCAAAGAAGATATGTGGGCGCATAATCTCAAGCACTCTATCCTTAGATATACCTCCAAGGAAAAAGGCCTCGGTAACATCTACACCCCAATCCTTCAAGGTATTGACAACTCGCTCATGCGCAGGAGCATTACGCGCCGTAACGATAGATATTTTTAACTTACGGCGATACTCAGAATCCTCCTCCATGCGCGCCATTTCAAGCTTTTGAAGATTTGAAATCTTAATGAGCAAATCCGCCAAAGGGCCTGGGTCGAGAGGAGCTTTGGTTGTCGCCTCATGACGATGAAACGCCGAGAGACCATGCTCCTGATATATCTTCTCGCTATCGTCATCCGCGATAACACCATCAAAATCGAAGGCTATGCGTAGCTCATCATCCATAACATCATCCATAACCTCACTCTTTAACACACGGCCTGCTGCATAACCTGCATCACAAGCACGCTTAACATCACGCTCCGAAGCTGACAAAAAGAGCGAAGCATTAAACGCTGGCAGATACTTATATGGTGACTCGCCCGAGAAGAACGAAGCACGCGATATATTAAGGTCGTAGTGTTTGATAGTACGGAATACTCTCAAACCTGTCTCAGGAGAGTTGCGCGAGAGCAACACCACCTCCACAGGCTGCTCCTCAGGGAATATATTATTAAAACTCAACAATCGCTTTACAAAAGGAAACGCAACACCCTTACCCAGAGGATTATCTATATTCTCTTCCTGATACTTTCTATACTCATCCAAGCCACACTCATTATAGACTCTGTCCGACTCAGAGAGATCGAACAATGCCGATGACGACACGGCTACAACCAACTTATTCTCTATAGGAAATGCCATACGCTATAAACTTAACGACTCAAAGATATAAAAAAAACCGATAAGCAACAACTTATCGGTTAATTATCGCCCTAAAAGGCTTGTGGTTGAGCTACCGAGATTCGAACTCAGAATAACAGAACCAAAATCTGCTGTGTTACCATT
>JAZRRF010000029.1:0-3345 GCA_045650465.1 Alistipes sp.
TCTTATTCAATGCCATAATCTTGACTTATTTACTATTTAGCTGCCGACTTACCTGCCTTACGACGGATTACCTCGCCGACGAACTTAATACCCTTACCCTTGTATGGCTCAGGCTTACGCAATGAGCGAATCTTCGCTGCAACCTGACCTACAAGCTGCTTGTCGATACTCTTAAGTGTGAGGATAGGGTTACCCTTCTTCTCAGTAACTGCAGTTGCCTGAATCTCTGCTGGCAACAAAATTGCGATGTCATGAGAATAACCCAAGCTCATCTCAAGTAGCTGACCCTTAACCTCAGCCTTGAAACCTACACCTACGAGCTCCTGCTTGATCTCGTAACCCTTAGATACACCAATAACCATGTTATTGATAAGTGCACGGTACAAACCGTGCATTGAACGGTGACGGGGCTGATTAGTTGGACGAGTAACGATAACCGCAGGAACCTCCTTCTGGCTCTCCTTCTCGATATGTGTACCAACCTCTACTTTGATGTCTGAGTCAACCTTCTGGCTCAATGTACCAAGTGGCCCTTTCACGCTTACCGTGTTGTCAGCTGCGATCTCAACAGTGACACCAGCAGGCAAGATTACAGGTAATTTACCAATTCTTGACATTTTGTAATTGTTGTTTTTTGTTAATAATTTCAGTTAATCACTGATCTCTCTTTAGGCTTACTACTACCAAACATAGCACAATACCTCACCACCTACATTCTCCTTACGAGCCTGAGCATCTGTCATGATACCCTTAGATGTTGAGACGATTGCGATACCCAAACCGTTCAATACGCGTGGCATCTCTGCTACTGAAGCGTACTGACGCAAACCTGGACGGCTTACACGCTTAAGGTTCTTGATAGCATTTGTCTTGGTTGCTGCATCATACTTCAACGCAACCTTGATTGAAGGATGACCCTTCTCGTCCTTGTCAAACTTGTAGGCAAGGATGTAACCTTGATCGAACAAGATCTTGGTGATTTCCTGCTTAATTTTTGAACCAGGAGCTTCAACCACCTTGTGATTGGCTTTCACTGCATTTCTAATTCGAGTTAGAAAGTCCGCAATTGGATCTGTCATAATGAATTAAAAGTTAAAAATTAATAATTAAAAAGTTTCTATCTATCTGCTTAATGCATTCTAAGTTATTAGCTATCAACGCCTTACCACCCCACCTCACAACATCACACACACGCACACGAGGATGCATAACGCACAAATAGCGGGCAAATGTACGAATAAATTCCAAACTTACCAAACTTTTCCTCCTATTTTTTAAGGAGTTACGCACTTTGGGCTCTACACAACAAATGCTGGCAAAGCAATATTGCAGACCAACATATGTCGTAAATGCTCAAATAACGGGAGCATTGCAACCAAAAAAGCGGGATACACAACATACCACACGCTTCATTGAGTTACTCTCCTCCAAAGTGACCAACACCATAACTCCACGAGGCAACACTAAAGCATAAAAAGCATGGCTTCCAACACTCTACTCCACCCCCTCAAAGTTATCTGCACTCAGAGTTTGAGAATTTACTCAGCACAACACACTTTCGCATAGCTACATACACACAAGTTATCAATCAATATTGACACTTTTGTATGCATATATATATGGTACTTGCCCATCATGCCCATATAAGGAGAGTCTTTGCTTGTGGATATCCACTATGGCACCATAAAAAACTATCTCTGGCTAACGCAGCACAAAGCACAAAGGCTTCGCAATCCACGCCCCAAATCAAGGCACCTAACAAATGACTACCTTATCCGACCCGATAACTAAGGCATCCCACAAGGGACGCCTAAGTTAAGGATCTTCTTATCCGAGGATGCGCTTTCGCATATAGCGAGCTACACCTCTTCTTTAAGGATATTATATATAAGGTATAGACAATATCCTTGAAATACTACCAGCTGGCCTTCTTAACGCCTGGGATCAAGCCGTTCGAAGCCATCTCACGGAACTGGATACGGCTGATACCGAACTGACGCATATAACCCTTTGGACGACCAGTGATCATACAACGGTTGTGCTGACGGATAGGATTAGAGTTGCGTGGCAACTTTGAAAGTGCAATCCATGCCTCCTCGTGATCCATCTCACCTGCCTTAACCTTTGCAGCGATCTCCTCACGCTTGTGAGCGTAACGCTGCGCAAGCTTCGCACGCTTTACCTCGCGTGCCTTCATTGACTCCTTTGCCATAGGTTACTGGTTCTTTTTAGCGTTCTTAAATGGAAGACCGAACTCACGAAGCAATGCATATGCCTCCTCGTCAGTCTTAGCTGTTGTAACGAAAGTAATCTCCATACCAAAGATCTTTGTGATCTTGTCGATGTCGATCTCAGGGAAGATAATCTGCTCGGTAATACCGAGAGTGTAGTTACCCTGACCGTCGAACTTGTCGTTGATACCCTTAAAGTCGCGGATTCGTGGGAGTGCTACGGCGATCAAACGCTCCAAGAACTCGTACATACGGTTGCCACGGAGTGTTACGCGAACACCGATAGTCATACCCTTACGCAACTTAAAGTTAGAGATATCCTTACGAGACTTAGTCTGTACGGCCTTCTGACCTGTAATACGGGTAAGCTCCTCCTGTGCGATGTCGATAAGCTTCTTATCTGCAATCGCCTGACCCATACCCTGGTTTACTACGATCTTCTCGAGCTTAGGGCACTGCATAACGCTAGTGTAACCAAACTCCTTCATAAGGGCAGCAATGATGCGCTCCTTATACTCGGTTCTAAGTGTAGGTACGTATGCCATTATTTAATCTCCTCCCCTGACTTTTTAGCGTAACGAACTAATTTACCATTGCTACCAATCTTGCGACCGATACGAGTTGGCTTACCACTCTTTGGGTCGATAGGTAGAAGGTTAGAAACGTGGATAGGTGCCTCCTGCTCTACAAGACCACCCTGGGGGTTCTGTGCATTAGGCTTAGTTGCCTTCTTGCAGATGTTTACGCCCTCAACGATTGCTCGATTCTTGGCTGCATCTACAGAGAGAACCTTACCCTGCTGACCGCGGTTGTCACCAGCGATGACATATACCATGTCCCCCTTCTTAATATGCAATTTAGACATATCTTAACTGTTTTTTAAATTACAATACCTCTGGAGCCAATGATATGATCTTCATATACTGGTCACGCAACTCACGCGCTACTGGACCAAAGATACGAGTACCACGGATCTCACCCTGATTGTTAAGGAGAACTACTGCGTTGTCATCGAAACGGATGTATGAACCGTTAGCACGACGAATCTCCTTCTTTGTTCTAACTACGACTGCCTTAGAAACTGCACCCTTCTTCACGTCGCCGGAAGGTGATG
>JAZRRF010000030.1:0-72290 GCA_045650465.1 Alistipes sp.
AGCCATGTCGTTCTGTGAGCCAAGGAGTTGTTATCAGGTCTTGTCTTCCTAAGACCGCTTGGCCTCCGACTTAGAGAATGCCGAAGCACCACCAATGATAAGCTTTGGCTTATGCTCCAAAGCGAGAGTCTCCATCTCATCGTAGTCGATGTTACCTGTCTCCTCCTTGAGTCTGTAGCCTACAGCATTAAAGTACATACCCGACATATTCACAGGCGAACCATGAGAAAGGTGACCGCCATGCGAAAGGTCGAGACCCATGAATGTATCACCTGGCTTGAGGCATGCGAAGAAGACAGCCATATTTGCCTGCGCACCAGAGTGTGGCTGAACATTTGCATACTCTGCACCATAGAGCTTGCAGATACGCTCAATAGCAAGGTTCTCAATCTTATCCACAACCTCGCAACCGCCATAGTAGCGAGCTGCAGGATAACCCTCAGCATATTTATTTGTACATACAGAGCCCATAGCAGCCATTACCTGGTCGCTAACGAAGTTCTCCGATGCGATGAGCTCGATGCCCTTTGTTTGACGCGCACGCTCCTCGGCGATAAGGTCAAAAATCTGTAAATCCTTGTTCATTTTGATATAGTAATAGTTTTTAGGTTCTATAATAGATAACGATTTCACTAATCCAAATAGTATGAGTACTCCTGCGAGAGGGTGAAGGTGATGTTGTTGATCTCAATCTTAGTGCGTCTAATCAACTCCTTCCACTTGTTATACTCCTCACTATCACGCTGACTATACTTCAAGTTAATCTTGTACTCCTCAAGCATATATGAGAGGTGATCATGGCGATTGATAAGTTCCATCTTAAAGACATCATCAGGATTATCCTTAGGATTACGCTTAACAATATCATACTCCACAATGAATGGCACAGAGTTACCAATAACCACAAAACGGCCATCAACAATATCGTAGAAGTTTAATCCATATGGCTTGAATGCAGATGCTGTTGAGTAGTGCTTAGAGTGCTCCTGCAAACACACCTTATCCCACTTTTTCAAAACAGTGCCATCAGCGTTGTATGTCGTAACACTACCAATATAGGTTGTAGTATATGAGCAACTGCACAATGCAATCATGGCAACCACCAAAGCTAAATACCTCTTCATACGCAATAAGTTTCTATAGTTAGATATTTTAAAGCAAACAAAGATAAGCATAAAAACTCTGAAAACAAAATATTAGAATATTTTTATTGCATAAATGGTGTGATTTATGCGCTGAGACAATGTGTCTAAACAATGGTATTATGAAAAAGATAATCAAAAACTTATTAGCAAGTGCCACAGCAGTTATAGGTGGCACATCGATGACGATTGCTTGTACAGGAATATCTCTAACAGCAACAGATGGCAGCTATGTACAATCGCGCACAATCGAATGGGCCAAGGGCGCACTACAAAGCGAGTATGTGATTATACCGCGTGGCGAGGAGCTTCGCTCCTACACCCCAACAGGACTCAATGGTCTGAAGTTCAAGGCACGCTACGGCGTTGTGGGGCTTGCCGTAGTCGAGAAGGAGTTTATAGCCGAAGGTATCAACGAGGCAGGACTATCGGCTGGGCTATTCTTCTTTCCGACCTATGGCAGCTACGAGACATACAACGCCTCGCAGAACGACACTACCCTTGCCGACCTTCAGGTTGTGCAGTGGATGTTGAGTCAATTTTCGACCATTGATGAGGTGCGCCAGGCTGTAACAGGTGTACATATCGTAGGCTTGGAGAAGACCGCCGTAATACACTGGCGCATAGGCGAGCCATCGGGCAAACAAGTGGTGATGGAGATTGTTGGCGGCAGGATAAACTTCTTTGATAACACCGTGGGTGTGATAACCAACGCCCCAGGCTTTGAGTGGCACTTAGCAAATCTCAACAACTATGTTAACCTCCGCCCAGGTAGCGCCGACAGCTACAAACTTGGTGGCGTGACGCTCCAGCCTATTGGCGGCAGCTCGGCAATGTTGGGACTCCCTGGCGACTTCACCCCGCCATCACGCTTTGTACGCGCGGCATTCTTCCGTAACACCGCACCACAGCGCGCCGATGCTATGCAAACCGTACTTCAGAGCTTCCATATTCTAAACAACTTCGATGTACCCATAGCCTCGGAGAACCCCGATGAAAAGAGCCTCCCAAGCGCGACGCAGTGGACATCTTCGATAGACCTCACCCACCGCAAGGTCTATTATAAGACAGCCTATAACAACACAATCCGCTGCATCGACCTTGCAAAGATTGACTTCGGCTCGGTAAGCTACCACTCTGCACCCCTCGACACAAAACAGGAGCAACCTATCGAGGAGGTGAAGATATAAAGTGAAAAGCGTAAACTGAAAAGTGTGGTATCTGCGACGCGTATTCATAATCTCGCGCGAAGCGCACCACACTTTTCACTTTTCACTTTTCACTTTTCAGTTTTCAGTTTTCAGTTTATAAAGGTCCGCGATATTTTGTATAGGATAGGGCAAAGATGCCCTATATAAATCGGAAATTAAAAGTTGTAGCCTACAATATCATCAGCATACTCCCACCAACCCCAATCACTCTTATATGCCTCTACCGACTCTGCGGGTACATAAATCTTACGACCTGAAGCGTTGTAATCAAATGCATACCAATAGCCGTCATAATCGTAATAAATTATTGCTACTGGCGGTGTTGTAGCCTTGCAATATACACTTGTAAGGCTACTGCAATATTGGAATGCATAATCTCCAATCGTAGTTACGCTATCAGGAATAGTTACGCTTGTAAGATTGTTACAATCCATGAATGCCGCATATCCAATAGTAGTTACGCTATCAGGAATAGTTACACTTCTAAGGTTGTCGCAACCAAAGAATGTATAATCTCCAATCGTAGTTACGCTATCAGGAATAGTTACACTTGTAAGGCTACTGCAATCATAGAATGCACAATCTCCAATCGTAGTTACGCTATCAGGAATAGTGATATTTGTTAGGTGACTGCAACCCCAGAATACAGCATATTCAATCGTAGTTACGCTATCAGGGATAGTAATACTTGTAAGGTTATTACAATCCATGAATGCCGCATATCCAATCGTAGTTACGCTATCAGGAATAATTACACTTGTTAGGCTGCTGCAATAAGCGAATGCAGCATATCCAATCGTAGTTACACTATCAGGGATGGTATATTCTGTGAGTCCTGCTGGTGCAAACGAATTTAGTGTGCCATTAACAATTAGGCATCGACCATTATCTGATGCAAACTTACCCTTAAACTCTTTTAGGCTATCGCAGCTAGCGAATGCACCATCTCCAATCGTAGTTACGCTATCAGGAATAGAGATACTTGCAAGGCTACTGCACCAATAGAATGCATAATCTCCAATCGAAGTTACACTATCAGGAATAGTTACACTTGTAAGGTTACTGCAAAACATGAATGCACACTGCCCAATTACAGTTACATCGCCATCAAACTTTATTACACCCTTGCCATCAACATAAGTATTTGAAACAATATTAACACCAAAGGTTGTGAGTGCATCTGCGAAGTTGTTTTCCTCTCCACTATATGGCTCAACAATCTCGCCATCGGTAGATGTGTACCAAATCTGATTGTTAGGGATATCTACAACAACATCCTCATTCTCGTCACCCTCATCATTCTCGTCACCCTCGCCTGCTTGGTTAATGGTGATGCGGTAACTCTCATCGTTTGAGAGTGTTAGGTCAGCATAGCCTGTACGACCCTCCTTATCCTTATTCTTAGCGACCTTAATCTGGATTTTGATCTCCTTGCCCGCCTTGCCACTCGTTGGGTCAATCTCAAGCCACTCAGCCTCGGTCTTTACCTCCCAGTCGAGTGCAGACTCAAATTTGTAGTTTAGCACGGTCTGCTTGCTTGGAACATCAACCGAAAGTTCTGTGCCCTCAGCAAAGACAACCCAATCGCGCTTATCGAGCAGGTCATCGAGTTTCTCATCTATCATCTCGCATGACAACGCTGCGAAAGAGATAAATAGTAGTGTAAATAATCGTTTCATATAACTTATGTTTTAGTTAATCGCTTGTAATGGTAATACAAAGATATAAAAAAGCATTTACATTGCCACACTTGAGAGGATATATTTTGATGTGACAAAAATGTAGTAGGCGTGTCATTATGGCACCAAAGATATAAAAAATTCAAAACAAACAACTCTTCAAAGAATTATAATATATAAATAGGTATTATTTGGCAATTAAGCAGATAGTATTTTATCCATATCTGTAGGAATTTTAATGATAAGTGGTAAAAAAGAGGGAGTTAGTGTTGCAAAATCAAAAATAATTACTACCTTTGCACCGCATTATGCAAAAAACTATTTAATTTATTTAAAGGTATGAACAATTACGAAACCGTTTTCATTGTCACTCCTGTCCTTTCAGACGCACAGGTAAAGGAGGTTGCTGACAAATTCCAGGGCGTAATCACCGAGAACGGCGGTCAGATTGTGAATATGGAGAACTGGGGCTTGAAGAAGCTTGCTTACCCTATTCAGAAGAAGACTACCGGTTTCTACTTCCTTGTAGAGTTCACCGGTGAGGGCTCAATCATCAACACGCTTGAGACACAGTATCGTCGTGACGAGCGTATCATCCGTTTCTTAACTTTCAAGCAGGACAAGTTCGCTGTTGAGTACTCTCAGAAGCGTCGCGCTAAGCTTGCTAACAAATCACAGGAGGAGTAATCATGGCAGAGAACACACAGCAGGGTGCATCTGAGATTCGTTATCTCAACCCAGTATCAGTTGATGTTAAGAAGAAGAAGTACTGTCGCTTTAAGAAGCTCGGTATTAAGTATGTTGACTATAAGGACGGTGAGTTCTTGAAGAAGTTCCTTAACGAGCAGGGTAAGATTTTGCCACGCCGCCTTACTGGTACTTCTCAGAAGTTCCAGAAGAAGGTAGCTCAGGCTGTTAAGCGTGCTCGTCACTTGGCTATTCTTCCATTCGTAACCGATAACATGAAATAATAAAGAGGAGGAGAGACTATGGAAGTAATTCTTATCAAAGATGTAGAGAACTTGGGCTACGCAAACGACATCGTTAATGTACGCCCTGGCTATGCTAACAACTACTTGATTCCTCAGGGTTTCGCTAAGGCTGCTACAGCTTCTGCAAAGAAGGTATTGGCTGAGAACCTTCGCCAGCGTGCTCACAAGGACGCTAAGATCCTTGCTGACGCTCAGGCTTTGGCTGAGACTATCAACAACCTTCACCTCACTCTTACAGCTAAGGCTGAGGAGGAGAAGATCTTCGGTGCTATCACAGCTGCTGACCTTGCTGCTGCATTGCAGGAGAAGGGCATCGAGGTTGACCGCAAGAACATCACTGTTGACTCTGTAAAGACTCTTGGTGAGTTCGAGGCTGTTGCAAAGCTTCACCGCGAGGTAAAGGCAACTATCAAGTTCGCTGTTGTTGCTGAGTAATTTTTTGGACTATTAGTCCATTGTAATAGAGAGCGTGTCCTTAGGGGCACGCTCTTATTTGTGCGTCGATATACAAAAAATCTCCACAACATATAAAACCTACAGTTCGCGCACACCAATGCAAACAAATGGTCGTTTCTGTGTCAATAAGTCTTGCCATCACACCACAACTATGTTCTACAACGAATATATCAATCGCAATTTGAGCATATATTCCCACATATTTATTTGGTAGTTTCATATTTTATTACTAACTTTGTAATGAAAATAGAGACTTGATGTAACACAAATAACACACTAAGCATCAAGTATTTATACAAATATAGTTATTTCGGGTAGGGCTAAAGACCTGTACCCGAGTCGTGCATATATACAGCTAAAGCACATTATTTGCAACAAATAGCCGCTTAGATAATTGTTGCTATGATGAATAGTAAGCCGAAGAATATAGGCATGCAAAATAAGATTGTTGCTCAGATTAAGCAAACATAAGATACTAAACAAACAATACAAACTAATTAAAACCATTTCAGTATGAAAAAGCTTTTATCTTTTTTGGCAATGGCACTTCTATTTGTTGCCTGCCAGAATGAGCCTGGGTTTGACACTGAAAACGGTCTTGTAACAGCAAGATTCAGTGTCACTGCAAATGAGCTTTCAACACGCGCTGATGAGGCTACTGTTCCTACTGGTTACAGCAGTGCTCTTGGTGCTATTGACAACTTCACTGATGCAGATTGGGCAAAGTACAACCTTCGTTTCATCTTCGAGGTGTACAACAAGAATGACAACGGCTCTGATAAACCTATCGCTAAGGAGCGTCAGGTTAAGGTCGTAGATAGCTACAAGGAGGGTGACATCGTTAACTTCGAGGCACGCCTTGTTCCTGGCAAGGAGTACAAGTTTGTTGTATTTGCTGACTTCGTGGACAACGGCACAACAGTAGAGACTGTTAAGGACTTGTACTACAACACTGCGGATCTTAGCAAAATCACAATGATTGATGGCAAGATGAATCCTATGGATGAGGCTCGCGATGCTTATTTCGTATCTCAGAACTTGGAGATCAAGAGCAACACAAACGAGACTCTTGTGCTTAAGCGTCCATTTGGTAAGATTCGTGTTGTAACTCAGGACTTTGAGTATGTTGAGAAGTATGCTGCCCCAGCAAAGGGTAAGGTTACATACAAGAATAAGAACACCCCTATTTACAAGAGCTTCAACGCTGTAAATGGTCAGATTTCAACAGAGCGTTCAGATGATGCAGAGATCTCTTTCGAGTTTGATCTTGGTAAGGATAAGAAGTACACCGCTGGTCGTGACAGCAATAAGGCGGAGATGACTCTATTCGCTGACTATATTTTGGCACAGCGAGAGGGCCAGAGTGAGATAAACTTCCTTCTTGAGATTTTTGATGCTCAGGGTAACCCTGTAAAGAGCAACGACTTCACTGGTCAGATTCCTATCGAGCGTAACCACCTTACAACAATCGAGGGTATGCTTCTTACAACCCTTGCTAACATCAATATCACTGTCGATGATAACTTTGACGATCCAGAGCATATTGTTGACAACATTTGGGATGGTGAGTACGATGAGATTCCTGCGCCAAACGATGAGGGTGTTATAGAGATTACTGATGCTGGTCAGTTTGCTACACTTATTGCTGAGGGTAGCGATAAGAAGATTGATGTTGTGCTTAACGACAACTTCAACTTTGACGGCTATGTTATCGAGCCTGTTGCAGATAAGGAGAAGTACACTAACATCGAGATCGACGGTAACAACAAGACTATCTCTAATCTTGTTATCAACGGAGCTCAGACACGCGCTAATGGTGGCGTTGCTGCGTTGTTCCCTGTTGTTGTAGGTGCTAAGATTGAGAACCTTACACTCTCAAATGTAACTGTAGATGCTGGCGAGGGCGAGCATGCATACGCAGCTGCTCTTATCGGTAAGTCATACGGTACTGTTGAGCTCAACAATGTTGTTGTTGAGAACTCTGTAATCATGGGTACTAACAAGGTTGGTGGCTTGGTTGCAAGCGTTATGGAGAACAACATCATCGCTACAAACTGTGGTGTTAATAATGTTACTATCGAGACCTACGACGTTGAGAATGAGTCAGGTTTGGCTGGTGGTCTTATCGGTTATATCGCTTGTGCAGGTGACAGCAAGTTGGCTGAGTCACGCATCGAGAACTGCTATGTAACAAACTCTAAATTCATTGTTATCAACTCTCGTGGTAATAACGAGCGTTCTAACAGCGAGTTCATCGGTGGTATTGGTGGTGATAAGGGCGATGTTCTTTACATCAACGATGCAACTATCAAGGACAACGAGTTTAACGAGACTGGCGCTGAGGAGTACACATCTCCTTATAGTAACTTTATCGGTGGCACTCGTGGCGACTTCAAGGTTTACATCGACGGTGCAATGGTTGGTAAGCTTGAGAAGCCTGATGTTAAGGCTGATGTTGAGGGTAATGTTATCACCTTGACTTGGGAGGCTATTGATGGTGCTGAGGCTTATAGCATAACCAACGGCACAGAGACGCTTGGTATTGTTGAGACAACAGAGTTCTCATTCACAGGTGAGTATGAGACTAAGTACACATTCTATATTGTAGCCCTTCCTAAGAACGAGATCAACACTCCATCAGATGCTGCTGAGGTAAGCGCAACAACTAAGGAGGAGCCTGCACGCAAGGTTACTGTTGCTGAGTTCTTGGCTGCTGCTGAGGATAGCACAATGTATGAGCTTACTGGTGTGATTACATCTGTAACTAACACTACATACGGTAACTTCTACCTTAAGGATGAGACTGGCGAGGTACTAATCTACGGTTTGTGCAGCCCTACAGGTGCTCAGAAGTATTGGGCAGCTTCAGGCGCAAAGGTTGGTGATACTATCACTGTTCAGACTGTTCGCACATCATTCAATGGCGCACCTCAGGGTAAGAACGCACTCTTCGTAGAGCTTACTCCTTTCGTTGCTCAGGCAACAGAGTGGGGCGTTGTTGGTGACTTCACAAACTGGGGCGGTACCGCAGATGTTGTTATGTACAACACATGGCACACTGAGAACCTCTTTGTAGCTTACGATGTTGAGATCGGCTCTGGCTCATTCAAGATTCGTGCAAACAACGCATGGAACGATGCTAAGAATATGGTCTTGAGACTGCTGGCAGCATCTACAATAATAAGTACTACTCTGTAATCACAGGTGGCGGTAGCCAGAACATCACTCCTATGGAGTATGGCAAGTATGATATCTACTTCGACCTTACAAACAAGCGTGTAGCTCTTATGACTCCAGGCAAGGCATATAGCGAGGCTGAGAATGGTGGCAACCCTATCGTTGTGATAGCAGGTTTGAAGGAGCATGAGTGGGGCGTTGTAGGCTCATTCAATGGTTGGGATGTTGCTAACTATGTAACTATGGAGGTTAATGGTGACTGGGCTGTAGGTAAGAATATCGCCCTTACAACCAACACAGAGTTCAAGTTTGCTGCTGATAAGGCTTGGACATTAAGCTATGGTTCAGGTAGCAATGTAAATGTTGGTCAGACATATACAACATACAACAACGGTAGCAACATGAAGTATGTTGGCGAGGATGGCAACTTCGATATCTACTTCTCATTGGTAGATGCTTCGTTCTATATGGAGACACATGTTGACAAGCAGGAGTATGTATCAACCCTTACATTTGACGACAAGGCTAAGCGTACAACATTCACAACCTCACAGCAGGTTTGGGAGGAGAATGGCGTGACACTTACCAACGACAAGGCGGCTTCTACTAATCCGGTTGCAGACTACGCTAAGCCACTTCGTTGCTACCAGGGTTCAAAAGTTACTGTAGAGGCTGATGGCGGCAAGATTAGCAAGATCTTGTTCGATTGTAACAGTTCATCATACGCTACCGCATTGAAGAACTCTATCGGCACAACTGCAACAGTATCTGTTTCATCTGATAAGGTTACCGTAACTCTTGACGATGTAACTAAGTTCGAAGTTGCTAAGTTGACTGCTCAGGTTCGTATGGACTCTATCACTGTTACTTATGTAAAGTAATTTAAAAGTATCCAACACTTCAAAGAGAGTGAATAAAAAGTGTATTTTGTTGTTACGCTTGCCCTCAAAATGCTCATTTACGCAAAGTAAACTCCGCTTTTTCGGGCTTCGCAAGCCTAAAACTACATCTTTTTATTCACTCTCTTAGGTTATGAAGTGACCCCAAAAGTTTGGACAAAAAACTTTTGGGGTCACTTCATTTCTGTGTATAACTATTAGTACTGCTCCTTCTCGTTAGGGAAGTCGCGGCTCTTTACATCGTCAACATAGTGACCTACAGCCTCCGAAATGGCTGTGCCAAGGTCGGCATAGCGGCGTAGGAAGCGAGGTGAGAAGGCCTGTGTGATGCCCAACATATCGTGGGCAACAAGCACCTGACCATCCGTTGCGCCACCAGCACCAATACCGATAGTAGGGATGTGTAACTCCTCCGAAACGCGCTTGCCAAGCTCTGCTGGAATCTTCTCCAAGACAAGGGCGAAGCAACCAGCTTCCTCCAATAGATGTGCATCGCGGATAAGCTTCTGGGCCTCCGCCTCGCTTTTAGCGCGAACATTATATGTGCCGAACTTATGTATAGACTGTGGCATAAGTCCGAGGTGACCCATAACAGGGATACCTGCCGAGAGGATACGCTGTATAGACTCCAAGACCTCCTCGCCACCTTCGAGCTTCACGGCATCTGCCTCGGTCTCCTTCATGATGCGTACCGCAGAGTCGAGGGCGAGCTTTGAGTTACCCTGATATGTACCGAACGGAAGGTCAACAACCACTAATGCACGCTCTACAGCGCGTACTACAGACTTGGCGTGGTAGATCATCATATCGAGGGTTATAGGTAGCGTAGTCTCGAAACCTGCCATAACATTGGCTGCCGAGTCGCCAACAAGGATTACATCGACACCCGCCTGGTCAACAATCTTGGCCATGGAGTAGTCGTATGATGTAAGCATGGCAATCTTCTCGCCACGCTGCTTCATCTCAGTAAGTCGGAGCGTAGTGACCGCTCGCAAAGTGCTTTCAACTGACATAGTTAGTATCTGTTCTGTGAATATATTGGGCAAATGTAGCTAATTTCAACGAAATAAACAATCTTTTGAAAAACTTTCATATCTTTGTAGAGTTGTTATGAATGTAAATACCAAAATAGTATGAAGAGATTGATTTTTGTCGTGGTTGCCCTATTGGGTTTTACCCTAAGTCTTGAGGCGCAGGTGCGCACAGAGCAACTTTTAGAGAAGGGATGGCGTTTTACGCGTGAGGATAGCCCAGAGTTTAGCCGTGTTGGCTATGACGATAGTAAGTGGCAGAGTGTCACCGTGCCACACGATTGGGCTATATATGGCCCTTTTAGCATTGAAAACGATAGGCAGAATGTGGCCATCACGCAGGATGGTCAGCGTGAGGCTATGGAGCATGCAGGACGCACGGGAGGACTACCCTTTGTGGGTGTGGGCTGGTATCGTTTGAAGTTTACCGCCGAGGGCTTCGAGCAGGGTAGGCGTGCAACGATACTCTTCGATGGTGCTATGAGCCATGCCCGCGTGTATGTAAATGGTGTGGAGGTTGGCTATTGGCCTTATGGCTACAACGCCTTTCATTTCGATATCACTGAGCAGTTGAAGGTGGGTGAGGTGAATGAGCTTGCCGTGCGTCTTGAGAACGAGACTGACTCGTCACGCTGGTATCCAGGTGCTGGTATCTACCGCAATGTACACCTTATAATCACCGAGAAGGCGCATATCCCTGTTTGGGGTGTGCAGATAACAACGCCTAAGGTTGTAGAGAACCTCGCTCAGGTTGTAGTACGCACAAGAATTGATGTGCCTGAGGGGGCGAATGGCGATAACTTTCGTCTTGTTACGGAGATTAAAAGCCCTGTAGGTGAGCCTGTTGCAGTGGTGGAAGCAGGTCTTAGCATCTATGATAACTCGCTCTTTGAGCAGTGTGTTGATGTAGCTAATCCTGAGCTATGGAGTGTGGATACTCCGCAGCTCTACACCGCAACCTCGAGGCTCTATGAGGGTGATGAACTTAGGGATGAGCAAACCATACGCTTTGGTATTCGCACCATAGAGATTATCCCAGAGCTTGGTATGTTTATCAACGGCGAGCCTACAAAGTTCAAGGGTGTATGTAACCACCACGACCTCGGACCTTTAGGTGCTGCGGTGAACGATGCTGCCATACGCCGACAGATACGCATACTCAAGGATATGGGTTGTAACGCAATCCGTACCTCGCACAATATGCCTGCACCTGAGCTTGTTGAGGCGTGCGACGAGATGGGTATGATGCTTATGTTGGAGTCCTTTGATGAGTGGCGCACTCCGAAGCTCAAGAATGGCTACCATAAGCACTTCGACGAGTGGGCAGAGCGCGACTTGGTAAACCTTATCCACCATTTCCGCAACAACCCAAGCGTTGTGATGTGGTGCATAGGCAACGAGGTGCCCGATCAGGGTGATGTTATCTGGGGCTCGAAGCTCTCGCGTTACTTGCAGGATATATGCCACCGCGAGGATCCTACACGCCCTGTAACTCAGGGTATGGATCAGCCTGACAATGTTGTGTTTAACAATATGGCGGCGATGATGGATGTTGCGGGCTTCAACTATCGTTCTTTCCGCTATGCCGATAACTATCTTCGTCTGCCTCAGCAGATTATCCTCGGTTCGGAGACTGCTTCTACGGTAAGTAGCCGTGGTGTATACAAGTTCCCTGTTGAGCGTCGCTCGATGGCTAAGTACGAAGATCATCAGTCATCCTCTTACGATGTTGAGCACTGCGGATGGTCAAATCTTCCGGAGGATGATTGGATCTGGCACGATGACTTCTCGTGGTCTATAGGAGAGTTCGTGTGGACAGGCTTCGACTACCTCGGTGAGCCAACACCTTACTATACCGATTGGCCAAGCCACTCGTCGCTCTTCGGTATTATCGACTTAGCGGGTCTGCCTAAGGATCGCTATTACCTCTACCGCAGCCAGTGGAACAAGGAGGCTGAGACGCTCCACATTCTGCCTCATTGGAATTGGGAGGGTCGTGAAGGTGAGGTAACGCCTATATTCGTATATACGAACTATCCGAGTGCCGAGCTATTTATCAATGGTGTAAGTCAGGGTGTACGCACCAAGGATGAGAGTATTGTGATGGAGAATAGCCTTGGTGCTGAGGCAGAGCGTGACTTGTTGCGTCAGAAACGCTACCGCCTTATGTGGATGGATACGACATACGAGCCTGGCGAGGTTAAGGTTGTAGCGTATGACAAGGATGGAAATGCTGTTGCTGAGCGTGTTATGCGTACAGCAGGTACACCATATCGCATAGTGCTTGAGGCTGACCGTAGCACTATCATGGCAGATGGTAAGGATTTGTCGTTCGTGACAGTAAAGGTTGTTGACAGGGATGGTAATCTATGCCCTAACGCCCAGCACTTGATAAAGTATAGCGTTAAGGGTGCAGGTAGCTACCGTGCAGGTGCGAATGGTGACCCTACATCGTTGGAGCTTTTCCATAAGCCTCAGATGAAGGTTTTCAATGGTATGATGACCGCTATTGTTCAGAGTAGCGAGAAGGCGGGTGAGATAACCCTCACAGCAACGGCTAAGGGATTGAAGTCAGCGAAGATAGTTGTTAAGACCGAGTAGGGGATTGCCTAAAAGTTCGTGGGGATGACAAGTAAGTATATTTGCCATCCCCACTCTTTTTGTTCTACCCTCCACTATTTTTTATTATTCTTCTCTGTTCTTTCGTCTGGAACATCGATATTCTTGTACTTGGCAAAGCCAGGGTCCTTCTTTACTGTTAGCTCCGTAGGGTTGTATGTAGGCTTGATAACCTCCTCGGTATTACCCTCAGTTTTCTTGCTGCCACAAGATGTGAGTAGTAGTGCTGTAGCTATGAAACATACCAATCTTTTCATCGTCTTATCTTTTTGTATTTGTTACTGTTATGTCTATCTGTGCCACCTCTCTGTGCAGGTTTTGTGGTGTGTCGCTTCTCTTCGGGTAGTGTGCCGCCAAAAAAGTAGCTCTTTTGACGGCGTTTGTCATCCTGTGAGCGTGCTACATAGACCTCCTCGCCCGTATATGGGTTAGTACCTGTGTAGAACATCACGGATGATAGGGTCATAGGTGTAGGTGTGAGATCTTGAACCTGCTCGAGGTTGAAGTGTAGCTTGCCGAGTACCTTATCTGCTAAGGCACGCATATCGCGCTCCTCGCATCCTGGGTGTGAAGATATGAAGTAGGGTATAAGCTGATACTTAAGCTCCTCTCTGCGACATATCTGCTGGAATCGGCGGTTCATATCCTCGAACATGGAGAATGAGGGCTTACGCATAAGCTTCAATACGCGCTCCTCGGTATGCTCAGGTGCAACCTTCAAACGACCAGATGTGTGGTACTTAACTACAGTCTCGAAGTATGGCGAGTCGTCAAATAAATCGTAGCGTATGCCACTACCTATAAACGCCTTTTTTATGCCCTTAACCTCGCGTATCTTGCGGTAGAGCTCAAGAAGTGGGCGGTGGTCGTTATTCATGTTAGGGCATAGCTTAGGGTGCAGACATGATGGTCGCTTGCAACGCTTACAAAGTGACTCATCCTTTCCTCGCATACGATACATATTTGCCGATGGTGCACCAATATCCGAGATGTAACCCTTGAAGTCGGGCATCTCGGTAAGGCGCTTAACTTCTGCAAGAATTGAACGCTCCGATCGTGAGTTGATGAACTTACCCTGATGTGCCGATATGGTGCAGAATGAGCAACCTCCGAAGCAACCGCGGTGGATGTTTATCGAGTGCTTAATCATCTCCCATGCAGGAATATCGCCCTTGCCCTTGTAGCGTGGGTGTGGTGCGCGCTCATAAGGCAGGTCGAACGAGTAGTCAAGCTCTTCTGTGGTGAGGGTCTCGTGTGGTGGTGTGATGACAACATACCTGTCGCCCGTCTGCTCTACAAGTGTGGTGTTACACTCCATCATATTGCTAAGTGTCTCTATCTCGGTGAAGTTCTTGCCAAACTTCGTCTTATCCTTCAAACACTCCTCATAGGAGTTAAGTACGATAGTCTTGCCATTATAGAGTCTCTCGATATACTCCTTATCTGCTATAAAGCCCACCTGACGAAGACCTCTTAGTAGCTTCATGTTGAAGCCATTGCGCATAGCCTTTGCAACTTCGCGTATAGGCTTGTCACCCATGCCATATACCAAAAGGTCGGCTCCCGAAGTCTCGAGGATTGAGCTTCGTAGCTTATCGCTCCAGTAGTCGTAGTGGGTAAGGCGGCGCAACGATGCTTCGATACCTCCCACAACAACTGGTGTATGTGGGTATAACTTTTTGAGTATCTGTGTATAGGTGTCTATCGTGCGGTCGGGGCGGAAACCTGCCTTACCTCCCGCGGTGTATGCATCGTTGGAGCGTAGTCGTAGGTTGGCTGTGTAGTGGTTGACCATGGAGTCCATCGCGCCAGCTGTAACGGCAAAGAATAGGCGTGGTTTGCCGAGTTTCTTAAAGTCGCGCAAGTCATCGCGCCAATTAGGTTGTGGCACAATAGCTACTTTGTAGCCCTCGGCCTCCAAAACACGACCTATGACCGCAGCACCAAAGGCTGGGTGGTCGATGTAGGCATCGCCCGTAAAGATGATAACATCAAGCTCGTACCAGCCACGAGCTTCAACCTCTTTTATCGTTGTAGGTAGAAACATATTCCTTAAAGCGTCACAGACACCCCTCCTTATTAACTCTAAAGTTTGTTTATATCTCATCAAGGTCCAAGCCTACAGCCTCGGTGTAGGTATCCCACTTCTGGAGTACAGCCTTGAAGTCATCTGGCATATCCGACTCAAACTGTACATACTCTCCCGTTGTTGGATGCACGAAGCCCAAGGCGCGAGCGTGTAGCGATTGACGAGGTATTAGCTTGAAGCAGTTCTCGATAAACTGCTTATATTTCATAAATGTAGTACCTTTAAGGATGCGGTTACCACCATAGCGTTCATCGTTGAATAGTGGGTGTCCCTGCCATGACATATGAACGCGTATCTGGTGTGTGCGACCTGTCTCCAAGCGGCACTCCACAAGGGTGACATATCCATAGCGGCGCAACACCTTGAAGTGGGTAACTGCATGCTTACCCTCCTCGCCATCGGGGAATACGAACATCTGCAACCTATCCTTAGGATTGCGACCTATATGACCTGTAATCGTACCCTCGTCCTCGGCAATATTTCCCCATACCAACGCTACATATCGGCGATAGATGGTATGGTCGAAGAACTGTTTTGCAAGGTGTGCATGGGCGTGCTCATTCTTGGCCACAACGAGCAATCCCGATGTATCCTTGTCGATACGATGCACCAAACCAGCACGAGCATTTCCCTCGCTGAACATCTCCAAATCCTTGAGGTGGTAGGATAGAGCGTGTACTAGTGTCCCTGAGTGGTTGCCCACGCCAGGATGCACAACCATGCCCGCCTCCTTGTTGATAACTATAACATCGTCATCTTCATATACGATGTTAAGAGGTATATTCTCAGGTGTAATCTCCTCCTTGTGCCTTGGGTAGGGCATAACGATAGAGATTTGGTCGAGAGGCTTAATCTTGTAGCTCGACTTTTGAGGCTTGCCATTGACGATGATATTACCGCCATCGGCAGCCATCTGTATGCGGTTTCGTGAGGTGTTCTCAAGGCGTATGGTGAGGTACTTATCGAGGCGCATCATCGACTGCCCCTTATCTACCGTCACAGCAAAATGTTCATACATCTCTTCATTATCACCCTCATCCGTATCTATATCTGCGGCGATAATATCCTCATCCAAGTACTTCTCCATCTCTAAAATTAGGGTTATAGTTCACTCTCCTCTTTGCTCTTCTCCTGCTCCTCTAAAGCCTTTATACGCTGCTTCTCAAGCTCTCGAAGCTCCTCTGTGGCAATGACACTCATGGAGTCTGCAAGAGCCTCATCGCATGTGAGATATAGCGTAACCTCACTGCCTCGGCGAAGCGATGTGCCAATCTTTGAAGATTGCTTATATACGCGTGCTTTACGACGAGCTATTAAGTCTTCAACGCTATCATCATAAACAACCTGCTTTAGGTTTAGGGCGTTGTCCCAGAGTATATTCTTAGCCTGCTGAAGACTTAGACCCACAAGGCGAGGTGTTTGGGTGTACTGCTCCTCCTGCTGATAGCTCACATATAGTGTGACACCCGTGCCTACAGGAGCGTTGCGCTCGGTGGTGGGGAGTATCTCTCGATTGTTGACACTCTGTTTGATGACATAGTCCGTAGAGGTCATATCAGGCTCGTAGATGAGCTTCGATATGGTGAGTCCAGAACGCTCTATCTGGTTGAGAGCCTGGCGTAGCGTCTGCTTTGCTACATATGGAATATTCACCATGCGGCGTGTTGAGGCATTCACCGTGACATAGATCTTGCGTCCAGGCTTAACTGTAACCTCTCTTATTGTTGAGGTTTTAGGGAGCTGGTCAACGATGGTGCCTCCAGGAAGGTCAACATCGAAGATAGAGTCTCGAACGATAAGATTCAAATCTTCGCTCTGTGCTATCTCTCGAGCCTCATCAATACTCATACCCAAGAAGCTTGGTACCTCGATAACCTCGTTGTGGCGTGTTCCAGTTTTTAGTCCAATATATACAGCAATGATTAGTGCAATGCCAAAAATGCCGATATATATTATATGGGCAAGCACTGGAAAACGCTTTATGAAACTTAAAACACCACCTTTGCTACTCTGAGTTTTTACCTTGGTAGCTCGCTTTGTTGTTGATCTACTCTTACTATTTGTAGTACTCTTAGGTTGGGATGTCTCGCTCTTTGCTGCCATATTGATCACCTCCTCTGTTATATGCTGAGCTTCAGTGGTCTCAGCCTTCGTTTCTATATCCTGATAGTAAGGTTTTGTGTTGTTCTCTCTATCTATGCGGTTGTAGTGAGAGTCGCGCTCCACAGGTGAAAAACCTACCCCCTTAACCATTGCCTCCAACTCCTCAACGCTCATCGTTGGACGCTCTACGCCACCTGCCATGGAGTATATCTTGGTGGTGTCACCGATGGTGCCATCAATATCGTCTGCACCAAAGGATAGAGCCATCTCTGTTGTAGCCTTACCATACGATACCCAATATGCTTTGATGTGAGGTATGTTGTCAAGGAAGATGCGGCTCATGGCTATTGTGCGTAGATCCTCCTCCACGGAGCACTCTCCAGCCTCCGAGAGACGGTTGCCATGGCTGTGATACTTCAGCGGAATAAAGGCATCGAAACCTGGTGCCTCATCTTGTAGTTTGCGCAAGCGCTCTAAGTGGTTGATACGCTGCTCTAATGTCTCGATATGACCATATAGCATCGTGCAGTTTGTAGGGATGCCCATGTTGTGTGCTGCGCGATGTACGGCGAGCCACTCCTCGGAGCTACACTTTTCTGGACATATCTTCTTTCGTAGTGCAGTATCAAATATCTCAGCACCACCACCAGGAATACACTCCATTCCTGCCTCTTTTAGACGGCGGAGACCCTCTACGATAGATATGCCGTCGTTGCGTATCATGTAGAATATCTCTACGGCAGTGTATGCTTTTACTGTCACATGTGGCAGCGCACGCTTCACACGGCGTATCATGGCGCAGTAGGTATCAAGGTCGTGCTTTGGGTGTACACCACCCACAATATGTACCTCGGTAATATCCGTGCCACGAAGTCCCATGGCGCGTGCCTCTATCTCGTCCAACGACATGTACCATGCATCCTTATCTCCCTCTCTGCGGCGGAATGAGCAGAACTCACAGTTAAAAAGACAGATGTTCGTGGGCTCAAGATGTACATTGCGGTTGTAGTAAACCTCCTTGCCGCTTGCTTTCTCCTTAAGCTCTGTGGCGATTTCGCCAAGAAGCCATAGAGGTGCTTCGCGCCAAAGTTTTAGTGCATCTTCTGTAGATATGCGCTCACCATGGCGCACACTCTCCGATATTTCGTTGATACTACGCATTGCTATTTTTGAGCTTTAAGGTAAACAAATAGAGCTATGAAAGCAAATATTATGTTGGGTAACCACACTGCAAACCATGGTGGGAGTGTACCTCCTAAGGCCACCTGCTCAAAGATGCGTCCAAGCATAATATAGCCAAAGCATAGGGTGATACCCAAACCGAGGTGCATACCCATACCACCACGCACCTTGCGTGAGGCTATTGACACGCCTATGAGCGTAAGAATAAAGGTCGAGAAGGGGTATGAGAAGCGAATGTGACGCTCCACCTCGATAAGGAATAGATCGTCCGAGCCCTTGGCTTTCTGCTGCTGGTAAAAGTCATTGAGCTCATCAATGCGCAGTGTCTTGATAAGACCCTTCGGTGGTACTAACTCTCTGGCATCAAGGTTAATGAGAGTGTCAAGATTTCTGAACTGCTCATATCCTAACGAGCCATCTTCGGTGCGTGAGTAGATAACATATCGCGGTGCTGTCCAACGACCCGACTCGTCGTCGAATGTGGCACTCGCAGCGTTCAACACCTCCACCATCTTCGAGCCATCGTACTTCTCAATGGCGAAGAATGGCACACGCTCGGTGTGGGGATTGTATCCACGCACATATACAAATGTGCCAGGCTCCAACTGTCGGTAAATATTATGGTCATACTCTATAAGTTGGTTGCTTTTGAAGTACTTGGATTGGAACTCCACGCTCTCTTTCTGACCCTCAGGGATTATCCAAAGGCTTAGCGCGAGGCTTGTTGTGGCGATAATACCAGCACCAAGCATGTATGGCCACATCAATCTGCGGAAACTCACACCACCCGATAGTATCGCCACGATCTCGGTCTGCATGGCGAGCTTCGAAGTGAAAAAAATCACAGATATGAAGGTAAACAGCGCACTAAACTGGTTTATGAAATGGGGAATAAAGTTCAGATAGTAGTCAAATACAATAGCATCCCATGGGGCGTGTAACTCTGTAAAGTCATCAACGCGCTCCACATAGTCAAAGACGACCAAAATAATGGTCATCATCAACAAACCAAATAGATAGGTGAGCAAGAACTTACGCAGTATATACCTATCTAATGTTCGATATGCAGGTATAGATGGAATTAGTTTCATTAACTTTGTATGTTTCTATAATCTACGAGCGAGTTTTACGACCATCTCCTCTTTCCAAGGCTTGAAGTCACCAGCAATGATGTGCTTGCGTGCCTCACCTACAAGCCATAGATAGAAGGCTGTGTTGTGTAGCGAGGCTATCTGTGCAGCAAGCATCTCCTTGGCTACGACCAAGTGGTGAAGATATGCCTTGGTGTATTGATGGTCAACAAAGGTTACGCCATTAGGGTCGATAGGCGAGAAGTCCGTCTCCCACTTCTTGTTACGGATGTTGATTACACCCTCCGAGGTGAAGAGTTGACCGTTACGACCGTTGCGCGTAGGCATCACACAATCGAACATATCGACGCCTCTGTCTATGGCCTCAAGGATATTTACAGGTGTTCCAACACCCATAAGGTAGCGTGGCTTATCTGTAGGAAGTACCGCATTACATACCTCAATCATTGAGTACATAACATCTGTAGGTTCGCCAACAGCCAAACCGCCAATGGCATAGCCATCAGCGTTATATTGCAAGACATTGCGTGCGGCACGCTCTCTAAGGTCTGGGTAGCCCGCGCCCTGTACAATAGGGAACAGGGCCTGGTAGTGACCCCACTTTGGCGCGGTCTGGTGGTAGCGATTAAAGCAACGCTCCAACCAACGCTCTGTTAGAGCCAATGACTTCTTGGCGTAGTCGTATGGTGCATCGCCAGGGGGGCACTCATCGAATGCCATCATAATATCTGCACCAATAGTGCGTTCGGTGTCGATGACGCTTTCGGGCGTAAAGACATGACGCGAGCCATCAATATGCGACTGAAAATGGCAACCATCCTCCTTGAGTTTGCGGCATGCGGCCAACGAAAACACCTGAAAACCACCGCTGTCGGTGAGCATAGGCTTATTCCATGATGAGAAGCGGTGTACGCCGCCCGCCTGCTCGATAATCTCCATGCCAGGGCGTAGATATAGATGATAGGTGTTGGCAAGAATTATCTGTGCCTTAGCCTCGTGTTCCACATCGCGATGGAAGATGCCCTTCATTGCTGCGGCAGTGCCCACAGGCATAAATATTGGGGTCTCAATATTACCGTGGTCGGTCTCGATAAATCCTGCACGAGCTTTGCTACTTGGTGCGGTATGTTGTAGAGTAAATTTCATAATAATACATATAACGCACAAAGATATGAAAAATAATCGTGATTTACGAATTGCGAAATATGATTTATTTTGCTATCTTTGTGCGATTATATATAGATGTAAAAAGTGGTACAGATTTTTAACGAAATACTTCAACATTATACATGGGCAGGCGTGGCGCTAATGTCTGCAATTGTGATACTCTTTTTTGTGCAGCTATACTACTATGCCATAGCTTATTATCGTATTTATCGTTTTAGACTTATGCGTCGTAAGCGCATAAATGGAGCCAATCCTCCAATATCGGTGATAGTGGCTGTGCGTGGTGAGAGTGAGCATTTTCTTACAGAGGAGCTTCCTGTGTTGCTTAGTCAGCAGTATGATCACTATGAGATTGTAGTGGTATATATTGGTGGAGATATGGAGTATTACGAGGAGTTGCAGAGTATTCGCAACAACTACTCATATATGCGTCTTACGAAGATGGGTGGCGATGAGCGTATCCATATAACCACCAAGCAGGCGTTGAATGTGGGTATCAAGTCGGCACAGTATGAAGCATTGCTCTTTACTACTACGGGTGCTATTCCTAAATCAGACCAGTGGGTGTCGTTCATGGCCAAAGGCTTTGAGTATGGAGAGGTTGTTATGGGCTCTTCGGTGGCAACTTATGAGCAGGATAACCTCAAAAACTACATGAAACGAATGATTGAGATGCATAGTATATGTAATGCTACGGCATCGGCGATAAAGGGTAATTTCTACTCTGCACCACGCTGTAACTATGGCTTTACCAAGTCGTTGTATCACTCAACACGCGGATATAATCATCTCGGTATAGATATAGGCGATAATGACCTCTATTTGCAGGATATAGTCACGCCAGAGCGCTTGTCTGTGGTGTTATCACCACACACTATTGTCCAAGAGCAGCATCCCGACCAGTGGAGCGAGTGGTTGGAACATACGCGCTATTATAACTCTACAGTTGAGCGTTATCCATCATCTTGCCGTACATTCATACGCAGGGAGCGTGGTAGTAGGGTACTCTTCTTCCTTGCCACCATCTCGGCTATTGTCTTATTGCCGTTGGAGATAAAGTTGTGTGTTTCGGCGCTTGTGTTGTTGCGCTACTTTGTGGTTGTGTGGTCGTCGTATCGTGTGGGTCGTAAACTCGGAGAGCGTGGTATTGCATCGAAGTATTGGATATATGACTTTTTTGGTCCTGTCGTAGAGTGGATAATAGGTTCGCATGATAGCCATAATACCCCAAAGATATGGAGATAGATGACTATATTGTAGCAAGTGACGCAACACTCGTAGATCTCGCCTCGGCGGGTGATCAGCAGGCTTTCGAGTACCTCTTCGCTCGATACAAGGATGCGTTGGTGCGCCTTTTTGAGCAGCGCCTCGATGAGAAGAGTATGGCAAGTGATCTGTTGCAGGAGACCTTTATCAAGGTGTATCTCCATATCAACGACTACTCGAAGAGCTATACCTTTGGGCAGTGGATATACTCCATAGCGCGTAATACGCTTGTGGATCATCTGCGCCGAAAGAGCGGTGATGTGTTATTGGACGAGCATTTTCGCGCTCCCTTAGCCACTACGCCTTCGCCTGAGGAGTCGGTGATAATAAACCAGACAAGGGCACACTTCTATAATGCATTGGAGGAGCTTACGCCCGAGTACCGCCAGGTTATAGAGATGCGATTTATCGAGGAGTACTCCTATGAGGAGATTGCCGAGAAGTTGGGACGCCCTTTAAATACGATAAAGACGCAGATACGCCGTGCAAGGGCGACGATATGTAAGATGATACTTGATAAAGAGTAGTATGCGAAGTGAACTAATTAAGAGATATTTTCCAGAGATAACACCTCATCAAGAGGAGCAGTTTACTCGTCTTGAGGAGTTGTATGCCGAGTGGAACGCCCGCATAAATGTTATCTCCCGCAAGGATATGGAGCACCTCTATACTCGTCATATTCTCCACTCGTTGGCAATTGCTAAGGTGTGTCAGTTCGAGGCGGGTGCTAAGGTTGTGGATATAGGCTGTGGTGGAGGCTTCCCATCAGTGCCTTTGGCGATAATGTTTCCTGAGGTAGAGTTCGTGGGCGTTGACTCTATAGGCAAGAAGATAAAGGTCGTCGAGGGTGTTGCTCAGGGTGCAGATATCAAGAATTTGCGTGCTGTGAACTCGCGTGCTGAACAGCTTGGTGAGAAGTTCGACTATGTTGTGTCGCGTGCCGTTACGGAGATGTCGAAGTTTATGCCTTGGGCGTGGGTGCTACTACGCAAGGGTCAGCGAGGAACGCTACGCAATGGTATCCTCTATTTGAAGGGTGGTGACTTGGCTGAGGAGTTGGCTCTCACACGCCGCAAATGGGATATATACGATATAAACTCTATGTTCGAGGATGAGTTCTTCGATACTAAGCGCGTAGTTTACACACCATACGACGGTAAGTAGCGTTGAGTTATTGCTATGGAGTATAGATTGATAACTGATAGGCAGAGAGAGATACTTCAGCTGCGTGGTTGTTATGCTGAGGATTGGAATAGGGTCTTGGTGTCGGATGATTTTGGTACCGAGCAGTTGCGTAATGTTCGCTTTGAGGGGGATGTTACAATTGGCTCTAATACCAAGATAAGTGACTCTACCATATCGAATTATCATATAGGCAACAATTGTATTATTGATGATGTACTACGAATGGAGTGTCGTCATCTTTCCTCTTTTGGTGAGGGTGTGAGTGTTGCTGCTGTAAATGAGAATGGTGGTCGCTCGGCTTTGATATATAGAGATATGACCTCGCAGGTTGCCTACCTAATGACCATGATGCGTAATCGTCCAGAGATGGTCTCCGCACTTGAGACCTTGGTAAGGGCTCGCGCCGAGGTGCACGCTTCGACGATAGGTCGTGTGGGTGATGGAAGCACGATTATGGGTGCTCGTTTTATCCGTGAGGTGCTTATTGAGGATAATTGCACCATCGAGGGCTCGTCGCATTTGGAAAATGGCACTGTAGGTAGTCATGCCCATGTAGGTATTGATGTGCGCGCCCGTAACTTTATTATTGACAACCATGCCCGTGTAGATGGCGCGTCGAGTATCGAGAGAGCATTTGTTGGCGAGAACACAGTCATAGATAATGGCTTTACGGCTATTGACACCTTGATGTTTGCCAACTGTCACTTTGAAAATGGCGAGGCGGCCTCTGTCTTCGCGGGGCCTTTTACCGTGTCGCACCATAAGTCGTCGTTGCTTATTGCGGGTATCTTCTCATTCTTTAATGCAGGTAGTGGTACCAACCAGTCGAACCACCTCTTTAAGAGTGGCGCGGTGCATCAGTCGGTGCATCAGCGCGGTAGTAAGTTTGGAAGTAGTGCCTATGTTATGTCGCCTGCTATCGAGGGACCTTATACGGTTATCTTGGGTCGCCATACGCGACACCATGATACGCAGGATATGCCATACTCCTACCTTATTGAGGAGGGGGGTCAGTCAGTGCTTATGCCTGCCCTGTCGCTACGAAGCTATGGTACTGTGCGCGATATAGAGAAGTGGAAAGCAAGAGATAAGCGAACACTCAAGCGCGACAATATATGTTTTGAGGAGTTTAACCCATATATCATGGGTAAGATGCTCCGTGGCGTAGATATACTCACGCGCCTGCTTGAGGGTAACCCAGAGGCTAAGAGCTACAACTATAATCGCACCATAATCAAGGCGACGATGGCGGAGCGCGGTGTTAAGCTCTACAATAGTGCAATTGTGGCATCGTTGGGTGCTATGCTCGAAGGTGGTGATTATCGTAAGGCTAAGGTTGATGGCTCGGAGTGGATAGATGTGGCGGGAGAGTATATGCCATTGGGTGTTGTGGAGCAGATTATGAGTGATATTGTCACTGAGTCGTTGACATTGGAGCAGGTGGTTGAGCGCTTTAACACTATGATGACAAATTACAAGGATATGGCTGCCGCCTATGCATATGATGTTCTATGTAGCCTACTTGGACATCAGCCTGATGATGGAGAGCTTGGTGATATTCTCGCCTCGTCGCGCAATGCGAGGGTCGCTATGCGCGAGGTTACAGAGGCGGATCGTATGCGCGATGCAGGCTTTGATATGATGGTGGGCTATGGCTATGACTATAGAGATGAAGAGGAGCAGAAACGAGATTTTCTCGGCTCAAGATAGATAACTATATATTTAACAACAATTAAAAACTAACAACTAATAACTAATAACTAACAAAACTATGGAGAAAGTAAGAGTTCTTATCATTGGTAGTGGTCCTGCAGGTTTCACTGCTGCTATCTACACTTCACGCGCTAACCTTTCACCTGTACTATACGAGGGTATCGAGCCAGGTGGTCAGCTAACAACAACAACAGAGATTGAGAACTTCCCAGGTTATCCTGAGGGTATCACAGGTACACTTATGATGGAGGATTTGCGTAAGCAGGCTTTGCGCTTTGGTGCAGATGTTCGTAAGGGTATCATCACAAGCATCGACCTATCGCAGCGACCATTCAAGGCTGTTGTGGATCATGAGCATGAGATTGAGGCAGATGCTGTTATTGTTGCTACAGGTGCATCAGCTAAGTACCTTGGTTTGGAGTCAGAGGCTAAGTTCCGTGGTATGGGTGTTTCTGCATGTGCTACATGTGACGGTTTCTTCTACCGCAAGCAGGATGTAGCTGTTGTAGGTGGTGGTGACACCGCTTGTGAGGAGGCTACATACCTTGCATCAATCTGTAAGAAGGTATATCTTATCGTTCGTAAGAACTACCTCCGTGCATCTAAGGCTATGCAGGAGCGTGTGTTCAACACTCCAAACATCGAGGTTCTCTTCGAGCACAACACAGCTGAGGTTCTTGGCGACGAGGATGGCGTAACAGGTGTACGCGTAGTTAGCACCTCTGGTGAGGAGCGTGTACTCGATATCATGGGCTTCTTCCTTGCTATTGGTCACCATCCAAATGTTGAGGTGTTCAAGGGTCAGTTGGAGCTTGATGAGCAGGGCTACATTAAGGTTACTCCAGGTACATCTAAGACATCTGTTGAGGGCGTATTTGCTGCGGGCGATGTTAAGGATCCACACTACCGTCAGGCTATCACTGCTGCAGGTTCAGGCTGTATCGCAGCTCTTGACTGCGAGCGTTGGTTGCTTGCACAGTAATCATTCGGTTGTAGATGGCATTTTCGGTTACTATACTCGGAAATTCATCTGCTAAGCCAACCCCCAAGGCGCATCCCTCGGCTCAGGTGGTAAACCTCAATGAGCAATACTATCTTGTGGATGCGGGTGAGGGCGTTCAACAGCAGCTCATAAGGCGTGGCATTAGTCCGCTACGCCTTAGGGCTGTCTTTATTTCACATCTACATGGAGACCACTGCTTTGGTCTCTTTCCGTTGATTGCTACCCTCGGTCTTGAGGGTAAGCGCACACCATTGGATATCTACGCTCCAGCACCTATGGGCGATATTCTGGAGTATCACAAAAAATTCTTTTGGGATGACCTCCCCTATGAGATTAAGTGGCACGAAGTTAAGACTACGGAGCATTGCATCATCTTCGAGAATAACACCTTAGAGGTGTGGTCTGTGCCTCTGCGCCATAGCGTGCCTACGGTTGGCTACCACTTTAAGGAGAAGGAGCCAAAACTCAATGTTGATAAATTTAAAATAGAGAAGTATAACCTCTCTATAGCGCAGATTGTTGCAGCTAAGCGTGGCGAGGATATAGAGTTGCCAAATGGTGAGGTTATACCCAATTCGGAGCTTACATACCTACCATTCAAACCTCGCTCCTATGCCTATCTCTCGGATACGAACTACTCGGCAAAGGCGGCAGAGAGGGTCAGGGGTGTTGATCTGCTCTATCATGAAACCACCTATGCCCAGAGTGAGGAGATGTGGGCTAAGGGACGCGGTCACTCAACGACTTTTGATGCTGCGAAGGTGGCATTAAAGGCGGAGGCTAAACGCCTAATTATCGGACACTTCTCATCTCGATATAAGGACCACGCCGTACTTAGGGATGAGTGTCGCACAATCTTTGAAAATACGGATATCGCCAACGAGGGCGATACATTTACAATATAGACATAACCATGACCAAGGCTGAGATACAATTTGTTCGTTCGCTGTCGGATAAGCGTGTGCGCGATGAGGAGCAGCTATTTATAGCTGAGGGTGAGAAACTTGTTGAGGAGATACGAAACTCAACGCTTCGCATCCGCCATATCTATACCACTCGCAGGGATATTGCTGGTGATAGGGTGGAGTATATCGAGAAAAAGGATATGGAGCGTATCTCGCAGCTAAAGACTGCAACAGATTGCTTGGCTGTGGTGGAGCAACCACAATATCGTCTTGATATCAATCCTAAGGCCTTGATATTAGCACTTGATGGTGTTCAAAATCCAGGTAACTTGGGTACGATACTACGCCTTGCGGATTGGTTCGGTGTGGAGGATGTTATATGCTCTAAGGAGTGCGCCGACTGCTATAACCCAAAGGTCGTGCAGGCAACCATGGGAGCTATACTTCGTGTGCGTGTACACTATGTTGATGACCTTGCTCGCTTCTTATTGTCTGCAAAGAGCCAAGGGCTGCCTATCTACGGCACACTACTTACTGGTAAGAATATTTATACAACTGATATTCAAAATAGCGGTATCATAGTTATGGGCAACGAGGGTCGCGGTGTGAGTGATGAGTGTCAAGCTACACTTACTCATCATCTCTTAATACCCCCATATCCAGCGGATGCTCCGACCTCGGAGTCGCTGAATGTGGCAATGGCGACAGGTATCATTTTATCAGAATTCCGCCGTAGGGCTCTGTTATGATAAGGGAGCAGATTTGTGTTTGAGAAGGTAGGATAGATAAAAGTGTAAGCAAACGAAACGGTCTAACAATACTACTTTGTCGTTCTTTGTTGATATAACAGCGCATCTACTTCCGCTAACGAATTATTTCATCAATGGGCAGTACGCCTAAGTACAGCCCATCGCCTCGAAATTCGCCGAGCGAAAGTATCTGCACTATTCTCTCAACAAATTGGCTCGCTCTCAAAAAGCTCATTTACGCTCAGTAAACTCCGCTTTATCAAACTATATAATCTTGTTATACAACTATTTATAATAGTAGAGAGGGTGCCAACAGACTTGTTTGGCACCCTCTTTGATTGTAGATTAGCCGAGATTACTCGCAGCTCTGGTCTTCCCAGCTTGATATTACACCTGAGAATGTACCGATAACCTTATTACCGTTATCATCAGTGCTGTTAATCTCGAAGCGGTAGCCGCCGTTATCGCTCTTCTCAACCTTAACACTACCTGATGTGAATGGCGCAGCTGAAGACATATCGAGCTGACCACTAACACAGTTTAGATACCATGCGTGCATCTGCAAGCAGTCGTCGCGCAAGCGACCTGTAGGGATGGTGTACTCGTAGTTGTCTGGTTTCTCAGTGAAGATAGGGTACTCACCTTCGATAATATCGAGGTTATTTACACCCCCATCAGACTTTGGAACAAGAAGATCCAAAATAATATATACACCATCGTAGTGTGGCTGCTTCTCCTCAATAAGCTGCATAAACCATACATTGCAACCTGTGCCGTAGTGATCGCCGCGGAAATATGCATCGATATAACCACCTGTAACATCGAATGTGATATCATTAGTGTATTGGCTTACAGGATAGACATCTGCATATGTTCCCTTTGTATAGCCCTCATACGCAAGGCTACCATGATACTCAACATGGTGCTTCTCGCCACCGTACAATGTTACATCGACAATGATGCTATCCTCTGTAACAACCATTACAGCATCAGTAAACTTTATATCTGAGCTGTTTGTTAGGTAGTAGCTCTGATCTTTATGACCATCGATGGTGCCTGGACGACCTGAACTTGAGTGATCGATAGTGTATGTGCCTACAGGTATGCGATGCGTTTTATTAAATGCAGAGCTTACATCTGAGTAGATATTGAAGCGGTACTCTGTAGCGCCGTTACCTATTTCTAAATAGTGTGGAGATGGCTTGTCACCAAGGATAACCAAGTAGTTAAAGCCTACGGTTGTAGGGAACTTGCCCCAGTATGTGCCATTGAGGTGTGTAGCTGTGAAGGTGACATCTGGAATATCGGCGCCATCCTGCATAATCATCACACTGAAGCTGTTTGTGCCATGCTCTACCTTTATTGTCGCCTCGCGCTCCTTGCCGTTGTTCTGTGCCACATTGAAGGTGATCTTGTCGCTGCCAATCTTGATATCGCTAATCCAGTCCACAACGCATATTGCAGAAACGCTCTTTGCGCGTGTCTGTTCCTCCACGAAGGTGAAGCTAATCTCGCCAGTGCCACCCGAAATATCGAAGTTCATTACAGAGGCAGAGGTGAGAGTGATTTTACCCTTCTGCTCAACCTCAGTATTAGGATCACACGCTGTGAGTGTGAAAGCACATAGTGCTAATAGAAGAAATAGTTTTTTCATTTTGGTTATATGTTTTAGTTTTGGACTTCTCTATAACTACTATTTTGTTGGGTTTTCCACACCACCACCCATATATTGGTTGGACGAAATCTTACCACGGAAGTGTGCGAGAATATGACGCTGTGTAGAGGTATAGACATCGACATATACCTCGTAGCCATCCTCAATGTGGCTGATGGTTAGTGTGCCGCTGATAACAGACTGCTTGCCATCTTCATTAGCGACCTCACAATCCTGGGCATTGATAATATTGCCATCCTCGCCACCTATGCTATATGTAGCAGCAGGGATGATGTCATCAACTTTGTCGTCAGCGATATCGCAGTCGAGTGTAACTCTGATGCCATTACCCTGAAGCATAATCATGAAGTTCTTGGTTGTGAACCATACACCCTCGGCATAGTCGCACTCAATTACCACATCAGGCTTGCTGCCGCGAGGCATAACCCACACTTTGCTATGCTCAACACTTAGGTAGATGTCGTAGCTCTTGTTGGCCTCGATGTTAGCCTTGATTTTGTATTCAGAGTCAGCCTCGATAGCAATCTCCTCACCAAGCTCTACCGTAGCATCTGCCTTAGCGCCGTAGTTCTTGCCCGAAAAGCTGTGATACAACTTGAAGCCATCCTCGTCGATGCTTACATTTGAAAGAACCTGATATAGACCATACTGGCGCATGCGCTGTGACTCGCCAAGACCTGTTACATACCAGATGTCCTCTCCTGGAGTGATCACCTCGTTTGCATCATCTGGGTCGTTACCCTCGCCCATGATGTAGTAGTGGCTGAGTGCTTCGTTGATGTATAGGTCGTATGTGCCGCTCTCCTTAACACGGATGTCGCTACCATACTTCGATGCAGTATATCTGTAGTCGCGCTCAGCTGTCTGACCGTTACCACCAAGACCATTCTGCATAGAGCCATCCTTGATAAACTTGAAAGAGTCTGATGTGCTGACAGCTACGCCGCGAGCTACGAAGTAACCCTCGATAGCCTCCATCTGTATGGCTGCTGCAGTATCCCAATTATTTGTCATTGAGCCGACTACAGACCACCCCTCAATTATTGGTGCAGCTGCTACACCTGCCTGCTTGATGGTTACATTGAACGACTGGTCGTCATAGCTACCTGTGATGCTACCCACGCGCTCCTCAGATGCAGTGTTCTCAACTACTTCGAACTTAATTGTTCCTGGGAGGCTATCCTCCAAATGTAGGGTAATCCACTCCTGTTGTGTTGTTACGCTAATGAGTGGTTGCTCATTTGTAATGTTCTCATTTGCGTCGATGCTCTGGTCGCTCTCCTTGCTAAGGGTATAGCTAATCTCTGCGTTACCACCCTCTGCGTCAAATGTCATTGTAGATTCAGATTTAAGCTCCAACTTAATCTTGCTATCCTGTGGCTCATCTTTTGGAGTCTCATCCTCTAAGTAATTGCATGCTACCATGAATAGCGGTAGCGCAATTAGAAGTGCAAATAGTCGTTTCATTTTTGTTCTATTTTAGGTTAAAGTTATAAATCTTAGGTTTGTCTTACTCTCCACTTCTCACTCACTCTTTACTATCCTCTTAATTTACAATTATCTCCCCCTTCCTACTAATGTCTTATAGTGCTCAGGTTAAAGGTCGGTCGTGGAAAATACTCTCTCGATACAAATATAAATATATTTCTGCAAATTGAGCAATATACCTCTTGTTTTCTGCTTATATATTTTAACTCTTTATTATAACTGTGTTGAATTTCATCTGTCGTATGTAAATAAAAGAGGTCCCTTCCATATAGAATAAGGCTAACTTAAAGCCTATGTGCTTTAAGTTAGCCTTATTATTGTTATCAGTGGCAACGATTATGGATTTACACCACCATTGCCAAGTGCACCAGAGTATCTACCAGTGAAATGACGACCTAATTCATCGGTAATGTCAAACTGAAAATCATATTGACCACGCATGTGTGTAACAGTGATATAACCAGAGCTAAATAAACTCTTTACCGAGTTATAGGTTACTGTTGAAGAGTTTGCCATACCTATGCTACCGCCTGTCAAATCCTGATAAGAAGCTACTACATTGTATGTGCCTGCAGGGATAACCTTTGTACCACCATGGTGGAAGACATCGAACATAATCTCCAATGCGTTATCAGAAGATTTACCAGTGAAGATACACTCGGTAGTATTCTGAAGGTTCTTGTCAAATCTCTTCCAATCTGTGCAATTGATCTCATTTGTAGCATTGCCAGAGAGGTCCATACCACGCAACTCGCCAGAGTAGCTCAAAGCTACGATATCGTTACCAGCCTGGAAAGAACCATTGAATGAGATGGTCTGTGCCTCGGTATCAACAGCAACCTCGAAAGATGCATCAGAGATATCTGTGCTCAAAGATGAGTTAGCACGGTAAGCAGAGTAGCCGTTCTGAGAAGCTGAGTTAAGCTTAATTGTGCCATCTGCTGAAGAGTATGAGCCTGCAGCAAGGCAGTGAACATTAGCCTCCTCCATGTAGAAGCTGATTACAGTCTGCATATCACCCAACAAATCATCGTGCTCAACGAAGATTACATTCCAAACATGACCAGCCTCCTTAAGGTCTGCCCAAGTCTCAACAACTGAGAATGCGATATAGTTCAAACCAGGGTTGTAGTTCTCTGGAAGCTGCTTAACGATATACTCAAATGTGTACTCACCATAGCTCAAAACGATGATAGCCTGACGAAGTGCCTCCTCGTTAGCTGCAACATCGAAGGTAATAGTGTCATTTGCAACAGCAAGGTTAGAGATCCATGCTGTCTCGCAAGTAGCAGTAACCTCAGCACCCTCAACAGCGTTCTCGATAGTGAAAGCAACGCTCTGTGCGCCACCCTCATAAGTAACCTCCAAAGTTGCAGGATCGAAGTTGAATACTGGAGCTGGAGCAACATACTCAACCTGCTTTACAGTAACCGTTGCCTCGAGCATACCGTATGTAAGGGTGATAACGCCCTCGCGTGCTTCACCTTTGTTAGCTGCTACCTGGAACAAGATCTTATCTGCCTGAACAGTTACCTGTGAAATCCAAGCAACATTAGCGCTTGCAGTAACATCTACGCCCTGGATAGGGTTCTCGATAGTGTACTCGATAGTACCCACAGCCTCATCCTGGCCAAACTCCATAGTCTCTCCTGATGTGATTACGATTGCAGGAGCAGCCGTCTTGCCAGCCTGCTTTATAGTAACCTCCATAGAGGCAACATCGTACTTGATTGTAACCTTAGCCTCACGAGCAGCCTGATCTGTATTCTCTGCAACGGTGAAGGTAATGGTCTCGCCATAGTTGAAGTCGCTAATCCACTCTGCCTCATACTCGGCAGTGAACTCTGTGCCCTCCTTAGCATTTACGAGCATATACTCAATAGTACCATTGCCACCTTCAGCCTTGAAGTTCATCACATCGTTTGATGTGAGGATAAGCTGTGGCTTCTTCTCCTCTGGTTGTGGCTCTGGAGTAGGCTCCTCAGTAGGTGGTACGCATGCAGCGAATGCCAAAGGCATGCACATCAACAAATAGAATAACTTTTTCATTGTTAGATTATTTTTTTAGGTTTATAATTGATGTCAATAATTTATTTGGATTCAGTTGGAGTCTCCTCGCTATAACTACCGCTTATGCTACCCTCAAGCTTAAAGCCGGCATCGTCCTTAGCGCTGATGTTGATTGTTGCATTGTCGCCGTCAACTACAACCTGAATAACGCCATCCACAATTGGCGTCCTAACATCACTAATGGTTGAGCTATTCTTAAGCTTACCATACCATGTGCCAACCAAACCATCACCCATAAATCCTGGCAAAAACTTATCCTCGTAGCTCTCGCTAGCGTTGCCTGTGAGGCGTACATATGCACCTGCTGGGCTCTCGCTGTTTGCGTTAAATAGCTCAATCATGAATAGGTGGTTATCCTTCACAGCCTCGATAAACCAATTCTGCATACCCACATTGTAGCTGTCACCATAGTTCTTTGCTACGATCTTAGCACCCTTAAGGTCGAAGCTAAAGTCATCAGCGATTGATGATAGGTCTTTGCATACGCTAAGGTCGCCCTCGTATGTTACACGGTGCTTCTCGCCATTTGACATTGTAAGCTGTATATCAATCTTGTTGTCGCTAACTACAATCTCACCGCTTTCAATACCTATGCTAACGCCCTTGCTCTTGCAACCACTCGCACTCTTGGCAAATGTGCCAGAGCCACAGCTATTCTCTGCATCGAAGCTATATGTGCCGTTAGGGATGATAGGCAGTGCCTCATTCTCAGGTGCAAGCTCCGAGTAGCAGTCGAAGTAGTAGTATGTACCCTCTGGGTCATACTGCACCTTGCCTTTAGAGTCGGTCTTTAGACCTTTGTCCGACAAGAATAGCCAATAGTTGTTTGTCTCGGAGTACTCTGTGCCGTAGAACTGACCCTCGAAACGCTTAGCCTTGAACTCCTCGTCGAAACCATCAATATTGCCAGCCTTCTGCTTTACGGTGATAGCTACATCCTTAGCGTGTGGATACTTAAGAGTTACCTTTGCCTCACGAGCATCACCCTCATTTGCCATCGCGGTAATTACAAGCTCCGAGTTGTATTGTACGGTAGCCTCCAACCAATCGCAATTCTCTACAGCCGTAACAGAGCCACCCTGTGGGGTTCTGATTGAAAAATCGATAACCATCTCACCACCAATTCGGGTAAACTCTACAACGGTGCTCTTAGGTAGAATGCTCGACTTTGCAGCTACCTCCTCCTCGCCATTGTTACATGCAGTGAAAACCACAGTCACAAGTGCTAATAGTGTAAATAATTTCTTCATTGCTATATTAAATTAATTTTAAATCAAAAAATATAGCGCAAATATACAACAAATATTTGTAATGTAGCGCCCTAAATCAATAAAAAGTAGAGAGATAGCCTCCCTAACTGTTTGTGATTTGTAACTCGGTGGGGCTGTGCAGATCAATGATAAAACAAAACGAGAGCGACTAATATGCTTAGTCGCCCTCGAAACGAGTTGAAATATAATGTCTTAGCGAAGTGAGAAACCCTTTGTTGGGGCTGCTATGGTTGGTCTATTAAGACTAAGTGCCTGTGCAGAAGCATCAGCAACAGATGCTGTTACGCTACCTGTGATGCTGTAACCGCCATCGTCAACGCAGTCGAATGTGAAAGTCGATGTGCCATTGCCATTATCTGCAATGGTGATAGAGCCTGAGTAGAATGGTGTGTAGATATCTGTCAATTCGCCGTTTTCAAGAACAGCATACCATGTACCTGTCAAATAGCCATCGCTGATATGTCCAGGGATATATTTGTAGTATGGGTCGTTGTTGTTCACTAGTACGGTGAACTCACCATTGCAATCTACTGCCTCTGGGGCTACGATAATATCAAGGAGTACATAATTGCCATTGCCGGTTGATGCATCCTCCAAGATTGTGATGATGTAGTTGTCTGCACCAACGCTGTAGTAGTCTTCGTAATTCTCGATATAGCATGTGTAGCCAGAACCATTTATCTCGATATTCTCCTTCTTAGGAAGTGGAAGTGCTGGATTGCCATTGAATACGAATCTATATGTATTTTCAGTAGCATCTATGAAGTAACCCTCAATCTTATCGTCGCTAACATCAACATAACCCTCCACAGGATCAATCTGTGTTATCTGAGCATTGTCATCTGTTATCACAAGCTTAGAGTAGTAGCGGCTTATTGTGCCTGCAACATTTGAGTCGTTGAATGTGTACTTGCCGTTAGGGATAACAAGAAAATCCTCGTCACCTGTAGCTGCATATAGATCGAGAGTGAGATATGTGCTATTAGGCGAATAAGCATCTATATTCTCTACAGATGAGAGCATGATGTAGTAGTTGTGTGCTGTGATAGATGCATCCCAGTAGCCAGGAGCATAGTATGTACCGTTGATGTAGTTTAGCTCATATAGTGGAGCATCAGGCACATTAGCTACGCGCTTGATTGTAACCTCAAATGACTCAGCCTCATACTGCACCTTAATGATTGTCTGATCATCCTCCGGAAGGTATGGCTCTGGGTATGATACTGTAAAGGTGATATCCTGCGCAACCTTAATGTCGTTAATCCAGTGAGCCTCGCATGTAACTGATGGGAGAGCGCCCTCTGGAGCGTTCTCAAGAGTGTAGGTAATCTGACCCTCACCCTCCTCTTCAAAGACCATCTCTGCCTCAGATGTTAGGGTCAATACAGGATTCTTAACCTCAGGAGTCTCTGATGGAGTGTCAGGATCGCAAGCTGCCAATATGAATGGCAAACACAACAAAAGATAGAAATACTTTTTCATACGGTATAATTATTAGTTAATAGTCTTACTCTTTTGCAAAGATATAATAATTTCGGGAAATATCTCCTCCTATTCGCTATATTTTGCTATGTAGTTGTTGCACTCTCTCCTCTATATGAAAGAGAGTGAATAAAAAGTGTATTTTGTCGTTACGCTTGCCCTCAAAATGCTCATTTACGCTTAGTAAACTCCGCTTTTTCGGGCTTCGCAAGCCTAAAACTACATCTTTTTATTTACTCTCTTAGATTATGGAGGGGGGCTGGCTAAGTTACTTTTTAGCCAGCCCCTTACATAATTCTCAATTAGCTTGATTAACGGCGAATCATTGAAGACTTAAGGCTGTTAATCTCTATCTTTGCGCTCTTCTTGCTCTTAGGCTGTGCATTGAGTGCCATAGCCTCAGCGCTGATGTCAGAAGCATTGATAGTACCCGCTACCTTGTTGCCAGCGTCATCCACGCAGTCGTAAGTAAATGTAACAGTGCCATCTGCCTCGCGGCTAATATCGATACTACCCTCTGCAAGTGGAGCATATACACCTGTCAATTCGCCATTCTCAATTTCTAAATACCAGCAACCTACAGTGTATCCATCAGCATCCAAAGCACCAGGCATAAATGTATTTAGATAATTTGAGTAGTCTGTTAATGCAGTGTATGATGCACAGAAGTCATCCTGTGAAGGGTTTGCCAAAAGGTCGATTAGTAGGAAGTCACCGTTACCCTCGTATGGATCCTCATATATGGAAATCAGCCAATTGTCAGAATCCTCAGTGTAGTAATCACCATAGTATTCTGCCATGTATGTATAGCCAGTACCGTTTAGGTTCAAATCACCCTCGAGTGTTGATAGACCATCACCGCCAGTCTCCTCACCATAAGGTGTTAGAGCAAGGCTACCCTCATAAATTATAGTAGCTGTTCTGCCATCCTCAAGCTTCAAGACAGCCTCAATTTTATTGTCTGTAACATTGATAGTAGCCTCGTAGAATACAAACCACTCTGCTGGCTCACCATACTCATTTGTTTTGTAACCGTAGGTGTAGTAGCTTGCAGATGTCCACGCGTCGCCGCTATCATATAGATCTAATGTGTATGTACCATTAGGAATAGAGTAGTCCTCATTTACCTCAGGTGCATATAGATCAAATGAGAAGAATGTTCCGTTAGGAGTGTCTGAGTCGCCCTCAACATCTGAAAGAACGAAGTAGTAGTCGTGTGTGTTGATACCCATTGACTCTGGAGAGTAGTATTCACCTGTGAGGTATTTAGCCTCGAATGTGAAGTCCTCACCTGCAGGTGTCTCGTTGAAGTTAAAACCGTCAACAACACCTGTCCAGTTGAGAGTAAGGTGATCACCATACTCAGACTCGAAGAAACCAGTGATGGTTGTTGTGCCATCCTCGTTGTGTGCAAGGGTGATGTCTGCATCTACAACATAAGCGCCCTCGCCAGTCTCGATATTCCACAAGAAGTTTGACCAAGAGGTAACACCACCGTTGCCCATAGTGTACTGACCCTCTGATAGATACTTAGAGTTAGGATTTGTAAGGTCCTGCATATCCAATGAGTGGTAGTTCTCCTCATCGATATAGAGATCAAGCTCGAAGTTGCCAAGATCCCAGCTATCTGCGCGGTATGCCTTAACCTTTACAGGGTTGAACTCCTGTGGCTCTGGCTCTGGGTTTGGATTGTCAGATGGCTCCATACCTACTACAACGCCCTCGTAAGTGAAGTGGTAAGCACCATTCTCGTTAGTTAGGGTGATGTCGAATGTATATACCTCCTCAGCAAGTGCTACTACAGCCTTACCTGCCTCAAACTCCAACTCTGTCTCGCTCTCTACGATCTCCAAAAGAGAATCCTCGATATCATACTCGCCAGCCTGAAGGATAACCTCACCCTCAGCACCTGTGATAAGAATCTGAAGAGCATGGTTCTCAGCGTCATCAACAAACATCAAAGCAAAGGCGTTCTCTGCAATCTCAAGCTCCTCGCTTGGATAACGCATTGCTGCAGCCAACTCAATATCCAAAACATACTCTGGCTGTGGATCTGGCTGTGGCTGTGGTTGTGGCTCTGGCTTTTGTTCTTGAAGAAGCTCACATGATGCGAATGCCAATGGCAAACACAACAAAAGGTAGAATAATTTTTTCATATGCGTTTAGTTTTAAGTTGTTAAATTCTCTTGTTTATTCTCAATCGATACAAAATTAAACAAAAAAAACAATATATCCAACATTTTGCACATAAATATTGTGTGCTGAAATAAAATAATATGGGTTGCCTCAACAAATGCGTTGTGCAACCCAATACTATATTAGTGTGGTGTGTCGTATGACCTTTAATTTGCGATCTCTGAGATTGTACCCTTAATCTTATGACCAGCGTCATCCTCGCAATCAAAAGTGAAGCTGGTTGTGCCATCCTCGTTGAGGATAATATTGACGCTTCCATCCATAATAGGTGCCATCTCGTAGTTTATGCCACCATCCTTAAGTACAGCATACCATGAGCCTGCAATATTTCCCTCCGAGATATAACCTTTAATATAGGTATCAAGGTAATCCTCTGAGTTCGATAGCGAGTTATCCTGCAAGGCGGTATAGAGATATTGCCAGTCGCTTCGGTTAGGGTCAGCAAGAAGCTCTAACTGAATGAATAGACCGTTAAGTCTATTGGCATCCTCGTATATGCGCACTGTCCAGTTATCGCTATCCTCGGTGAAGTAGTCGCCGTAGTAGTTTGCAGAAACGGTAGCACCTTGAAGGTCGAGGTTTACATCGCCGCTAAGAGTTGATAGGTAGTCGTTCTTCTCGGCATAGTGAGGTGTTGTGGTGTGGTCGCCCTCATAGCTTACGCGTACCTTAGTACCATCTTCACACACGAACTCCGCCTCGATCTTACGCTCGCTAACAACAACCTCGCCCTCGGTGAAGAGATAGCGCTTAGCGTAGTCATCGCCCCTTGCGTTAATGGTAAAACCATAGGTCTTGCCACCATTCAATGTTCCTGCAAGCCACTGACTCTCAGGATCGAGGGTATAGATGCCACATGGAATAGAGTGATCCTCAGTTTCGATCTCGGTGTATAGGTCGAAGTAGAAGTATGTAGAGTTTGGAACAGGGTTGTTTCTATCAATCACAGCATCCGAGAGGGTGAAGTAGTAGTTGTGGGCATTCCAATAGAGTGACTCCATGTGGTAGAAGTCGCCACTAAAGATTGTTGCCTCGAAGTTTAGACCCTCGAAGCCGCCCTGCACGATGCGTACCTCCTCAACGATGGTGTCGTAGCTAATGACAACCACAGCCTCGCGCTCGTCATCCTCATTCTCGGCTACCAGAAGAGTGATCTTCTCTGCATCAATAACGATGTCGCTAATCCACGCCGCCTCGCACTCTGCTGAAAGCTCCACGCCCTCCTTTGCGTTCTCGAGTGTGTAGCTTATGGTTACCTCCTCACCCTCAGGAGATACGCTGATCTCCTGAGTTGAGAGGGTTAGTACCGAGCTCTGCTCCACAGGCTCATCAGCTGGCTTGGATGTTGGCTCACAAGCGGCGCATAGCACGAATGAAGCAACGAGAAGATAAATAAACCTCTTTATGTTAAGATTGTTGAGTCTCATAATCTTTTCGATTGTTTAGACCTGTCGATTAGTTTGCTGGCTTAGTGGTGATAGTACCTGTAATCTTGTAGCCTGCATCGTCAACACAATCAAATGTGAAGGTCTTAGAGCCATCGTAGTTGCTGATAATCTCGATAGTGCCACCCACGATAGGTGCCATCTCGAAGCTTGGTTGACCCTCGCCATTGAGTACCTGATACCATGATGCTGCAGGAACATTACCTGCAAGGTAACCGCCGATAAATGCGTTCATGTAGTCGGCTGGGTCGCCATCTTTACCCACCTTGCTGATATCTACAGACTTATATCTGAAGTCCCAACGACCATCAGTGTTGTCTGCAAGGAGTGCAAGGAAGATCTTAACACCACTTCTGCGGTATTCATCCTCGAAGAGCTGAATCTGCCAGTAGTCTGCACCCTCGGTCTTGTAGTAACCACGAGAATTGTAGGCATCCAAAGTTACGCCTGTAAGGTTAAGCTCAATATCCTTGTAGAGGCGTGATGCGTAGTCGTAGTTGTTATCCTCGGAGTATGGTAGGGTAGTAAGGTCGCCCTCGTAGTGTATGGTCACAGTTCTATTTGTATCGGTGGTGAATGTAGCCTCGATCTTACGCTCGCTAACCACAACAGTACCGCTAATGAAATTGATATCCTTAGAGTGCTTATCGCCCGAAGCATCAACCTTGAAACCAAGGGTCTTGTCGCCTGCTAATGTGCCTGAAGCCTTGCTGTTTGTGCTATCGAAGGTGTAAGTGCCATAAGGTATGGTATTGTCCGCTGTAGCACTCTCGCTATATAGGTCGATGTTGATGTTTAGTGAGTTAGGTGCAGGGAAGCGGCGGTTGATAGGCATGTCTGATAGGGTGAAGTAATAGTTGTGTGACACGCCATTGCCCATGCTTGCAGGGTAGTAGTCGCCCTTGAGGAACGATGCTGTAAGCTCAATATCCTCATCCTTCTCTGGTGCTACATAGCCACCAAGCTCGAAGCCCTCAACAACACCTGTCCAGTCGATGTTAAGAACAACGCCACCCAAGGTCTTCATGTGACCCTTGATTGTTGTTGTACGCTTGTTGTTGTGTGTAAGCTCAATCTCTGCCTCTGCCAAGAAGTCGTATGTGCCATCGCCGAGGTAGATCTTTGAGCCTGAGCTGTTGATATACTGCTTGTGACCCTCGCCACCATCCTGAGCCAATACATATACACCCTCAGCAAGGTAATCCTTGCTATTGCCGATAAGGTCGAACATATCAATAGAGTGGCAGTATGCCATATTTGCATATAGCTCAAGAGTGAAGTTACCTGGGCTCCACCATGCTACTGCATATACTGCGTATGGTACGAAGTTAATCTCCTCACCTGGAGTGGTGGTTGCCATTCGTGACACCTCGCCTGTGTAGGTGATGTGGTAGATATTCTCATTGTTACCGACAAGATATATGTCGAAGGTGTAGATATTCTCCTCAACAGATACATTTACACGGCCATCGGTAAATCGCTTAGCCTCCTCTCCCTCAGTAAAGATATAGAGCTGTGAGCCATCCAAAAGGAGTGTGCCTGTAAGAGGTGTATAGACACCTGCAGGGAGTGTATCCATACCATCTGCATTCATCAACGCCAACTGGAACTGCATCAGCTCGTTGTTGTCACCAAAGTTGATGAGAAAGTAGTTGTTTGGAAGGTTGTAATCTGCGCTATTTGCGCGTGTTGCCCAATCCATCTGAAGTTCTACGGTGTTGTTGTCCGTAGCTGAGAACTGCACGATGGTAACCTCACATGTTAGGGTGTCGTAGCTGATAGCCATAGTTGTCTGGCGTCTTAGCTCCTCGCTATTCTCTGCTACATCGAACGAGATCTCCTTCTCACCCACCTTGATGTTGCTAATCCACTCAGCCTCGCATGTTACAGCTACCTCAATGTCCTCAAAAGGATTCTTAACTTCGTAGCCAATCTTTGCAGTACACTGCTGATAGTCCAACACCAATTTGTCGGCAGGGTCAACAGTTAGCTGTGTGGTGTAGTCACCACCATCAGAGAGCTGCTTAACTGCAACCTCGATAGTTATGGTGTCGTAAGTAACCACGATTTTAGTCTCGCGCTCACGGCTCTCGTTGAGTGCAACGGTGAAGGTAATATCCTCACCTACAGTGAGATTTTCAATCCACTTAGCGTCGCATGTTGCCGAGAGTTTTGCTCCCTCCTTCTCATTCTTGATGGTGTAGCTAATAATCGCCTCGCCACCATCGTGCAAGAACTCCATCTTTTCGGTGGATAGCTGCAATTGAGGCTTAAGCTCCACAGGAGTGTCTGGCTCTGTGAACATGTCGCATGCCACAAATGCTAATGGCATAGCGAGCAGTAGGTAAAATAGTTTTTTCATTGTTGTTTATTTTTTTTAGTCGATAAATTTCTGTTCGTAAGCCTTATCGTGCTTAGCAATAGAGATACGCCTAATCGTCAAAAAGTAGATGTTGATTTGTAAACCTTGATCTACAAATCAATACCTAAATATCTTAAATATTGTTTAGTACAACGCGTTTATAATTGTTGCCTTACCTGTGTACTTCACCCTGTGCTTTACACCCTCGATTGAGCATTCAAATGTTGCGCCCTCCTCGGTAACGGTCAATGAAGCGTGGTCGTATCTCAATGGCTCGTATGAAGCACCGTCAGCATCGCTCTCGCGGTAACCTGAATACTCCCAGCCCATTGTCCACAATGCTGGCTCACTATCGGTATTGAGTGTATAAGTACCTATTGGCAATGAGATCTCACCATCCTCAGGACCCTCGTACAATGGAGCATATAGGTCGAGGCAGTAATACTTTGAGTTTGGCTTGTCCATGCCCTCGTCGTTGAAACCATTATCCGAGAGGTGAAGATAGTAGTTACCCATACCTGGACTGTAGATGCTGCCATAGTACTCGCCACCGAAGTATGATGCTTTCAATGCTGCCTCACTTGGTGATAGTTGGCGTAGGATAACCTGCTGTTGCGCGTTACCATAAGTTATAAGAATAACGGCAGTGCGTGACTCCTCGCCCTCGTTAGCTGCAACGCTAAAGGTGATGCTCTGATCAACCTGTAGGTTACTAATCCACTCTGCATTACACTTTGCTGTAGGCTTAGCACCAGCCTTTGCTCCCTCCAATGTGTAGGCAATCTCCAAAGTGCAAGCCTCATGGCTTAGCTCCAAGGTCTGATCAGATGTGATTGTCAATGTGGCGTTTTCTTTGTTCTCTACAGACTCTTTATTCTCGCATGCAACCATGCCCATGGTCGCCGCAAATACCAATAGTAAAAATAATTTTTTCATATCTATCTCTTTAAATCTTTATTAAGTGCAGTTCAACCCACAAATGTAGCAATAAATATCCAATCTACAATAGACTACTCCCCACTTATTATACCGCGCGATATGTGCCAACGCATTTTTAGTAGGTAGTATGACTGTCTTGGTCGATGCACAAGGCAAAGCAGTAGCGTTGCACACCACTTAATTACCTCACCTATATATAGCCGTGTGATGCGGTTATGTAGCATAGCACGAGCGTGTTGGCTTATGCCTATGTTGTAGCATAGGCGCTTGAAGTACTCCTCGGTGAGCTTCTCTTGCGGGATTATATGATACATTACCGCATTTGGTAAGTAATATGGCTTTATACCTGTATTATTCATGCGTTCGAAGAGATCGCTCTCCTCGCCGCCAATAAGTTTTTTGCCTGTGCGCCCTAACGAGGTGTCAAACACTCCAAGCTTGTCGAATACTTCGCGGCGCATTGCCATATTGCCGCCTCCAGGAATGCGACCCTTGGGGAATAAACAGATGTAGTCCCCAAAGTCAATAGGGTTAGCTATGGGGCGCTCGGTGTAGTGCGACATCCAGCGGGGACGCCCTGTGGGGTATTCGGCAATAATCTTACCTCCTGCAGCCATAGCCTCGGCGTGCGTGTCGAAGAACTTAATGTATGAGCGTATGAACTCTGGTACTATGCGCTCGTCATCATCTATGAAGGCTATAATATCGCCTGTGGCCTCGCTGATCCCTCGGTTTCTGGCGTGTGATAGCCCTTGATTTTGCTCGAAGCAGTAGCGGATGTTAAGCGATGAATGCTCCTCAATAAAGTCCGTAACGCGCTCTCTGGTGTTATCTGCGGAGTTGTTATCCACAATGATACACTCCCACAACGATGGATTTCCACTCTGTGTGGCAACCGATGCAAGAGTTATCATAAGCTGCTCGGCACGATTATATGTCGCTATAATAAGTGAAAGTCGTATCATAGTGCAAATGTAGTAAAAATATCTATATGTGCGGATACAAAAACAAAAGTGCCTAAAGTTTGTTACTTTAAGCACTCTTGTTGTTATTTGTTTCGATTATTTCGCTGGAGCACCGTCAAGGTCGATAACAAATGTTGTCCAACCCATATCGGTGTTGGTGATACCAACGATAATGCGACCATTCTCAGATGTGCCAATAACGATAACACCATCGAGGTACAAACCGTCTGATGGGTCTGTATTTGTTGTAGGCTCGAATGATGCGATGTCGATATCGTGCTCATCGAATAGCCACTCCTCCAACTCTGTCCATGCGTAAGGCTCGCCATTCTTGATGTCGATAACATAAGATGTTGTGCCGAGGTAGTATGGTACATCGTTTAGGAAAGCGATACCGTCGTCTGTCATAGCAGTCACTGAGCCACCTGTGAAGGTCATCAAGTTGTCGTTCTCGCGGTCATAAGCAGCAGCGAGTGTTACCTGCCCTGCAGAGTAATCTACAGCCTTACCATAGATGTAGCGACCCTTCTGTGTGAAGAAGTTCTGAGTGTCACCAATGCTGAGTATAGGCTCATATGATGTTTCATTATACTGGAAGTGTACATACTCCCATGGAGTGTATGGATCCTCCCAAACGATATTGTGGATACCCTCAGACTGCTCATAACCAAGCAATGTGCGATCTGGAGTTACAGACTTGATACCTGTTGCCGCAACATTGTTGTAGAGACGCTCGCCAACCTCTGGGATGAAAACATTGTCATTGATGATGTCGTAGCAGAAAGGAACAACATAGCCAAACTGCTGGACAAAGTATGATTCCTCGTCATGATCCCAGAACCAACCTACGACAAACTCACCGTCAGGAGTGATACCTGTAGCGCAACTCATACTATATACTGAGGTGAACTCCGATAGGTCAATCTTCACCATCGTATCGCCATAGAGAATAGCAGCGTCGCCATCCATGTTCTCAGAGTGGTCTGAACCTACAGCTGTACCATCGTCTGCAACATCGTAGAACTCTACACCCGGGAACTCAACCATATTATCCTTTGCAAGGTCGAAAAGATAGCCATTACGGTCATTACCGCCGACTACCCAGCGGCCATTGTTTGAGATTGCTGAGGCTGAGGCACCATACTGAGGCTGGAATTCGCGATACTGAAGTGCAATGCGCTCAGCTGTCTTAGCCTTCTTGGTCTCGGCATTAGAGTTCTTTGAGGTGTCAGTAGCGATAGCGCGTACACTTACCTTATACTCGGTGTTGTACTCAAGATCGCTGAAGCGATGAATAAGTTTATCAGTCTTCTTAATTGAGCCTGGGTCGAGGCTTACCTCGTAGTAAGCAGCACCTGTAACCTCCTCCCATGCAACGGTGATTACATTACCGTCAACATTGAGTGTGAAGTAAGGTGTAGCGAGACGATCCACATTCTCTGTCTGCTCTGGTGTACAACCTATGAATGCAAAGGCGAAGATTGCACACATTAAAAGTTTAATAGTGTTTTTCATTAATTTGTATGTTATAAGTAAATAATACAATGTGTCGCAGGCAAAGGTAGTAAAAAATGTCTCCACCACAAATTTAATGGCTAATATCAGAAAAAAAATGACATATTTACGCTTGAATACATATAAAAGATATGAATGAAAAGTCAATTTTGTAGAGAACAATAACTATGTTGCCTACCTATACACATAATTAGAGCCACCTCCGCCGAGGTAGCTCTAATTATGTGTATGTAATTTACTGCTTACTGTAAACCACCATTGTAAGTAGCAGTTAACTTCTCATCATTAATAGTTATTCGATAGATGATAGTATATGAGCCACCACCATTTTCGATAATCTCGATAGTATCGCCATCTGCAAATGGTGTTGTGCCACCGAACAAGCCGTACTGAGATGTTGCGTGACCAGCCGACATAATCGCCTCGCTCTTATTGTCACCAGCAAGTGTGAACTTGCCTGCTACGATGCCATTGCGGAATGATGTCATAATGTACTTGCCCTCGTTGTTGACATTAGTGTATAGCACGTCATCCATATATGCAAGCAGGTTGAGTTTTACCTCGCGACCTTCCCACTCATCATTGCCGCCTTCGTTGCCACCCTCGTTAGGGTCAGCCTCAGTGGTGAAGGTTGCAGTGCCAGCATCAGATGCAGCGTTTACTGCAGCGTCAGCAGGATTTGCAACAACAGATACTGAGTAAGTTGTAGCATAATCGAGGTTCTGGTAAACGATATAAGTTGTGGCTACGGTCTGAACATCTGTGCCATTCAATGTCACGGTGTAGTCCTTAGCACCGGCAACCTCCTGCCAGCTTACAGTTGCAGCATTGCCTGAAACAAGACCTGATACAGATGGTGTAGCAAGCTTTGTAAGCTCTGTAGAGCCACCCTCGTTTGCTGAGCCACCAACAACACCGTTGTAAGTTACTACGAACGCATCGCCTGACTGCATCACAAGGTTTAGACGAATATTAACATTTGTGCCGTCACCCTCAACAACCATTGTAGATGCCTCGGTAGGCTTGTATGATACGCCGTCGAGCTTGAAGTTGTTTGCATAGAACATATTCTGGCTGCCTGCATAGCTAATGCTTGGAGCGCACTGGTAAGTGCCAGCGTTGATCATGTTCTCTCGTGCGTGGTAGTCGCTTATCGCAAGGTCGAACGAGAAGTTGTCGCCCTGAGCCTTGAAGGTGTAGAAGCCGTATGATGAGTTGTGGCTACCCTTACCCAGAGATGTAACCTTTAGAGTTGTATCTTCGCCACCAACATCGCCCTTATCGTTGAGCTTGCCGTTGTACTCAATCATATATGTGAAGCCATCGCGACCCTCCAAAGTCATCTCGATGTGGTACTCCTCGCCCTCGTTGCTAACTACAAGAAGACCTGCGTCAACAGCTACAGAAGCGCCATTAACAGTGAGTGTCTTTGTTGTGAACTCCTCGAAGTCGTTGTAACCCCACATTGTAAGCGTTGTCCAGATATATTCACCTGCAACGATAGCCTCCTCAGTAGCATTCTTTGGCTGGAGGTGTACATCTACTGAGAAACCTTCGCCAATTACCTGGTACTTGTTACCATAGCTTGATGAGCCGCCCCACAACCACTTATCTGCTGTATGTGTAGCCTCGAAATCTGATGGCTGCTGGCTGCCACCATCCTCAACCGAGAGGTCGCCCTCGAATACTACATGGTGGATAGAACCATCGCGCTCAAGCTCAATGTTTGCCTCGATCTTGCCGTTTGAGATAACTACATTAGCATCCTTATATACCTCAAAGCCGTTAGCAGGTGCGCCATTCTCCATCTGATAGCGATATGCGTAGTCAGAGATGATAGTGTTTGCCGAGTAGCTATCCGAAAGAGAGTATGTGCCATTTGGAAGTACGCCGTTACCCTTGTTTGCTGAGATGATAGCGAATGAGTAGTATGTACCGCCATCAACGCCCCAGCCATTGTCGCTCCACTCCTTATCGCCAAGCTCAAATACATAGATATTCAAGCCCTCCTCGTTAGAGTAGTCAGTGACAATCTTTGTTGCAACGAACTCAACCTTTGAAGGCTCAGGCTGCTCACCTGCAGCTGCCTGCTTAACCTGAACCTCGAACTCGTCGTTGTGGTATGATACGACAATCTTACCCTCACGAGCAGCACCATCGTTAGATGCAACTGTGAAGCTGATCTTCTCGCCAGCAGTGGCGTTGATCCACTCTACATCGGCTGTAGCCTCAACCACTGCGCCAGGTACAGAGTTGATTATCTCATACTCAATCTCTCCCTCGCCGCCCTCAGCTGCAAATGATACCTCAGCTGCAGACTTAAGCTCAATGTAATCAGAAGGTTCTGAGCCAGCAGGCAAGGTGTTCTTTATTTCGATTGCCTTTGCAACGCCCTTGCTGTTCTTGGCAGCGGCAACAATAGTGTAAACGGTATTTGCCTTAAGCTCTGTAGCTTGAAGCTCTACGCTCTTGTTTGCCTCAATCTCCTTACCTGTAGTAATAGTCTCTGTTGCTGTAGGAGCCTCTGTGCCCTCAACAACGATATATGCAACCTTCTCTGCATTTGTAGAGAGAACAGTGAAGTTGATAGTGTTCTCGGTAGCTGTGCCTACAGTGATGGCAACAGTAGCATCCTTAACCCCGTCAACCTGCTCATTTGTAGGCTCACATGCCACAAAGAAGAGTGGCAATGAGAGAAGTGCTAAAAATAGATTCTTAAGTTTCATGATAATAGTTTAGTTTATCGGTTTAATATTTCAAATTTTACTATTTGAGGTACTTGTTCAACCAATCGAAGAACTCGCGGTTCCAAACTACAGAGTTCTGTGGCTGGAATACCTGGTGTGCCTCGTTTTCGAATGATACCAAGCGTGCATCGATACCCTGAACGCGTGCTGCGGTGAAGGCCTCGAGTGACTGGCTATATGGGATACGGTAATCCTTCTCGCCAGTGATAATCATGATTGGGCTATCCCAATTACCCACCTTCTTGTGTGGTGAGTTAGCGTATGAACGCTGAGCTACAGCGTTATCCATCTCCCAGTATGCGCCACCGTAGTCGTTAGTTACAAAGAAGAGCTCCTCGGTGTGACCATACATAGACTCGAAGTTGAAGATACCACAGTGTGCGATGAACGCCTTGAAGCGACCCTCATGTACACCTGCAAGGTAGTATGTTGAGTAACCACCATAAGATGCACCTACGCAACCACGCTTATCAGTGTCAACGAATGGCTCCTTAGATACCTCGTCAATAGCTGCAAGGTAGTCGCGGATGTTCTGACCTGAGTAGTCACCAGAGATCTGGTCTGTCCACTCCTGACCGAATGATGGGCAGCCACGGCGGTTAGGTGCTACGATGATGTAGCCCTCGGCAGCCATAAGCTGGAAGTTCCAACGGTAGCTCCAGAACTGAGATACGGTGCTCTGAGGACCACCCTGGCAGTAGAGAAGTGTAGGGTACTTCTTCGCTGGGTCGAAGTGTGGAGGGTAGATAACCCATGTAAGCATCTTCTTGCCATCGGTAGTAGTAATCCAACGCTCCTCAACCTTACCGAAGTCGATATTGTCGTAGATCTCGCGGTTTACATCTGTAAGTTGTTTAAGCTCACCACTCTCAAGGTTTACATCATAGAGCTCAACGGCCTTAGAGATAGTGTTCATGTTAGCCACAATCTTGCCACCTGCAAATGTGAAGGCGTTGATATCGTGGTTACCCTTAGTGATATGCTTCATGTTACCTGCAAGGTCGATGTGAGCCACCTGGTGAGTACCGCGCCATGGAAGAACGAAGTACATAGCCTCGTTGCCATCCCATACAACCTCAGTTACGCAGTAGTCCTGACCGCGTGTGATGTAGTTGCACTCGTTGGTTGCAAGGTCATATACCCACAAACGCTGCTGGTCAGCCTCGTTGCCTGGACGGCGCTGTGAACGGAACGCAATCTTTGTGCCATCTGGTGAGAATACAGGGTACTTATCATATCCAACGAACTTATCTGCGCCCTTAGCAGCTGCCTCCTTAGAGAGGTTGCGTGTAGCCTCAGTAGCGAAGTCGTAGAGGAAAATATCAGAGTCGGTAGAGAGAGCATACTCAGTACCTGTGAGTGGCTTGCAAGTGTAGGCAAGCTGTGTGCCATCTGGAGAGAGACGAATCTCTGCAGTGTCGAAGTATGGAGCAAGAGGTGCATCATAAGCCTTGTCAGCGCCGATGATATCCTTGCCGTTTACAATCTTGTCATCCTTATAGTCGGCAGCGAAGATGTGAAGGTATGAACCATCATCCCAGTAGTCCCAGTGGCGCACCATAAGGTCGTCGTAAACACGCACCTTAGACTTGTCCATATCCTCGTACTTGTCAGAGCCCTTCAATGGAGCAACCTTGACGCGCTGTACATAGAAGGCGTGGTCACCTGCGATGCCGAAGCCCTCGATGCCACCCTCGATGTTGGTGAGCTGTGTGAGGTTCTTGCCATCGATATCCATTGCCCAAGCCTGCATAGAGCCTGAACGGTTAGACATAAATGCTACGGTGTTAGCGTCGAGCCACTGTGGTGCGGTGTTTGTAGAGTTGTAGTCGGTAAGAGCGCGCTCCTCACCTGTTGCCATGTCGCGCAACCAAAGGAGTGTGATACCGCGGTTCTCCGCCATGTTGTACTGTGTCTGAGTGTAGATAAGCTTTGAGCCATCCTCGTTGAGAGTCTGTGCGCCAATACGGCTCATCTTCCACATTACCTCAGGGGTGAACTTACCCGCCTCCTTCTCCTCGGCGGTTAGAGCATTGTCAATCTGTAGAGGCTTTGGAGCATTGCCCTCCTTAGTCTCTGAGCAACAGCCCGCTGCAAGGATTGCTGCAAATGTCATAAAAAAGAGAATTTTTTTCATAAAGATTATTGTTGTTTATATTTGTTGTCAACTTTATTTTTACCTTTGCATAACAAAATATTGGATTATGGAGAGGATTTCTATATATTTCGGTGATACAGAGGTGGTTATAACAAGCGTGCCACCCGGTAGTCATCATCTCGAAATTGTTGCTGACACCTCTATTAATAATCTGGGCGCTAAGATACGAAAAAATCTTGGAATTGTCAAATGTGTAGCTCTGCTTTCTTCGGAGCCGATGACTACCTTTGAGCAGCTAAAGCAGGAGTTTGTGGTGGTTGAGGCGGCAGGTGGCGTAGTGCAGAACGAGCGCGGTGAGTTGCTTATGATTGAACTACGAGGGCGCTGGGATCTACCCAAGGGACATATTGAGGCGGGCGAAGAGGCGTGTGTTGCGGCGTTGCGTGAGGTTGAAGAAGAGACGGGTGTTGTAGCGGAGTTAGTTGATAGTGAGCCTCTTATGGAGACATGGCACGCCTATGATACCTATGGTCGTTGGGAGCTTAAGCGCACACGCTGGTGGCAGATGCGAGCCTTAGGTGGAGAGTTAAAGGCACAGGATGAAGAGGGTATCGCTCGTGTTGAGTGGTGTGATGCTTGTGGTGTTGAGGAACGACTAAAAATGAGCTATACCACAATTAAACATGTAGTAGAGACGTTACTTTACAAAGTGAAAGGTGAGGAGCTTTAAGGGCTATTAATGGCTATTAAAGGTTATTAGAGGTTTTTAAGAGTGTAATAAATTCCCTTTAATACCCATTAAAATCCCTTAATAACCCTAAATCGCCTTATTAATAATTGCTTGATTATGAATAAGATACTTTGGGTAGATGATGAGATAGATTTGCTGAAACCACATGTGATGTTTTTGCGGTCGAAGGGTTATGGTGTTGATACATGCAATAATGGCTACGATGCTGTAGAGATGTTGCGTGCCAACTCCTATGACCTTGTGATTCTCGATGAGATGATGCCTGGAATGACGGGTCTGGAGACGCTGCCTCTGATTAAGGAGGCTCACCCCTCGTTGCCCATTATCATGGTGACAAAATCCGAGGAGGAGAATATCATGGATAAGGCTATAGGTTCGAAGATTGCAGATTATATCATCAAGCCTGTTAATCCTAATCAAGTGCTGCTTTCAATCAAGAAAAATCTACATTCCGAACAGCTTGTTACAGAGCAGACTACGGCAGATTATCGTTCGGAGTTTGGGCGTATAGCCATGCAACAGCAGAGTGCCTCATCGTTTGCTGATTGGTGCGCTCTATATCGTAAGATTGTAGGCTGGGAGATAGAGCTTGCCCAGTCCAAGGATAAGAGTATTGGTGAGGTGCTAAGCTACCAGAAGAATGAAGCAAATCAGGAGTTCTCGAAGTTTGTGCGTCGCAACTACTACGATTGGATAAATCAGCGTGTCGAGGATGGTGAAATACCTGTAATGTCCCACACCTTGATGCGTCGTCGAATACTTCCAGAGGTGGATGGAGGTGGCAAGGTGACGCTACTTGTAATAGACAATATGCGTTATGACCAGTGGCGTGTAATAGAGCCTCTGTTACGAGGTTACTATGACATTGCCTCAGATGACCTCTACTGCTCGATACTTCCTACAGCGACGCAGTATGCGCGTAATGCTCTATTTGCAGGTTTGATGCCACTTGCCATTGATAAGCTTATGCCAGATAAGTGGTTCAATGATAATGAGGATGGCGGTAAAAATATGTACGAGGAGGAGTTTTTAAGACGCCTTCTTCAGCAGTCGGGCAAGCGATATAAACTCAGTTTCGATAAACTCGTGCGCCCTGAGGCGGGACGCAAGATGCTCGATAATATGAGCCGTATCTATGATGCTGACCTCTCGGTCATTGTCTATAACTTCCTCGATATTCTCTCTCATGCTCGCACCGAGACTGACATTATACGCGACCTTACCGATGACGAGGCATCGTTTCGTTCGCTTACCCGTTCGTGGTTTGAGCACTCGGAGCTATATACCATGTTGAAACTCCTCGCTGAGCGTGGACATAAAGTTATTATAACCTCGGATCACGGTACAATCAGAGTAGATAACCCTGTGCGTGTGACAGGAGATAGGGAGACCTCGGCAAATCTGCGCTATAAGACAGGGCGTAACCTTGCTTATAATGCGCGCGAAGTATATGAGGTTGTACGCCCTGAGGATATCCAACTTCCGTCAGGTCGCCTAACATCGAGCTATATATTTGCATATAACCGAGATTTCTTGGTGTATAATAACGATGCTAACAAATATATAAGATACTACAAAAATACCTTCCAGCATGGTGGTATCTCCATGGAGGAGATGTTGGTACCGTTTATAGTGTTAAAACCAAAACATAGGTAAATTCTTGTGATAAGCGGTCATCTGCGGCATCTGGCTTGTCTGAAACAATAGTAATTAGTAATTAGTAAATAGTTGATGGTGAGTAATCAATTATAAAATAGAAATAGATATCCCTTAAATAATATGGAGAAGATTATAGAGATAAACTCTTTGGAGGAGTTAGATAAGGTTGCTCGGGCGGTTGTAGAATCGCTCAATGGACGCACCGTTGTGGCGTTTGATGCGCCGATGGGTGCTGGTAAAACTACGCTTATTGGTCGCATAGCGCGATACCTTGGCTCTGAGGATGATACCACAAGCCCAACATTTGCCATTGTCAATCAGTATGAGGGTGACCGCACCATATATCACTTTGATATGTATCGCATCGATCGCATTGAGGAGGCTCTTGATTTCGGAACGGAGGAGTATTTAAGTTCGGGGGAGTTGTGTCTTGTTGAGTGGCCAGAGAAGATTGAGGCGTTGCTTCCAGATGATACGATGGTGGTCAAAATCGAGATACTATCCGAGTCGGCTCGACGCTTTATTATAAGGTAGAAGCTGAAAAGGGTTTTAAGGGTTATTAAGGGGTTTTAAGGGTTATTAAGGGTGTAGTAATTCTCCGTTGAATACCCTTAATATTCCTTAATTACCATTAATAGCCTTTAATCTCCGTTAATCTCCGTTCTTCCCATCTTTCACTTTTCACTTTTTTTATTACCTTTGCCGTCAATTATTTAAGAATTAACCGATTTTATGGAGAAGTACGAATCAAAACAACAACAGATAAATCATCCTGCGTCGTTGATATTTCCTATAATCTCGCGCATGGATCTTATGACTCCGGCCATTCAGGATAAGGTTGAGGGATGGGAGGCTACGGAGGATAGCTGCTCTTTCAAGGTTAAGGGTATGAATGTTAGTCTTCGCATCGCTGAGAAGGTTGAGAATAAGCATGTTAAGATTGTTGCGGGCGAGGGTGGTCTGCCTATAGATTTTAGCTTTTGGATTCAGCTTAAGGAGGTGGCTGAGCGTGATACTCGTATCCGTATGGTGCTACACGCAGAACTTAATATGATGATGCGTATGATGCTTGGTAGCAAACTCCAATCGGGTCTTGATCAGGCTGTAGAGGGTTTAGCTAAGGCGTTAAATAGCTTCCGCTAATAGCTTGTTTGTTGCTTTACAGCACTTTGTGTCGGTAAAAAATAATTTTTATTTTCGTTTTTACTTGCATATTATACAAAGTTGCCGTATATTTGCGAGAATTTTTCGCCGAAATGTGATTTGATGGGTGCGTTTGAGGAGTGTGAGGGCGTAAAATTGGGAGAATAAGAGAGATAGAAAATTTATTAAAACACTAATATTATAATAACAACTATGACAAAGGCAGATATCGTAAACGAGATTGCAAAGTCAACTGGCGTTGAGAAAGTTCAGGTGCAGGCTATCGTTGAGGCTTTCATGGACAGCGTTAAGGGTGCTATGATTAAGGGTGAGAATGTTTACTTGCGCGGTTTCGGTAGCTTCATTATCAAGAAGCGTGCTGAGAAGGTAGCTCGTAATATATCTAAGAATACCACTATCACTATTCCAGAGCACAACATCCCAGCTTTCAAGCCAGCTAAGAGCTTTGTAGGTGAGGTAAAATAGTTTGAAACAAACCTTTTAATATTATACAATTATGCCAAACGGAAAGAAGCACAAGCGTCATAAGATGGCGACGCACAAGCGTAAGAAGCGTCTTCGCAAGAATCGTCATAAGAAGAAGTAATTTCTCTTATTAGGACATAGTTGGAGCTAAGGCAAGTCCTTAGCTTCACCTATTTTAGAAACCTTTTTAATTGATTTACATTGTAGTATGAATAGAGAACTTATAATCAATGTAAATCCAACGGAAGTCTCTATTGCACTCTGCGAGGATAAGGTACTTGTGGAGTTGAATAAGGAGCGCTGCGAGAATGGCTTTTCTGTGGGCGACATCTATTTAGGTCGTGTCCGTAAGATTATGCCTGGTCTGAATGCAGCATTCGTGAATATAGGACACGAGAAGGATGCCTTTATCCACTACCTCGACCTTGGAGCTAACTTCGCATCGCTACAGAAGATTGTAGATAGTCGCGATAAGAGTAAGAATATGCTAAGGGTTGAGAGCATGAAGCTCGAGGCTCAGCTCGAAAAGGAGGGTCGCATAGGTGATCACATAAAGGTGGGTGATACGGTGATGGTTCAGATATCCAAAGAGGCGATATCGACCAAGGGCCCACGACTTACTGCAGATATATCGCTTGCAGGTCGCAATGTGGTGTTGGTACCATTCTCGAACAAGGTGTTTGTATCGGCAAAGATACGCTCGAATACAGAAAAAAAACGACTTCGCAAAGTGGCGCTCGATGTGCTACCAAAGAATTTCGGTGTCATAATCCGTACAGCGGCAGCTGAGGCTGAGGATATAGACATCATGCAAGACATACTCTCTCTTGTTGAGAGATGGAACAAGGCTCTTAGTGCAATGCGCAAGAGCGAGGCTCCAGCTCGTATAATGAGCGAAATGAGCCGTGTGAACACAATTATTCGTGACTCACTGAACGATACCTTCTCGCAGATTACCGTAGATGATGATAACCTCTACAGCGAGATAAAGAGCTATGTACACGCCATAAAGCCAGAGATGGAGAAGTTGGTGAAGCTCTACAAGGGTAAGGTGCCAATTTTTGATCAGTTCGATGTTGCGAAGCAGATAAAGTCGTTATTCGCCAAGTATGTATCTTTGCGCCGTGGTGCTTATCTAATCATTGAGCACACCGAGGCTATGCATGTCATAGATGTAAACTCGGGTAATCGCACAAAAGCAGAGGATGACCAGGAGCAGACAGCCTTGGAGGTCAATCTTGCGGCAGCAGCCGAGATAGCACGACAGTTGCGTCTTAGGGATATGGGTGGTATCATCATCATTGACTTCATAGATATGCGCAAGCAGCAGAGTCGTCAGATACTTGCTCAGGAGATGCAGAAACTTATGGCTACAGATAAGGCTAAGCACACCATTCTGCCTATCACGAAGTTCGGACTTATGCAGATTACACGCCAGCGTGTGCGTCCTATTGCCATAGAGGAGACTTCGGATATATGTCCTACATGCTACGGTACGGGTAAGGTTGGACCTACAATTCTGCTTGAAAACAAGATTGAGGGTCAGATACACGACCTCGCAGAGAAGGGTGTTAAGTTTGTTAACCTTAAAGTTAGCCCTTATGTCGAGGCATACCTAACCAAGGGACTTATATCTAAGAGATTGCGTTGGATTTTTAAGTACAAGATAAACATTAGACTATCTTCGGATCAGAGTATTGGAATGGTCGATGTGAAGTACTTGGATAGAAGTGGAGAGTCGCTTCTTGTTAACTCTCAAGAGTAGAACCCTAATGAAGCGATATGAACTATTTGAAGGGGCTTGTTCGTGACTCCAAACTCGCGAAGGAGCTACATAAATGTTTGGAAAAGAAAGGCTCTACCGTCCATCTCGAGCAGTTGGTCGGCGGGGCTTTTTCGTTATATTCAGCAGCTTATATCGAGCGTGTGGGTGGCATACATATCTTCCTTATGGAGGATAGGGATAGTGCTGCGTACTTGGTCAATGATTTCTATGAACTGCTTGATGATGAGCATGTATGTTTCTTTCCTTCGGGCTATAAACGCTCTGTAGCCTATGGTTCGGAGGATGCTCAGGGTGTAGTGCAGCGCACCTCAACACTCAATGCTGTAACAAACCATGGAGAGGGTTATTTAGTTGTTTGTACATACCCTGAGGCTTTGGCCGAGACGGTGACTGCAAGAGTTAATCTTGATGAGCAATCTTTACATCTTCGTACGGGTGATACACTCAAGCAGAGCGACCTTGTTGAGTGGTTGAATGACCATGAGTTTGTGCGTGTGGATTTTGTCTATGAGCCAGGTCAGTACTCTGTGCGTGGAGGCCTTGTTGATGTATTTTCGTATGCTGAGTCTAAACCCTACCGTGTCGATTTCTTTGGTGATGAGATTGACTCGTTACGAAGATTTGATATCTCAACGCAGCTCTCTTCGGAGCGCCCCGATGAGCTATTTATAATTCCGAATACTACGAACGATGGTGTTCGTGTTTCGCTTGCGGAGTTTGCCTCAGGAGCAACATGGTGGCTATCTGACGGTGACTTTGCGTTGCGTAAGATTGCAGATGTTCGTAAACGTCTGTTGGAGACGGCAGAGAGTGAGGATGAGGCGCAAAACTTAGCAACAAGGGTTACATCTCGTCAGCGTCTGCTTGCTGACTGGACGAACTCAAATGTTGTGCTTCGCAAGGATAATATCCGTGAGCGTGTGGCTGTTCATGTTGTTACATTCGACACTTCACCTCAGCCCGCCTTTAACCGTAACTTTGAGATGTTGGCGGATGATATACGCTGGAACTCGGAGCGCGGCTATGTTACATCCATTCTTTCGCATAATAAGGCTCAGATAGAGCGACTTAACAATATCTTCCATCAGGTTGGGCGCAAGCAGGTAGATTTTCGTGCCGAGGACCTTGTGCTCCATGAGGGCTTTGTGGATAACACTCTCAAGATTTGCGTATATACCGATCATCAAATATTTGATCGTTATCAGCGTTATCGCTTGCGTGGTGAGATTAAGCGTGATGAGCAGATGACCGTTGCAGAGCTTAATGCTCTGAAGGTTGGTGATTTTGTGGTGCATATCGACCATGGTGTAGGTCGCTTTGGAGGTCTGGTAAAGCTCAATGAGAATGGTCGTATCAAAGAGGCTATAAAGCTCATATACAAGGATAACGATATTCTGTTTGTGAATGTTCATGCCTTGCATCGCATATCGCGATATAAGAGTGGAGAGGGTGAGCCTCCAAAGATATATAAACTCGGCAATGGTGCTTGGCAGAAGCTGAAGGATACCACCAAAAAGGCAGTTAAGGATATTTCGCGCGAGCTGATAGCCCTGTATGCCAAGCGTAAATCTTCCAAGGGTTTTGCCTTCTCGGAGGATGGCTATCTGCAGCAGGAGTTGGAGGCATCGTTCAAGTGGGAAGATACACCCGATCAGCAGAGTGCTGTGGCGGCAGTTAAAAAGGATATGGAATCCGATCAGCCGATGGATCGTCTAGTGTGTGGTGATGTGGGCTTTGGTAAGACGGAGGTAGCTATTCGTGCAGCCTTTAAGGCGGCGTGCGATGGTAAGCAGACTGCGGTATTGGTGCCAACAACAATCCTCGCGTTGCAGCACTATCGCTCCTTCTCGGAGCGTCTGCGTGACCTTCCTGTAACGGTGGAGTATATCAATAGAACGAAGTCTGCCAAGGAGACGCGCCGAATAATTGAGGAACTTAAGTCGGGTAAGATAGATATTCTTATCGGCACGCATAAGATACTCTCCAAGCAGTTGGAGTTTCACGACTTAGGACTTCTTATTATCGACGAGGAGCAGAAGTTCGGCGTAGCAGCAAAGGAGAAACTAACGCAAATATCTGTGGCTGTAGATACGCTGACGCTTACGGCTACGCCTATACCTCGAACATTGCAATTCTCGCTTATGGGTTCGCGTGACTTGTCGATTATATCCACTCCGCCACCTAATAGGCAACCTATTACCACTGAGTCGCATATCTTCACCGAAGAGGTTATCAAGGATGCTATTGAGGAGGAGCTATCGCGTGGTGGTCAGGTCTATTTTGTGCATAACAGGGTCGAGGACTTGGATCGTATCAAAGCGCTCATTATGAAGCTATGCCCTAAGGCGCGTGTAGGTGTGGGTCATGGTCGTATGGCTGCGGACCAACTCGAAAAACTTATCATGGACTTCATATACGGCGAGTTTGATGTGTTATTAGCTACTACGATTATAGAGAATGGTATTGATATTGGTAATGCTAACACCATTATTATCAATGATGCACATCGTTTTGGATTGAGCGATTTGCACCAGTTGCGTGGTCGTGTAGGTCGTTCCGATAGAAAGGGCTTTTGCTATCTACTCTCGCCACCGAATGAGCTTTTGGGTGATGATGCGCGTCGTAGGTTGCGCGCCATTGAGGAGTTCTCGGATCTTGGCTCAGGATTTAATATTGCGATGCAGGATTTGGATATTCGTGGTGCGGGCAATTTGCTTGGTGCTGAGCAGAGTGGCTTTATTGCGGATGTGGGTATTGAGACCTATCAGAAGATTCTCAATCAAGCTATTTCAGAGCTTCGTGCCGAGGGACTCGATACATCTGGATTATCACAAGCGGAGAACGACGCTATGCGCGACATATCGTTTGTGGATGATGCAACAATAGATATTGATGTTGATGCTTCAATCCCAGATAGTTATGTACGCTCACAGAGTGAGAAACTACGACTATATAGGGAGATTGATGCCATGAGGGATGATGCTCAGTTTGAGGCGTTGATAGAGCGTTTGAAGGATAGGTTTGGTGCTGTACCACAGCCTGTTAGAGAACTTATAGATGTCGTTAAGTTGCGTAAAGAGGCCATAAATCTCGGTATGGAGCATGTTAAGGTTAAGAATGGACTTATGATTGTGCGTTTTGTGGGCGACAACAACTCTCCATTCTTCAAGACCGATACTTTCCTAAATATGCTTCGCAAGGTTGTTGCGCAGCCAGATAGATTTGTGGTTAAGCAGTATAATAATCGTCTCTCGATGACCGTTAGAAAGATATACTCTATTGCCGAGGGTGTCGATATGTTACGCTCATTGGCACATATTGCAGACGAAGATAAATAGTGTGAGGCTATGTATTTGATTGTCGATATAGGAAATAGTCGAGCTAAGGTTGTTGTTGTGAAGCGTAGAGAGATTGTTTTCACCACAGCGTTGGAGTCTATTAACGCAGATTTTGTTGAATGCTTAGTGGCTAAGTATAAGGATATTACGCATGCTATCATCTCTACCACGCGTGGCGATGGAGAGAGCGTTCATGAACTGTTAAGTAGCTACATTCCGAGCGTTATGCTCTTTACTCCAGCTACCACCCCGATACCTATTGCCAATAGCTATCATACGCCTCATACTTTGGGCGCTGATAGACTCGCTGCGGCGATAGGCGCATGGGCTATGTATCCCGATAGTGATGTCATGGTTGTGGACTTTGGTACAGCCATAACCATCGACTATGTTGTGGGAGGAGTCTTTGTTGGAGGTAATATTTCGCCTGGCGTAACGACTCGTTTCAGGGCGTTGGCGGACTATACGGCATGCCTACCTTTATGCGAGCCTACGGAGGAGGTTTTGGAGTATGGTCGCACCACGCGTGAAGCTATAGAACAGGGTGTGATGCGAGGCGTGGAGCATGAAATTAATGGGTATGTAGAGGCATTTTCTAAAGAAAATGGTAAAAAACATATAATTTTTACGGGTGGTGACGCAAAATATTTTGTAAAGAGAATTAAAAATGCGATATTTGCGGACTGTGAACCGATTATTTACGGTCTTACAACAATTTTAGAGTATAATGCATAGAGTTTTTAGAACTATATTTTTGAGTTTATTGCTTGCTGTGTTGATGCCTTTTTGTGCATCGGCACAGTCGAGTAGTATCAATGCCTACTCTCCCTATTCGATGTATGGTATAGGCGAGTTACACACCCCAGGTTCGGTGCAGATGCGCTCGATGGGTGGTGTGGGTATTGCACTACGCAGCTATGGACAAATAAACCCACTAAATCCTGCTGCTGCGAGCATCGCGCCACAAAAGAGTTTCTTGTTTGATGTTAGCTTCGATGGTACGCACTATCGCAATAGCCAAAAGAAGTACGATGCCACAGGTGTTGCATACTCAGATCCTGCCAAGGCAGTGTATAATGGAGCGAATATTCATAGTATTTCGTTGATATTTCCATTGGCAAAGCGTATGGGTTTCTCGTTTGCAATATCGCCATACAGTAGTGGAGGTTATAACATCAAGGCTACCGAGCAGAATGAGGAGGTTTGGGCAGATATTGGTCGTGTGAGATATGGTCATAATGGTGAAGGTGATATCAGTGAGGTGAAACTTTCGTATGGCTGGGCACCATGGCAGAAGTTCTCTGTGGGTGTTGCGGCGAAGTATTATTGGGGTGGCGTGACTCGAAACTACCAGGCTGTAGCTACGGATATTATCACAGGATCGGGTATCTATGCCTCATCTAAGGGTACGGATCGCTATGTTGTCAATAACATAAAGTTCCAGTTGGGTCTTCAGTGGAGCCCTATTGAGACTGAGAATAGGACCTTTACCGTGGGTGCGACATACGATTTCGGTGGTAACCTTAAGCCTCAGCGTGAGGTATATATCTACACAGATGATGTGATTAATAGCATCAAGCCTAACCCTGTGCGTGATAAGATAACAGCTTTAGAGTTGCGAGTGCCTCATCAGATTGGAGTGGGTCTCTTCTTCCGCAATAGAACTATGGCGTGGGGAGTAGATTACATCTACTCGGCATGGGGCGGTGACAATGCTAACATACACGAGAATAGTACCTCTGAGGCGGTTGTTGTGCGCTATGTAGATACTCATACTGTAAAGTTGGGCTTTGAGCTTACACCTCGTTCGAATGATGTGCGTAACTACTTTAATCGTATCTCGTATCGTGTTGGTGCTCGCTTGGGTGACTACTATCAGTCGTTTGGCGGTGAGCGTGTTAATAGCCTTGCTCTAACTATGGGTATGGGTCTTCCGCTTAAGATATGGGGTATCTCAACTGTGAATGTAGGCTTCGAGTATGGTCGTTTGTCGTCGAAGAATACTATCAATGTCGGTGGTCATAGGGTGGGACTTATAACGCAGAATAGCTTTAAGTTTACCTTAGGCTTCTCGCTATTTTCTGCTGATACAGCGGACTATTGGTTTGTTAAGCAGAAATATGACTAATAGATTGATAAAGACAATTTTAAAACTATAAATTAACTAATAACAAACTTATGAAAGGCGTAAAATTTCTTTTGGCTGCCGTAGCGATGTTCGTGGGCTTCAACGCATCGGCACAGGATTTTAGCGATGACAGAGTCTATGGCAAGTGGGGTGCTACCGTTGAGGAGCGTCAGGAGAACATCCTTGCAAGTAACTACCTTAAGGAGGCTATCGATGCTAAGGACTTTAACCGTGCGGCACACTACTTCCAGCTACTTTTGGAGAAGTGTCCAGAGGCTTCACAGCAGACCTTTGCTCGTGGTGTGACCATCTACAAAAACAAGGCACAGCGTGCTCGTAGCGTTGAGCAGAAGCGTATGTTCATCGACTCTGTTCTATATATCTACGATCAGCGTGTTGTTTACTTCGGTAACCACTCTAAGAATGGTAAGGATTATATCCTTGATATGAAGGCTCGTGATATGCTCCGTTACTGCACAACAGACCGTCCATTGCTCCGTGCTGGTTTGAAGGATGCTGTAGATGCTGCTGTAGAGGCAGGTCGCGTAAATCTCGATATTGTTGCATCGTACTATAAGTATCTTTGCGAGGATTATGAGTATGATGACAGCGTAACAAGCGAGATGGTACTTGCTGAGTATGAGCGTCTTTCACCATTGTTTGCTGAGATTTCTGCTGAGGATGAGCAGTACAAGGAGATCTTTGAGAATAGCTTTGGTACAAGTGGCGCTGCAAGCTGTGAGAACCTTGAGACTCTATTCTCTGCAAAGCTTGAGGCTGACCCAGACAACACAGCTCTTCTTTCGCAGGCTGTAGCTCTTATGTCTCGTGCGCAGTGTACTAGCGACTTCTTCTTCGCTTCGACTGAGAAGTACTACACTGTAAATCCATCTTCTGAGACAGCGTTGTTTCTTGCACAGGGCTTTAAGAATCGTGGTGAGAACGATAAGGCGTTGAAGTATTTGCGTGAGGCTTTGGCTGTTGAGGCTGACCCTGCAAAGAAGGAGCCTTTGTATGTTCAGATTGCACTTATCGAGGTTACAAACCAGAACTATACCGCTGCTGCTGAGGCTGCACGCGAGTTGCGTGGTATCAACCCTGAGAATGGTTACTCATACTTCATCCTTGGTCAGTGCTATGCATCTACAACTTGTCCAGAGGATAAGGTAGGTGGTACAACTGTATATTGGGCTGCGTACGACGCTATGGCTCAGGCTGCTAACCTCCTTAAGGATGAGCCAGAGGTGTTGAAGGCAGCACAGCAGTTGATGAACGCTTACCGTGCTGCGTTCCCTCCACAGGAGCAGTGCTTCTTTGCGGAGCTTGCAGCGGGTGATCGTTACACTATCCTTTGCGGCTTTGCTAAGGGTCAGACAACAACTGTTCGTTACCGCTAATTTACACTATCATCGTAGGAGATGTTTAGGCTTATGGTATTGAACATAAGAAGATATGCATTGTTAGCACTCTCTATTGTGGGGAGTGCTACATTGCTAATCTCTTGTGGTAAGAAGGCACAAGGTATCTCTTACGATAATGAGACTCTGATGACCGAGTCTAGCGAACATCGTACGATAACCATGATGGAAAATGGCAAGCGCTCATATACATTTACCTCTCCGCTTATGGAGGGTTATAGGTTGGCAGCCAATCCATATCAAGAGTTTCGTCGAGGTATTGAAATGACAACATATACAGACTCACTATCCTTACCTGAGGTCACAATCACCGCAAACTACGCAATATACTATGAGCGTCAGAAGTTGTGGGAAGCTAAGGGTAATGTTGTGGTTATCCGTCGCGATCGTAAGGATGGTGATACCACGGTTACGGGTCTTACTGAGGTCTATACTCAGCAACTCTTTTGGAATGCTACGACAAAGAAGATCTACTCGAATGTAGATACTAAGGTGTTGCAGGGTGATGGTTGGCACTTTGGTGTTGGCTTCGATGCTGATGATGATTTGAAGAATATTCACTTCCGTAAATATAGCTCGGAGGTAGAGTTTGAGATGAACCAGGATACAGCAAAGAAAGAGGGTGATGATCAGAGTAGCCAGAGTGAGAGTGTAGGTGGTGAGGTGAGAGCTGCGGAGAAGGCTGCTGAGAGGGATGCCGCAGAGAAGAAGAGTAGCGAAGAGAGGGGTAAAAGTAAGGGTATAGGTCGAGCCAAGCCTAATGAGGGTGTAAAGCGAGATTATACTCGTCCGCTGCAAAACCAAAATGGAGGAGAGGCTTTGCGTCCTATGCAGACTGTAGCTCCAACACGCATGGGTGATGTTCGCACCGATACAAAGGCTACACTTCCTGGACAGAGCATGCATAGAAGTAATGATGCTGTTGGTAGTGTAGATAGACCCAAGATGGATAACTCTGTGCCGTTGAGTTTTGGAAAGAGTGATGGTGTTAAGCAGAGTGGTGTTAGCAGTACGACAACACTTTCCTCGAAGGCTGAAACAGGTATCTTAAAGCGAGAATAAGATATAACACAATGGGTGAAGAGACACTTTCAATATTGATATCTATTGCCGTTATGCTTGTTTTATCGGCATTTTTCTCTGGTATGGAGATCGCCTTTTTGGGTCGTAATAGACTCAGAGAGGAGATAGACCGTAAGCAGAGTGCTGTGTTTAATTATATAGCTGAGCTCTTCTCTCGTAACTCCAGCAACTATATAACTACAATCCTTGTAGGTAATAATATCGCACTTGTTATCTACTCAATGTCTATGTCGAAGCTCTTGCTGATGGCCTTTGGCATGGATAATACACTACTTCAGACTATAATATCCACAGTAGTCATCATCTTCATAGGTGAGTATATTCCAAAGTCGGTGGTCCGTCGCAACCCTAACTTCTACTACTCTCTGTTTGCACCTATAATATACCTATTCTATATTATACTGTATCCATTATCTCGCATCACGACACTCATATCCTATGGACTCTTGCGCCTCACTGGTAATCAAGTGGAGAAAAGAGCGGAGCCTACGGAGTTTAATCGTGATGACCTTGCCTCTTTGGTCGAGGCAGATAATGTAGCTGTAGATGAGGAGGATGAGGAGGATATACGCCTATTTCAAAACGCCTTGGATTTTGCTGATATGCGAGTGCGCGATTGTATGGTGCAGCGTGTTGATGTCGAGGCTGTCGATCTTGAAACCGCAACTGTCGAAGAGCTTACACGGCGCTTTGTTGAGACAAACTATTCGCGTATCTTTGTATGGCACGATACGATTGATAATATCATCGGATATGTTAACTCGAAGAGTCTCTTTGAGAAACCTGAGTCTATATCTGATGTCCTTATAAAGACGATATATGTTGCTGAGACCATGCCTCTTCAGGCAATGTTGGAGACCTTTACTAAGCGTAAAGCGAGCATTGCTGTGGTTATTGATGAGTTCGGTGGTACGGCAGGTATAATCTCGTTGGAGGATGTCTTGGAGCAGATTTTCGGTGATATTGAGGATGAACATGATGTTCAGGAGTTGGTCGAAAAGAGTATTGGCGAAAGGGCATGGCAGTTCTCTTCGCGCCTTGAGGTTGACTATCTTAATGAGGAGTACCAGCTGGGTATTCCTGAGAGTGAGGAGTATGATACGCTTGCAGGCTATATCATCCTGGAGCATGGCTCTATTCCGCATGAGGGTGAGGTGCTCGAGAATGAGCAGTTCTCCATAAAGATTTTAAGACGAGAGAGTTCTCGTCTCGACCTTGTGGAGGTGCATTGTAAATAAATTGTGCTAAATGCATTATATTTAATAAAAAATTACTACCTTTGGTGGCTTAAATGACAACAATGATAAAAAATAAATTTTTATGGCAACATTAAACACTTTGAGAACCAAGTACGGCATCGTCCTTTCAGTGGTGATTGCACTTGTACTTGTAGCATTTATCCTTGGTGATCAGCTCTCTATGCAGGGTCGTAAGGCTGAGATTCCTGAGGATACAACCGTGCTTACGGTAAATGGTGAGGAGGTTAAGGCCTCTAAGTATGCAGAGTACATGGAGATGTACCGCGAGACAAATCTTGCTGAGGATGCTAAGTCTGACTATGCTGAGCAGGCTGCGCTATTCAACATCTACACACGCCCAGCTCTTGAGACTATCGGTTTGGGTGTAGCTGAGGCAGATGTTCGTGCTTATGCTAAGGTATTCAGCGAGCAGGCTGCTGCGATGTACCAGATGTATGGCTGGCCAGCAGATCAGATCAAGATGATGGTTCAGAACCAGTGGGTATCTAACCTCGCAACTATCGATATGAATCTTGCATACGAGAAGTTCTCTAAGGCTTATGCTGAGGGTAACTATGTAAACCGTCTTGAGGTTGAGGATGCATTGCGTGGTGATAAGCTCACTTTCGATGGTCGCTATCTTATGGTTCCTTACAAGGCTATGCCAGAGGTTGAGGTGACAGAGGCTGAGATTGATGCATACTACGAGGCAAACAAAGCTGAGAACAAGAGCTACGGCGCACGCACTTTGCGTTATGTAGCATTTGAGATTGCTCCAACTGCTGAGGATTTGGCTGCTGCGGAGGCTCAGGTTATGGATACAGACAAGGCAATCAAGGAGGCTAATGGTGATAACGATGCTATTAAGCAGGCTGTTCGCACTATCGGTGGTAAGGCTGATACTTATAAGCTCTTCTCATCTTTGGATACAAATGTAGCTGAGGCTGTCAAGGCTGGTAAGAACTATGGTCCTGTATTCGAGAACAACACATGGACTGCTTCATACATTCTAGCTGATATCAAAGCTCCAGCATCTTATGAGTTTGAGGTAGCTTCTGTTGAGAATATCATCAAGGCTAATGAGTTGGCAGAGGCTCTTAAGGCTGTAGGTGGTGATTTCACTAAGCTTGAGGAGGCTGTTGAGACAACTACAGATAGCCGTGAGATGGTACGCATGAGCGAGAACGAGGCTAAGAACTTCATCGGTAAGAAGGTTGGCGATATTGTTGTTATCTCATACAACCACAAGCCTGCTGTTGCTAAGCTCACTAAGCTTGGTGATGTTGAGCGTTTTGTCCTTACTGCAGATGTTAAGAAGGAGGTTAAGGCAAGCGAGAAGACTAACCGCGACATCGTTCGTAGCGTAGAGGAGTTTATTGCTGCTGCTGGTGACAATGCTGAGAGCTTCAATGAGGCGGCTAACAATGCACACTATCAGGTACGCGTATCTATGGCTAACCGTAACGACTATGTCGCTATGCAGGGTCGTGAGCGTAGTGTTCGTGGCATGAACAATTCTCGTAATATCGCTGTATGGGCTTACGATGCAGAGATTGGTGCTAAGAAGTATTTCCACGGTGAGGATGTAATCTATGTTGTTATGGTTGCTTCTATCGATGAGAATAAGTATGAGCCTAAGAATGTTGCTTCTATTGAGATGCGCCTAAAGCGTGACAAGCAGTATGAGGCAATCGCTTCACAGCTTGCTATGGGTGCTCAAATCGAGGGTGCTGAGCAGGGTAGCTTCTCTGGCGTTAAGTTCTCTGACAACATGGTTGATGGTAAGTGGGAGGCAGCTCTTGTAGGTGCTATCGCTCGCACTCGTGAGACAGGTGTTGAGACTAAGGTTAAGGGTAACGCTGCTGCTTTCGTATTTGTTGTTGATGCTATCAATGGTGAGCTTGACCCAGCAACTTTCGATGCTGAGCGTACTCCAGAGATGACACAGCGCGAGAGCCAGATGCAGCGCGTTGCTATCGAGACTATGCTAGATAAGGCAGAGATCGAGGACTTCCGTGGTGAGGGTCAGATTTAATCAAGCTCTCTAGAATTTCTTGTGATAAGCCGCAATCTGCGGCACATCCCAAAAAGTAAACCAGTCGGGGCTGTACTTCGTGTACTATCCCCGAGTGTTTTCTTTTGTGATGCACCACATCTCACGACTTCTGACAAGAAATTTGGTCGTGCTACCCTTGATGTTAATATATCGCTTGTTCTAAGCGAAACAATTACTAATTACTCTCTACTAATTACTAATTATTTCAACCCCTTCTAACAAGAAATTGGGTCGTGGTGCTAATAAAAAGGTGTAGTGTCAATATGCCACGATGAGTTCTATGTGTTCTGGTTCTAATATTTTTTGTTGGGGGTGCTCTACCCATAATAACCTATCTTAACCTATAGTAACCCATTCTAAAAAAGGCAAAGCCTTTTAACCATTACTAATTACTAATTACTCATTCCTATTTCCCACCTCCCTCTTGCCCAATTCAAAAATATTGCGTATTTTTGTGCTAATTGTTTGAAAAACTAAATTAGATATTATGAACTTAAAGAATATTCCCGCAGGTTATAAAGTTGCATTTTGGACAATCTTGCTTGTTGCTATAGATCAGTTGGTTAAGATGCTTGTTCACTTCAATCTTGAGGTTGGAGATAAGATAGAGGTCTTTCGTTGGTTTAACCTATGCTATATCGAGAATAACGGCTTTGCCTTTGGTATGCAGCTTGGCTCAGGTGCAGGTGCTGTGGATTGGGGTAAGCTCATCTTGAGTATCTTCCGTATAGTGATGATTGGTTTTCTAATATATGGCATAGACTATCTTCTTAAGCGTCGTAACGAGGTGCCTAAGGGCGTTATCGTGGGTGCTGTACTTATCCTTGCAGGTGCGATAGGCAATATGGTGGATAGTATGTTCTACGGTATGTTGCTCGATACTCAGGATGCTGGCTTTTTGATGGGTAAGGTGGTGGATATGATACACTTACCACTCTTTAAGTGGGAAAACTGTCCAAGCTTTTTGGACTTCCTCGTAGGCGGCGATGGTTACTTCTTTGGTGCTGTATTCAATGTTGCTGACTCATATATTTCGATAGCCGTAGTCTATCTGTTAATATTTCAGTATAAGTTCTTCAAGTAGAGAAAATCTTAACCATGAACAGGGTTGAGCAATTCTGCACGACGCTCGAGGCTGAGCGCCGCTATTCGGCGCATACAGTAGCGGGCTATCGTCACGATATATACGCCTTTCTTTCGTGGCTTGGTGTCGATGCTGAGAGTTTCGACACGGAGAGCATCACACGCGAAAATATAACCGATTGGGCGATATATCTCTTCGAGAAACAGGACCTTAAGGCTACATCCGTAAACCGTTACTTAGCATCGTTGCGTAGCTTCTGGAGCTGGTTGCGTAAGTGTGGTTACGCAAAGCACGATATCATGCGCGGTGTATCAACATTTAAGACCCCTAAGCGTCTTCCAACCTTTGTGCCTGATAGCCGTATGATGGATGTGGTAGAGGAGCTAAAGGGGGATATAGCCTCGGATGATGAGGTTCGTCTGCGTGATGCGCTTATACTACTTCTTATATACACCTGTGGTCTGCGACTCTCGGAGCTTGTCGAGGCGAATAGGGAGGATGTTGCGGCAGATTTCAGTTATATACGCGTGATGGGTAAGGGTGGTAAAGAGCGTGTTCAGCCAATAGTGAAATCTTTGGGCGAGATACTAAAAAAGTATTTTAGTCAAAATTCTTCGCAAAATATTTGCATAGGTCAAAAAAAAGCACTAATTTTATCTCAGAAAGGGGAGCGTATCAATCGCCGTGCTGTGCAGCGAATAGTCGAGAGTAAGCTAAAGTGCTCAGGTGTACAGGGTAAGACCTCGCCACATGTGCTTCGCCACACCTTCGCCACACATCTGCTCAATTATGGAGCAGACCTTCGCGAGATACAGGAGCTCTTAGGACATAGCTCTCTGCGTGCAACACAAGTATATACCCACGCCGACTTTGAGAGGCTGAAGGAGGTATATTCGAGCGCACATCCGCACGAGCGTGATAGTTAGATTGGACAGTCCCTGCCACGCGAGCAAGGACATTAGATATAAACTTAATACTTTATGACCTATGAACGTACAGATTCAGTCAGTAAAATTCGATGCAGGACAACCTCTGCTTGATTTCATTCAGAAGAAGATGGATAGATTGGATCGCTTTGTCGATGATAGAGCTGGTGATGTAGAGGTTACTCTACGCCTTGATCCAGACTCAGAAAAGGGCAACAAAGTAGTAGTAGTGTCGCTCCATGTCCCTGGTGGCGATATCCGTGTTGAGGAGCGAGCATTTACCTTTGAGGAGGCGATAGATAATTCAATGGATATAATTAAAAGACAGTTGGAAAAAGCTAAAGCTAAATTCGACAAATAATTTCTTGTGATAAGCCGCAATCTGCGGCACATCCCAAAAACAACACTCTGGGCTGTACTACAAGTACTATCCCAGAGTGTTTTATTTTACGATGTACCACATCTTACGGCTTCTGACAAGAAATTGGGTCGTGGAGCTAAAGAATGCCCCGCGAGGTCTATATGCGCAGTCGGTGGGTATCATGGGTATTATGGGTATCATGGGTAAGCGCGAGTATTATATTATTGCATGGCAGTGCAGAGTGTACGATGTTGACAACACGGACTACCGCACAACCTATTACCCACACTACCCACACTACCCACGCTACCCACACTACCCACACTACCCAATAATACCCATCGTATCCAAACAACGAACTACCTAATATTAAAACTGCGCGGTTATTCTTGCAAGCATTTGTATATTTAAGAATAAAAGTGTAAATTTGTGATGTAATCAAATGATGTTAGGTAATATGAGAGATTTGATTAAAGTGTTGTTTGTGCTGCTGATGTTACCATTTGTTGGCTATGCGCAGAGTGATACAGCTATGCCTAAAATAGGTAGTATGGAAGCGGGTGTAGAGTATGGTGTAGATGTCCCCGTAGGTGTACAAGAAGATGTTGCGCGACATAGGGTGGCAATACACTATGCAACATATACCTATAATAATTTAGGCTTCAGAACGGGTTTGTCGTATATATTTAGTAGCCCTATTGCAGGTAGTGGGGTGGCTGTTCCATTGCATTTTAGTTGGTGTTCAGGCAGAATGGCTCGTAGTGAACATAGCCTTGGTCACTACTACAATGGTGAATACTATCCTGACACTACGCCTGTGGCTGACTCAGTAGGGTGGTATCTACTCTCGGAGGTAACACCTAAACCGTCGTACCTTGAACTACATGCTGGTATTACACCGTCATGGCAGTGGGGTGAGTATATAACAAACGGGGTAGAAAACTTTGGTCGTGGCTTAGCCGTAACAGCGGATATTGGTGCAAAGCTGATGTGGCCAATAGGCAATTGTAGGTTGTATGCCGATGTAACATATCATCACTACCTGCCAACATCCATGGTTAAAAGAGTTATGCCTGCATCTAACAGCCGTTCTGTAGTATCTATAGGTGTAGGTTTATCATATTGCTTTTAATCTAAGGTTATTATCTGCTTATGATGAAGTATTTCTGTTTTTAAGAATAAAAGTGTAAATTTGTGATGTAATCGAGATCAACTAAAACCTATACTACTATGAAACATTTCTTTGCGACCATGCTTATGGCTATGTTATTATGGTCATGTGATACCGAGAAAGATAACACACCTGTGCTTCCGAGCGCTCCTATTGTTGCACCTGAGGGTGTCGAGGCTGTGGATTTGGGGTTGAGTGTTAAGTGGGCAAGTTGTAATATCGGAGCAAGCACTCCTGAGAGCTATGGCGACTACTTTGCCTGGGGCGAGGTAGCATCAAAGGAGAGTTATACCTTTGGCAATAGCAAAACTTATGGTAATAGCTTCGCTGACATATCTGGCAACAAGGAGTATGATGCTGCCGCTCAGATATGGGAGCATGGCTGGCGTCTGCCTACAGCCGAGGAGTGTCAAGAGCTTCTCGGTAACTGCACCTGGAGGTGGACAGCGCAGAAGGGTGTAAATGGAATGTTGGTTACGGCAGCTAATGGAAATAGCATATTCCTGCCTGCTGCGGGCTATCGTGAAGGTGCTTCCACCATTACTAAGGGTTCGTATGGTGGCTACTGGAGCTCACAGCCTGCGCCTGAGTCAGACAACTTTGCAGGATATATCTTCTTCTCGGAGAAGAAACATGGCTACGACAAGAGTGTGCGTAGTATGGGTCTTGTTATCCGCCCTGTTATATAGTCCAAAGATTATCTGCAAGGAGACTTTTACCTTGTAAAATAGTGCGTTGAAGGGGTGGTGATGACTGAAATTTATCTACAGGTCACACTCCTTCAACTTTTTTTACTACCTTTGTAGCCGAAATAGATAGAGTATTACTTATTTATATATATAATATCCCGTATGGCAGGAAGCAACTTTGTAGATTATGTAAAGATATTTGCACGCTCAGGACATGGTGGCGCAGGCTCGTGTCACTTCCGTCGTGAGAAGTTTGTAGCGTTTGGTGGTCCCGATGGTGGCGATGGCGGTAAGGGTGGTAGCATCATCCTTCAGGGCGATAGCCAGTATTGGACACTTATTCACCTAAAGTATAAGCGTCACCAGTTTGCTGAGGATGGCGAGAATGGCCATGGCGCACGCTCTACAGGTGCTGATGCCAAGGATATCATCATCCCAGTACCCCTCGGCACTGTGGCAAAGCAGGTGTTTACCGATGAGGAGACTGGCGAGACATACACCGAGGTTGTAGGTGAAGTTACCGAGCATGGTGAGCAACTTGTATTGCTCAAGGGTGGTCGTGGAGGTCTTGGTAACTGGCACTTCCGCACCGCAACAAACCAGACACCACGCTATGCACAGCCAGGCGAGGAGGGCGCTGAGGGTGCCTTTATCCTTGAGTTGAAAGTGCTTGCAGATGTAGGTTTGGTGGGCTTCCCTAATGCTGGTAAATCCACACTTCTCTCTGTGGTATCTGCTGCAAAGCCAAAGATTGCTAACTACGCCTTTACAACGCTTGAGCCAAACCTCGGTATCGTATCTGTGCGTGATGACCACTCATTCGTCATGGCGGATATCCCAGGTATCATTGAGGGCGCACACGAGGGTCGCGGTCTTGGTACTCGCTTCCTTCGTCATATAGAGCGTAACTCCGTACTACTCTTCATGGTGCCTGCCGATAGCGACGACATCGCTAAGGATTACGAGATTCTCCTCGGTGAGCTTACTCAGTACAACCCTGAGCTTCTCGATAAGGAGCGTCTCCTTGCAATCACCAAGTGCGATATGCTCGATGACGAACT